>NZ_JBQVRO020000002.1:0-394326 GCF_052439115.2 Halorubrum sp. FL23
CCGGCCCGCGGCGAGTTCGTCGACAACTTCTTCGAGGTCGTCGACTGGGAAGAGCCGTCGACCCGCTACGAGCAGGCCGTCGAACTCTTCGAGTAACGTTCCACCGGACCGCGCCCGGACGCGCGTCGAACCCCGAATTTTTTCGCACCCGACCCACAGAGCGTTAGCGCCGTCTCCCGGACCGCAGAGTGGTTCGTCGCCGCCCGTATCGGCAGCGTTTACGGACGCGACGCCGTAGCGGCGCCCATGCCCGAGCCGAAGTCGACGTTCGACGCGACGTATCCGTGTGACTTCTACGAGCCGGCGGAGCTGTTCGAGCCCGATCAGATGTACACGGTCCCGGAGATCGCCCGGCTGCTACAGGAGTTGGAGCCCGACGCCGAGATCGACCCCGACACCGAGGCCGTGCTGATCGACTGGGCGATCCCGTGGGTGATGACCCACGCGGACGATCTCGTGATCGCGGAGCCGCTGGCTGAGGACGGTCCCGGCTACTACGGGGTCGCGCCCCACGCCGTCGACGGCGGAGAGAGCGACGGAGAGGCCGAAAACGCTGACCTACGAGACGGAGCGTGAGCCGGGAGCGATCCGACGCGACGGTGGTCCTCGTCGCCGGCGGCGCCCGCGTCGACGCCGGCAAGACGACGTTCTCGACCGGGTTGGTGGCGAGCCTCGCCGACCGGGCCGGCGACGCGATCGGCGTCAAACCCCGCGCCGGCAACGACTACTGGTACGACCACGACGACTACCGGATCGCGAGCGATGCGGGCCGGCTCTACGGGAAAGACGCGCGGCGACTCGCGGCAGCGAGCACGCGCTCGCTGCCGGTGCCCGACGAGCGGCGCCGGCCCGAGGCGGTCACCCCGGAGTCGATCAATCCGGTCCACCGCCTCTGGCGGCCGACGCCCGGCCGGACCGGGATGCTCGGCGACACGGACCGGACGTTTCTCTGCGATCGGGTGACGACCGAGGACGGGTCCCGGTTCGTCGTCAACGGGGCGGCGGAGGCGGCGGGACTCCTCCCCGACGGCCTCACCGACCGACTCCCGCTCGCGGCGGCCACCAGAGTCGACGACGTGGCGGCGTTCAACGACGTGATGGCGGCCGACTACCTCCCGGCGTTCGACCGGATCGCGGCGCGGGTCGCGGCCGCGACGGTGCCCGTCGTCGTCGAGTCGTACGCGGACATCGCCGGGGCGCTCCCGCGAGAGGGGCCGGTCGCGCCCGACGCGGTGGCGGTCGTCGATCCCGGTCGTGCGCGCGTCTACGCCGGCGACCGATACGCGAAGGCGCGGACGGTCGCGTCCGGCAGCCCGCGCGAGGGGACGATGGAGGAGCACACCGGAACCGTCACCGAGATGATCGAGCCGCTGGCGACCGTCGATCTGCCGGCGCTCTCGAGCGACGAGCGCGGCGACCCGGCCCGCGTCGCGGAGCGCTACGGGCACGCCTACGAGACGCTGTTGGAAGCGGTTTAGCGGGGAATCGAAGCGAAGTCGGTCCCCGATCCGCGCGGGAAGGCGGTCGGAGCCGAACGCCGACGGTCGGATCAGGCGTTCCGCTTCGAGTAGTGGTCGATGGCGGACTCGATCGAGGAAAGATCGGCGTTCACTCGGCTGTCGGCGACGCGCATGAAGCCGGGGGTGTACGACTTGGAGTAGTCGAAGATGGCGTTGACCGCACGCTTCGGGGCGGAAACGGCCGCGAAGTCGGTGACGGTGTACACGCGCGTCGTCGGGAACGCGGTCCAGAACGTGCTGGAGACCCAGCGGTCCTCGTCCTCGAAGGTGGTTCCCACCCGACCGGTGGCGAGGTACTCGCCGTCGTGGTAGAAGAGGAGGAGGTCCCCCTCGCTCATCCGCTCGAACGTCGAGCCGTTTCCGCTGTCGTCGTCGACGGCCCACAGGCGGGCCTCGTCGAGGTCGGCGAGGTCATCCGGCCGGTCGTCGTACTCGGTGAGGTCGACCGCAGACCGGACCGTTCGATCGAAGTTCTCCGGGTCAATCGGGACCAGGAAGACGTTCGCGCTCATTACTCCCACTTCCGTCGGGAGGGGTTTAAAGCCGTTCGTTGCCTCGCCGGCCAGCCGGAGCGGTTCGGTAACCAGTCGACGGCGACGCGGTGACCGCCCGCGGCGACTCGGCGTCTCCCTCCCGACTGCCCACGACTCAGTCGTCGTACGCGTCGTAGATCCGATCCATCCGCGCGGCCATCACGAAGTCGGACTCGTGGAGCCCGCCGATGTCGTGGCTCCACATCTCGATCCCCACCTCGCCCCACGAGAGGTGGATGTCGGGGTGGTGCCACTCCTCCTCGGCGAGTTCGCCGACCTCGTTCGTGAACGCCAGCGCCTCGGCGAAATCGTCGAACTCGTAGGTCGCTTCGAGGTGGTGGTCGTCGACGACCTCCCAGTCCGGACCGAGCTCGGCGAGGTGGTCAGCGTACTCGTCGTCGGTCAGCGGTTCGGCTCCCTCGTCTGCGGGCTCGACCGGCTCGTCCGCAAGTGGTGATGACATGCCATACCGTTACACGACGAGCGGCTTGTACCTTCCGCGG
The DNA here is from genome assembly GCF_052439115.2 of Halorubrum sp. FL23. NCBI lineage: Archaea > Methanobacteriati > Methanobacteriota > Halobacteria > Halobacteriales > Haloferacaceae > Halorubrum > Halorubrum sp. FL23. The sequence goes on from NZ_JBQVRO020000002.1 coordinate 2,557, forward strand.
ATCGACTCGGGAAAAGGGTCACTCCTCCGACAACCTGGTCGGACATCGGTCGCTACCGAACTGGAGTGAAGTAGAAGTGGGTTGGGGCAGATTTGAACTGCCGGCCTCCTCCATGTCAAGGAGGTGTCATAACCGGACTAGACTACCAACCCGCAGGGGCTTACTGACGCATCTCTTCGTATCCGGGGGACATAATTGAACCTTTCGTTTCGGTCGCCTGCACGGGTTCGCAGTCAGCCGATTCTCCGGTTTCGGGCCGGGGTTTCCCGCGGATCGGAGCGGTTTCGACCGGTTTTACTGGTTCGGGCAGAGTCGTCAGGTATGGTCGATCTCGCCGCCCGCACCGAGAGGCTCGACGCGTATCTCGCCGAGCGCGGGCTCGAAGCGGTCTGGTTCGCCAAGCCGAACGGATTCGCGTGGCTCACCGGCGGCGACAACGTCGTCGACGCCGACGCCGACACCGGGATCGCCGCCGCCGGCTACGACGGCGAGATCAGAGCGATCACCGACAACATCGAGGCGGGCCGGCTCGCCGACGAGGAACTCCCCGACGCCGTCGCCGTCGAGTCGTTCCCGTGGCACGCGAACTCGCTGGTCGAGGCCGTGGCGGAGCGCTCCCCGACGCCCGCCGCCGCCGACTTCGACGTGCCGGGGTTCGAGCGCGTCGACGGGAGCCGCCTCCGCCAGCCGCTCACCGAGGACGACGTCGAGCGCTACCGCGAGCTCGGACGCGAGGCCGCCGCCGCCGTCGAGACCGTCTGCCGCAACCTCGAACCGGAGGACCCGGAGTACGAGGTCGCCGCCGGCATCGACATCTCGCTGGCGTCCCGCGACGTCGACACTCCGGTCGTGCTCGTCGGGGGCGCGGAGCGCGCCCAACGGTACCGCCACTTCACGCCGAGCGACGCGGCGCTCGGCGACTACGCCCTCGTCTCCGTCACCGCCGAGCGCGCCGGGCTGTACGCGTCCCTGACACGCACCGTCGCGTTCGACGCCCCCGACTGGCTGGAGGAGCGTCACCGCGCGGCCGCCCGCGTCGAGGCGACCGCGATCGCCGCAACCGAAGCCGCCGCGGCCGGAGACCTCACCGACGCCGACGGACCGGACGCCGCCGGCGACGTGTTCGACGCGATCCGCGAGGCGTACGAGGCCGTCGGCTTCGCGGAGGAGTGGCGCGAACACCACCAGGGCGGCGCGGCGGGCTTCGCGGGCCGGGAGTGGATCGCTACCCCCGAGAGCGACCGGCCGGTCCGGTGGCCGATGGGCTACGCGTGGAATCCGACCGTCCGGGGAGCGAAAAGCGAGGACACCCACCTCGTGACGCCCGATCTGACCGAGACGCTGACCAAGACGGGACAGTGGCCGACACACGAGGTCGAGCCGGTCGATGTCGACGGGGTCGCGACCGACCCGCGGGAGCTCTCCGCGCCGGTCATTCGGTAGGACTCTCCGAGAACCGCAGAGCGCGACCCGCTCTCAGTAGACGTACTCGCTCTCGTCGATGCCGACGTAGTGCTTCTTCACGCGCCGTTTGTTCCACTTGTAGCCCACCAAGAGCTTCGCCGACTCCCAGCCGGAGCGGTACGGGTGCGAGAGCAGTCCGTCGCCGGCCTCCGCCGCGAGCATCGCGTCGGCCGCGCCGATGATCCGGTTCCAGTCGTCCGGACCGTACTCCGCGACCATGTCCGCCATCGTCACGTTCCGGACGATCTCGTCGCCGATCGCTTCCTTCCACCGCCGGTTGTAGGGGGCCATGTCGCCCGCGGCGGCGAGCTCGCCCGCGATCGCGCCGGTTCGGACCGCGACGTGGTCGCCCCCCTCGTGGAAGGCGGAGGTGGTGCCCATCGCGCCGCCGGCGACGGCGATCCCGGCCCCGGTCGGCGAGTCGATGGGGCGCGTCGAGGAGATCGGATACGTCTCGGTGCCGTTCCGCTTGCCAGCCTCATCGACGAGGGGGAACTCCTCGTCGATGTCGTACTCGTCGCCGTACTGCCACTCGAGGAGGCGGCGGACGTACTCGCCGCCCTGCGGAATCGACTCGTCGTCCGCGTCGAGCAGCGCGTATGCGTCGCGGTCGAACTCGTCGATGTCGAGGCCGATCGGCATCGTGAGCCCGATCCGACAGACTCGGTCGGCGTTCGGGAATATCCACGGGTAAGCGGTCTCGCCGGGCATCACGCCCCACCAGAAGACGATGGCGTCGTTCACCTCCTCGTACACCTCCTCGGGGACGCGGCGGTACTCCTGATACGCGATGTGGTTGGCCGTCCGGGACGCGAGGCGGTCGGAGGCGGCGGCGTCCGCGGGGAGGTACTCGTCGAGCACCCTGTTCGTCACCGTTCGCTGAGGGCCGTCGGCGAGCACGACGAAGTCGGCGCCGACTGAGTCGCCGGAGGCGAGCTCCACGACGTGCCGGGGGTCGTCGCTCCCGGGCGAGACGGCGGGGTCGGTGTCGACGCCGCGGACCGACACGCCGGTGCGGTACTCGGCGCCGGCGTCCTCGGCGCGGTCGCGGAGCCAGTCGTCGAAGCGGGCCCGCTGAAAGGTGTAGCCGAAGTTGTCGTACGAGGAGTCGATCCCGGTGCTCGTGAGCGTCGCCGACTCGTCCGGGCCGCGGAACTCCGCGCGAGTCAGCTCCCGCTGGACGACCCCCTCGTCGAACTCGTCGGGGTGGATCCCCATGATGTCGACCCAGTAGTCGAGGATGCCCGCGGCGTCGGTCGAGTCGGGGCCGAGCCGGTCGCGGTCGGCGCGGGGAACCCCCTTTTCGAGCACGAGCGCGTCGGCGCCGCCGGTCGCGGCCGCGTGCGCTGCGGAGGACCCGGCCGGACCGCCACCCACGATTGCGACGTCTACGCGTTCCATATCCCGTGAGGTTTCCGTTCGGCTATTAAATTCACGGTCCCAGACGGGGCGACGGCGAAACCGATCGGGAGCCGACGCGACACGCCGAACCGCTCGCTCGAGAAGAGGTGACCAATTGATCATATTCGATGGTTAATGGTTAGAGCGGCGGAGAGACACGTTTTTAGCAGTCCTGAATTTTGTCTCGTACACACATGGCACGCGAGACATGGGCGACACGGGCGGGGTTCATCCTCGCTGCGGTCGGTAGCGCAGTCGGATTGGGGAACATCTGGCGGTTCCCGTTCATCACCGGTCAGTACGGCGGGTCGTCGTTTCTGATCACCTATCTGGCGTTCGTCGCGCTGATCGGGTTCCCGGCGATCCTCGTCGAGTTCGTCATCGGTCGCCGGACCGACCTGAATCCCGTTGGTGCGCTCCGGGAGCTGGGAAGCGGGGTCTGGTCGTACGCCGGTTGGCTGTTCGTCGTCACCGGCTTCATCATCCTGTCGTACTACAGCGTCGTCGCGGGGTGGTTCCTCCGGTACACCCTCATCGGCATCACCGAGGGATTCACGCTCACCGATCCGTCCGAGGCGAACGCGCTGTTCGGCACGGTCTCGACGGGCCTCGACACGCTCCTGTTCCACGCCGTGTTCATGGTGCTCGTCATCGGCATCATCGCCGCCGGCGTCAGGCGCGGCATCGAGCTGAGCGTGAAGATCATGGTCCCCGCGATCGTGGTGCTGCTCCTCGGGCTGGCCGCGTACGGGTTCACGCTCGACGGCGCGACCGCGGCGTACAGCTACTACCTCTCGCCCGACTTCGGGACGATCGCGGCCAACTGGACGGAGATCCTGCCGGCCGCCGCCGGGCAGGCCTTCTTCACGCTGTCGCTCGGGATGGGCGTGATGATCACCTACGCCTCCTACCTCGGCGAGGACCGGAACCTCGCTGCTGACGCCGGCATCATCGCATCGCTTGACACGCTCGTCGCCGTCCTCGTCGGCTTCGTCGTCTTCCCGGTGCTCTTCTCCGTCGGTATCCAGCCCGGGACGGGCGGTCCCGGCGCGATCTTCGTGAGCCTCACGTCGGCGTTCGCCGGGATCCCCGGCGGCCGGATCCTCGGCGTCGTCTTCTTCGGCATGGTCGGGATCGCGGCGCTCTCGTCGGCGATCAGCATTCTCGAAGTGCTCGTCTCGTACCTGATCGACGAGGTCGGCGTCGCCCGGATCCCGGCATCGGTCGCGGTCGGCGTCGCCGTCTTCCTCCTCGGCGTGCCGGTGACTATCGACCTGATCTTCCTCGACCTGTACGACAAGCTCGCCGACGGCATCCTGCTCGTGCTCGGCTCGCTGCTGTTGGCCCTGTTCGTCGGGTGGGTGATTCCCGACCTCGCCCGCGACGAACTGGAGAAAGGGATCGGCAGCCTCGGCGGCTTCGGCGACGCGTGGCTCTGGGCGGTCCGGATCCCGATCGTGATCGTCGTGATCGTCTCGCTGTACCTCGGGCTCGTCGACTACGCCGACTTCCTCACCGGGAGCTTCGCGGACTGGCTGGCGGCGCGATAAGCGGACTGCGACACCCATCACCCTCCCCGATTTCGGCAACTTCTCCTCCCGCGTTCACGGCCTCCCCGTTCACCGCTCTCGCACGGTCGAGTAGTCGGCGATCACCCCGTCGACGCCGGCCGCCGCGAGCCGGTCGGTCTGGTACCACGTCTCCACCGTCCAGACGTTCACCGCGAGTCCCGCGTCGTGCGCGGCGTCGACCACGTCGGCATCGCCGAACCGCGACGCGTCGAAGCACGGTGCTCCCCGAATCGCGTCGATCGGGGGGTGCACGGCGGCCGCGTCGTGTCGGCGGGCGATCGCCAGCGCGTCGCCGATCGACTCCGAGAACAGCGGTGCGACCGGATACTCCGACACCTCTCGGGTCGCGGCGAGCGCGGCCTCGTGAAACGAGGAGACCAGCAGGTCGTTCGCCCGCCGCTCGGCGACGTTCACCACCCGGTCGACGAACGGGCGCCAAACCCCTTTTAGCTCCGCCAGCGCGTCCGGTCCGAGCGCCTCGTCGGGGCGGAGCAGGGAGGCGTCTATCCCGGGGTTCTTGAGTTCGACGTTCACGCCGACGTGAGAGGGCACTGCGTCGAGGAGGTCGCCGAGGAGCGGCACGGTCTCCCCGCTGTCGAGGACCTCGGCGGCGGTGACGGTCTCCGTGTCGGTCTCCCAGACGACGCCGGTCTCGTCGGTGAGTCCGCGGTCGTCGGGAGCGCCCGGCGGACCGCCTCGCCCGGAGAGCGCCGCGTCGTGGAAGACCACCGGGTCGCCGTCGGCGGTGGGGACCACGTCGATCTCGATCCACGCGGTCGATTCGACGCCTGCGGCCGCCTCAGCCGCGGCGACGGTGTTCTCGGGGTTCTCCCCGGCGAATCCGCGGTGGGCGAACAGGAGCGGCTCGCCGTCGACGGTCCGGGTCATATCGCATCGAGCACCGCGTCGACGACGGCGCCGACAGCCTCGGTGCCGATCGACTTGGCCCGCGCGAACGGGTCCGACGACTTCGCGTCGCTGTCGTCTCCGTCGTCGTTGTCGCGATCCCGCCCCGCTCCCTCAGTTCGGGGCGCGTCCGCCGAATCGGACACGCTGTCGGGCGCTGCCCGCTCGTCCATCGATCGGCGGCTCGGAGCCACGAGGCAAAAAGATGGCCGTCGCGCTCAGACGTGCTCCTCGCGCGGCTGGACCACGACGAACCCGTCCGGGCCGTCGAACCGCATCTGGTAGCGCTCGCCCGACTCCTGACCGATCATGTCGGAGAGGCTCCGGTTCACCTCGATGTCCGGAGAGGTTCCGCCCCACGCGACGGTCGCGCTCGGGTCGGTCGCGACGGGCGGCTCCAAGACGATCGGGTCGCCGTGGGTGGTGATCGCCACGTAGCCCGGTCCTTCGAGGTAGACGTTGCTGAAGCCGCCGGCGAGCGCTCCGGCGAGGCTGTCGATGGTGCTGATCTCGTAGGAGAGCGACTCGTCGAACGCGAGCACGTCCTCGCCGTTGACCGTGATCGACTCGCCGGCCTCGAGCTCGACGACCTGCACCTTCTTGCCGTCGTCCGCGAAGTAGACGTGACCGGCGCCCTCGACGGCCATGATGGGGGTCCCCTCGCCCGTCGTCGCCTCTTTGAGGAAGCCCTTGAGTCCGCCCTCGGCCGAGGCCTTCCCGGTGAACGAGATGTCGCCCGTGTACGCGATCATCGACCCGGCCTTCGCCATCACGGTGCCGTCGACGTCGACGTCCAAGGTGTAGCTGTTCTCGCGCTGGAACGGTTCCGCGCTGTCTGTCGGTGCGTTCTCGGAGGTGAACTGATCGAGATCCATGGTTTGGGGACCGAACGCGTCGGTTCGGCTAGGCGGCTATTCCTCGCCATCGAATATGAAGATGGGGGTCGGCCAACGGGACGCCGGCGGAGCGGTCAGTAGACGACGAGCGAGAGATACAGCTGGCCGACGCCCGCGACGACCATCACCGCGCCCGCGATCCGCTTCAGCAGGCCGGCGTGCGCCATCACCCGGTTGGCGTTGCTGACCAGCCCGACGCCCGTCGCGACGGTGGTCGCGGCCATCAGGACCGCGACGACGCCGGCGTACACCGAGAGGACGAGGAGGGCGGCGTCGCCGGGCAGCGCGATGGCGCGGGCGATCACGGCGAGGAAGATGGGCGCGACGCAGCCGGCGCCGGCCAGCGCGTACCCCGCGCCGAACAGCCCGAACCCGAGGACGCCGGTGCGTCGCTTCGGCAGCGACAGGGAGATCGAGGGGGCCCGCCCGGCGACAACGAGGAGCCCGAAGGCGACGAGCAGCCCGCCGACGAGCGTCTCGAAGACGGCGATGTTCGACAGCGTCGACTGCCCGACCCGGACCGTCGCGCCGGCGAGCAGCGCGAACGTCGCGAGCACGCCGATCGCGGCCGCGATCCCCCGGACCCCCGCTCCGGTCACCGACGCCTCGTCGGCCTCGACGGAGTTCACGTAGAACCCGACGTACCCCGGCAACAGCGGGTACGCACACGGCGAGAAGAAGGTCGCGACCCCCGCGGTCACGGCGAACGGGAGGTTCGTCGCGAGCGAGACGTCGGTCATGCTCGGGCTGGCCGCTTCATCGGTCGAGCACTCTCTCGATGCCGTCGACGAGCTCTTCCGTGGTGTGGGTCCCGGAGGTGGCCCAGCGGACCCGCCCCGCGCTGTCGATGGCGCGCGCGCTCGGGTAGCCGCCGACGTTGAGCCGAGCCGCGAGCTCGGCGGTCACGTCCGCGGCGACGAGCCAGTCGCCGTCGTTCTCGCGCCACCAGTCGGCGACCGCCTCCTCGCTGACCGCTCCGCCGACATCCTCCGGCGTCACGGAGACGAACAACACCTCGTCGCCGAGCCGATCGTGCGCCTCGACGAGGTCGGGCATCTGCTCGACGCAGGGGGCACACCACGTCGCGAAGAAGTCGACGAACGTGGGCCGGTCGGGGGCCGGGATGGTCACCTCCCCGTCGCGGCTGCCGGGCGCCTCGACCGTGTCGAGCGTCACCGGATCGACGGGGTCGCGGGCGCCCTCGCCGCCGAGCGCGACAGGGGCGCGCCCGCTCGCGACCGCGCCGGCCCCTCCGAGGGCGCCGAGGCTGGCGAGTCCGGCGAGAAGGTTTCGGCGCCTCACGCGGTGACCACCCGCTCGAAGTCGTCCACGAGCGTCTCGATGTCCGTACTTGGCCCCCTCGGGTACGCGCGCTCGACGATCCCCCTCTTGTTGACGAGCAAGATGAGGCCGTAGTGCGGAAACGCGTACTCCAACCCCTCGTACTGTTCACCGTCGGTCTTCTCGATCTTCAACCCGAAGTTGTCCATCATTAGCTCTTTCCCGGCCTCGTAGCTCTCGGGGCGCAGGAAGTGCCAGTTGCCGGCGTCGAGGTCGACGGCTTGTTGAGCGGCGTACTCGCGGAGTACGTCTGCCGTGTCCCGCTCGGGATCGAACGTGAGCGGGAGGAACGCCGCCTCGTCGCCGAACCCCTGCTCGGCGGCGTACTCCTGTGCGCGCCGGAGCCGGAGGATCAGGGCCGGACAGACGCCGTCGGGACAGCTCGTGTAAAACGAGGTCCACAGCACGGCTCGGTCGCCCTCGAACTCCGAGATCGAGATCGCCTCTCCCGCGATCGGATCGGGGACGGTGAAGTCGGGCATCTCGTCGCCGTAGCTCGGGTGGACGGCCTCGCTCAGGTCCTGTTCCGGCGGACCGAGGATCGTCCCTTCAGCGCCGGAGCCGCCGAGGACCCCAGCACAGCCGGCCGTGGCGGTCATGCCGGCGGCGACGCCGGTGGCGGCGAGCGAGCGGAGGTAGGTACGGCGATCCATGTCGTTACCGGACCTACGTGGTCGCGCGTAAATGAACCCCGCGGCTGATGGCACGCGCTGAACTCAGACGAGCGCGGTCGTGCGTCCCGTTCGTCGGTCGCCACCGGCGTCGCCGCCGGCTGCACTCGAAACTGGCTCTCGCGGGACGACTTGGATGTCTGTTGTCGTGAGCCACACCAACAAGTGACAACAGCGAGCCGTGACGGGTAGATGTGCGTAACGAACCGCGCCGAACCCCCCGAAACGACCGGCGTTTCGGCGGATGCCGCCGGTTCGCACCGACTGCAACGGTCATGGTACCGTGACCCTCGCAAGGGTTATCCCCGAACGGGCAGTACGTTTGTTTGCAATGGCAAACGGTAAGGTTGACTTCTTCAACGACACTGGCGGCTACGGTTTCATCTCGACTGACGACGGCGACCTCGACGACGACGAAGACGTGTTCTTCCACATGGAAGACGTCGGCGGCCCGGACCTCGAGGAGGGTCAGGAAGTGGAGTTCGACATCGAATCGTCCCCCAAGGGACCGCGCGCGACGAACCTCGTCCGCAACTAACCCCCAAGTCGCGGACGGCGCGTCCGCACGCAACACCGGATCTCGGCTGTCGATCGACGTGATCGACGCCATCTCCGTTTCTTTCACACGTAGCAACTCTCGACGAGCGACGCGAGCGCTCTGACAGCGCCTCTGCTCCGACGAGCGACGCGATCGACCGTTTAAATACGAGTGCGAGCGAACTCGCGAGTAGTGAGCGATCCGATCCCGACCGGCTGTCGGCCGGTCGACGACCTGTTGGGCGGGGGGTTCGAGCGCGGGGTCGTCACGCAGGTGTACGGCCCGCCCGCGGCCGGCAAGACGAACCTCGCGCTCGCCGCGGCCGTCGAGGTCGCGGCGGGCGGCGACCGCGCGCTCTACATCGACACCGAGGGACTCTCGATCGACCGGTTCGAGCAGATGGCCGCGGGGCGGGCCGACCGCCCCGACGCCGACGAGACGGTCGAGGAGATCGCCTCGCGGCTGGTGATCTCGGAGGCGTACGACTTCGACGACCAGCGCGAGGCCGTCCGCGACGCCGAGGAGCTCGCGGAGGAGGTCGAGCTGATCGTGTTGGACTCCGCGACCGGCTTCTACCGTCTGGAGCGCGCCGGCGACACCGAGGGCGGCCAGTCGCTCCGGAAGGTCGCAAAGCAGGTGACTCACCTGCTGTCGCTGGCCCGGCGGCACGACATCGCCGTCGTCATCACGAATCAGGTGTTCACCGACCCCGACAGCGACCGCGACCGCGCGCTGGGCGGTAACACCCTCAACCACTGGACCGGCGCGATCGTCCGCGTCGACCGGTTCCGCGGCGGGAACCGCCGGGTAACGCTCGAAAAGCACCGATCGAAGCCCGCGGGCGACACCGCCACCTTCCGGATCGTCGGCGACGGACTCGCCGAAGGGACGGACGCGTAAGCGTCGCGCGCGGCGTGAGAGTTATGTGCGCCCCGCCGACGTAACTGGTAGTGAGCGACCAGTCGCCGTTCTCATTCGTGACCGCCGTCGCGGTCCTTCTCGTCGTCTGTCTGCTCGTCGCCGCTGTCGCGCCGGGTGCGGTGGCGGAGGCGGCGGAGGCGGTGCCCCCTCCAGCGGTGACAGCGAGCCGACCGTCGACGGCCCCGTAAACGAGACGGACGAGCCGACGACCGAGACTGAGGCACCCACGAACCAGACCGAGGATCCGACCAACGAGACGGATGGGCCGATCAACGGGACGGATGACCCGACGGGCGGCGAGACCGAGCCGGTCGAGGACGAGCCGGCGAGCGGCGACGACGAGATCGGGACAGCGGAGGGAGACGATGATGCGGATGGGTCGACGAACGGGGAGTCCGGCGGCGACGACACCACCAGCCGAGACGGCTCGACGGACGGAGCCCCCGGCTTCGGTCCCGCTGTCAGCGTCCTCGCCGCCCTCGCGGCGTCGCTCCTCGCCGGACGGCGCGGTGGACGCGGCGGATAGCGGTCGCTCGTCGACCGTCTGATCGGGGCAGAAAAGGCGAAAACGGAGACGGCGACGGCAGCGAGATCGTCGCGGCGAAACGCCGGAGTCGGTCGGAAGAGGCGACGCGAAGCCCGTTGATCGGGCGCTATCGCCTTACAGCTGGCCGAGCTTGCGGAGGAGCTGGCCGCGGTACTCCTCGTCGGCGTTGACGCCCTTGATCTCCAGGACGTTGCGCTCCAGCTTGTCGAGCGCGACGTGGAAGGCGTGCTCGGCGCCGTACCCCTCGCCGGAGCCGCCGACCTGACCCTCGTTGGTCCGGAGGCGGATCTGGCACTGGATCAGGGGGGTGCCGCGGAGCTTCTCCTTGTGGGCGTGGAGTCGGACGTGCGCGTGGATCACGTGCATGTCCGCGTACTTGTTCGCGACCTGCTCGATGGACTCGACGATGTGCTCGCGGGAGGTCGTGTCCAGCAGCTCGACGTTGGTGATCTGCACGTCCATCGAGTCCTGCTCGGTGAACGTGAGCGCGCGCAACACGTCGGTCTTCGTCACCATGCCGGCGACGGTGTCGGCGCCATTCGGCGTGACGACCAGTCCGGAGACGCTGTTGTCGAACATCCGCTGAACGACGGACTCGGCGGTCTCGTCGGCGGTCGCGGTGACGACGGGGCTCGACATGATGTCGTAGACGGGGATGTCGAGCATCCGATCGATGTCGCCGGCGCGGTCGCCGCTGCCCTGTCGCTCCTGATCGCGGACGACGAACTCGACGATGTCGTTGGTGGTGACGACGCCGACGAGCTGGCCGTCCTCGTCGAGGACGGGGAGCCGAGAGATCCCGTTCTCGCGGAGGCGGTTGATCGCGCTCCCGACGCTGTCCTTCTCGTTGATCCCGATCACGTCTTCGGTCGAGATCTGGCCGACCGTGATCGCGTCGAGGCTGTCGAGGACGGCCTCGAGGATCTGGTCGACGGTGACGATCCCGTAGAGCTTCTCGCCCTCGTACACCGGCGCGATCTTCACGTCGCCCTCGACGAGGAGACGGGCGGTCTCGCGGAGGTCCTCGTGGCGGTCGACCGACGGGGCCGACTTCATCACGGCCGACACCTTGGTGTCGTCCTCCATCCGGGAGCGCATGAGCTGTTTCTCGCCCACGACGCCCGCGTACTCGCCGTCCTCGGTGACGACGATCCCCTTCGGATTCTCGCGCTCGAAGATAGACCGGACCTTAGCGAGTCGTTCGCTGACGTCGACTTCGACGTACTCCGGCACCGCGATATCAACAATATTCATGGTCCAATCTGAGGGTTGGACGCGCCGGGTATTGAAAGTGCGGGAGGCGTGCCCGACAGTGAGATCGGCCTCTGTCGACGCCGTGCGCCCCAATACCGTTCCATCCGGGCGGCAAGACGCATCCATGCGACCGTGTCCGGCGCTGATCGTGATCGGGCTCCTGCTCGTCGGGGTCGTATGCAGGCTGCTGGGCCCGTGAACCGACGAGACGCGTGACTCCGCGGGCCGGTGAAAGATTTTTGCCGGTAACCGACGGAGAGGGAGTGTGTACGACGCCGTCGTCCTCGACAAAGACGGGGTCTTGATCGGTCGGACCCCGTTCGACACCCTCAGAGAGGCCGCGTGGGACGCCTTCGTGAGCCTCGGCGTCGAGGACCCGGACCTCGCCCACGTCGACGACATCGCCGTCGGCGTCGACCCCGCCACCCTGACGGAGATCTGCGAGCGCTACGGGCTCGACCCGGTCGAGTTCTGGCGGGTCCGCGACGAGACCGCCGCGACCGCGCAGGTCGACGCGGCCCGGAGCGGGCAGAAGACCCCCTACGACGACGTCGACGCCCTCCGCCACCTCGACGCCTCGCTCGGGGTCGTCTCCTCGAACCAGCAGGCGACCGTCGACGCGGTCCTCGACCACTTCGGGCTCTCCGGGCGGTTCGAGGTCGCGTACGGCCGCGAACCCTCGATCGCCAGCCTGTCGCGGAAGAAGCCGTCGCCGTACTACCTCGAGCGCGCCCTCGAGGACATCGGCGCCGAGACCGCGATCTTCGTCGGTGACAACGAGTCGGACGTGCGCGCCGCCGACAACGCGGGCATCGACTCCGCCTTCGTCCGGCGCCCGCACCGGCGGTCGACCGAACTCTCCTGTCAGCCCACCTACGAGATCGACGACCTCCACGACCTCGTGAGCATCTGCGGACGGGCGCCGGTCGGCGAGCGGGACTCGATCTGAGGAGGCGTCGGGATCCCGGTCACTCCGCCGGCGCGCGGTCCAGTCGCCGCCGAAGCCAGCGCTCGACGAGGGCGACCGCCGCGAGCGCCACCGCTGCCGGTCCCAACAGCACCAGGAAGACCGGACCGCCCTCGTTGCCCGTGATCACGGCACGGGCGATCGGGGGAACGAGCAGCCCGAAACAGGCCGCCGGGGCGACGAGTCCGAGCGACGCCGCGGCGACCGGCACCGCCGCCGCCACCGTGGTCGTCGTGGCGATCACCAGGAGGGCGGTCCGTGGAGAGACGCCGAACGCAGCGACCCGCGCGGTCGCGGCGACGCCGAAGATCCCCCCGAGCGCGACGCCGACGAGCGCTGCGGCGCGGACCCGCGACGGTGCGGCCGGGAGGTTCGCCAGCCACTCGTCACCGATGCCGTGTCGGCGGCGCAGCCCGAACTCGACGCCGGCGGCGACGGCGAGCAGGCCGACGACGACGGCCCAGCCGCCGGCGTACGCCGAGAGGTACACGCTCCGGTCGACCACGAGGAACCCGCCGACTTCGGACCACTCGGGCGGCGGGGCCGCCCCGTCTCGGAGCGCCGCCCACCCGAGGGCCGCGGCGAGCCCCGCGGCCGGCGAGAGCAGCCGGGTGTGAGCGACGGCGAGCGCGACGAGGAACCCGGCCGCGAAGAGGCCGGCGGCGCGGCTCGGGTCGGACAGGGGCCACCGCTCGGGTGGCGCGTGGTTCAGCGCGCGGAACAGCAGCTCGACGACCGAGAGGTGGACCGCTCCGCCGCCGAGGCCGGCGAGGAGCGTCCCGGTGGAGGGCCGGGGCATGGTCGGTCGTCTCGCGGTCGCGTTGTAGGCGTTTCGCCGGGGCGGCGCAAGGTACGAGGTCGTCGCGCGGAGCGCCTCGCTGACGCGGGACTCACTCCAGCAGCTCCGTCCTCGGGGCGTCGAGGGCCGTCCGGGTGACACCCTCTGCACCCTCGGCGCCGCGGAGGTCGACGCCGCGGAGCCGGAGTGCGAGCGCCGCGTCGCTGCGCTCCGCGGCGTCGAGCGGACGGATACGGGTCTCCGTCTTCTCGTCGCCATCGGCCGGGTCGCCGAGCCCCAACCGCCCTCCGAACCGGTCGTCGTCCGGCCCCTCGTGGACCACGACGATCTCGTCGCCGTCGAACTCGACGCGCTCGACCGCCCGGAGCGGGATCGTCGTGCGGCGCCCCTGGACGACCGTCGCGGCGAGAGTGCCGGTTACGGTGAGCGCCGCGAGCACCGTCAGCCAGAGGGTCCCGCTCCCGTCCCCGACGGAGAGGAGCCGCGGGAGCGCGCCGAGGACCGTGAACGCCGCTCCGATCCCCGACCACCCGACCGCGTCGACGACGGGACTGACGCGTCCGTGCGAGAGGGCTCGCCCGGCGTGAACGACGGCGGTCCGGAGCCGTCTCCGGATGCGTATCTCGTCCGGAGCGACGGTGACGCTCCCGGTGACCGTCGAGAACGACCACGTCCCGACCCGTCTCATCCGTTCCGACGGACGGGTGAGGGGCGGTCGCGAGGCGGAGAGCGTGGCGAGGAGGGGTCGGTCGACGCGCGGGGGAGCACGCGTCGGCGGAGGAGGGACGATCGCATTGACGGGTGTGCATCCTTCGGCCTCCAAGGTAAACCTCTCGGCCAACCGGCGAGGCCCGTGCGAACGACCGCCCGTGCCGCCCGCTGCCGGCGACGCGTCGACGGCGCGGTTCGGCCTCGACATCGACGCGGGAGACTTTTGGCCCGTCCCGTCGACCTCTTCGCATGCACCTCCCGCCCGTCGGTCTCGGGACGATGGGGATCGACGACCCCACCCCGATCGAAACCGCCCTCTCGCTCGGCTATCGCCACCTCGACACCGCCCGGATCTACGGCAACGAGGCGGTCGTCGGCGACGGGCTCGCCGCGAGCGACGCGGACCGTGACGCGGTCACCGTCGCCACGAAGCTGTGGGTCGACGACCTCGGCGCCGAGGACGTTGCGCCGACCGCCCGCGAGAGCGCCGACCTGCTCGGCGTCGAGACGCTCGACCTCCTGTACGTCCATCGCCCGCGAGGGGCGTACGACCCGGCCGAGACCCTCCCCGCGCTCGACCGGCTCGTCGACGACGGGTGGGTCGACCGCGTCGGCGTCTCCAACTTCGAGATCGACGAGATCGACCGCGCGATCGACGCTCTCGACGCGCCGCTCGCGGCCCACCAGACGGAGCTCCACCCGCTGTTCTACCGCCCGGAGCTGCTGGAACACGCACGCGCACACGGGTACACGGTCGTGGCCTACTCGCCGCTGGCAGGCGGGCGCGTGAGCGAGGTCGCCCCCGTGGTCGAGGTCGCGAAGGCCCACGACGCGACGCCCGAGGCGGTCGCGATCGCGTGGGCGACCGCGAAGGAGCCGGTCGTGGCGATTCCGAAGGCGTCGAGCGAACGGCACCTCCGCGCGAATCTGGCGGCGGTCGACCTCGATCTGACGCCCGAGGAGACGGCCGCCATCGACGCCGTCGAACGGGAGGCGGAGCTGTTCCCGGAGTGATCGCCGAGATCGATCCACGTTTCTGATTATTTGATCCTGAGAGAAACGAGAGATGCACACGATCCCGCGTCGTTTTTATATCGCCTCGCCCTCGGGTTCGGTATGACCGAGACCACCGGCGGGGACGCCGACGGGACGCAGATCATCGACGGCGAGGCGGTCGCCGCCGACGTGCGTGACGACGTGGCCGCGCACGTCGAGACCTTGGACGAGGCGGGCGTGACTCCGGGGCTCGCCACCGTACTGATGAGCGACGACCCGGCGAGCGAGACGTACGTCTCGATGAAACAGCGCGACTGCGAGGAGGTCGGCATCGAGAGCGTCCACGTCGAGATCGACCCCGACGCCCCGGCCGAAGAGCTGTACGAGACCATCGACGACCTCAACGAGCGCGAGGACGTGCACGGCATCTTGGTCCAGCTGCCGGTCCCCGACCACGTCGACAAACGGCGCGTGCTCCGACGCATCGCCCCGGAGAAGGACGTGGACGGGTTCCACCCGGAGAACGTCGGGCGGCTCGTCGCCGGCGACGCCCGGTTTAAGCCGTGCACGCCACACGGCGTCCAGAAGCTGTTGGCGGCGTACGACGTGGAGACCGAGGGCGCCGACGCCGTCGTCGTCGGCCGGTCGGACATCGTCGGGAAGCCGATGGCGAACCTCCTCGTCCAGAAGGGGCCGGTCGGCAACGCGACCACGACCGTCTGCCACTCCCGGACCAAAGACCTGGCGGCGAAGCTGTCGACCGCCGACATCGTGATCGCCGCGGTCGGGGTCCCGGAGTTCATCGACGGCTCGATGCTCAAGCCGGGTGCGACCGTGATCGACGTGGGGATCAACCGCGTCGACGCGGACACCGAGAAGGGGTACGAGCTCGTCGGCGACGTGGAGTACGAGTCGGCGGCGGAAGTCGCCGGCGCGATCACGCCCGTTCCCGGCGGCGTCGGTCCGATGACGCGCGCGATGCTCCTTTATAATACGGTGAAGGCGGCCGGACTTCAGTCCGACGTGTCGATCGAGCTCGACTGAGGCGGGTCCGTCGCCGGCGCGGACCGCCGCCGCGTGCGACTCGGTTCTGTCAGCTCCGCCTGTTACCGCCGCCCGCGGCTCGACCCTTTTAAGAACGCCCGGAGCGAGCGACCCACCATGAGCGACGACCGGATCGTCATCCTCGCCCACGAGAAGTTCCCCGACCGCGCGAAGACCGCCCTCGGCGTGCTGCGCTACGGCGACCAGGACGTGCGCGCCGTGCTCGACCGCGACCGCGCCGGCGACCGCGTCAGCGACCACGTCTCCGGCGTCTCGGACGCCCCGATCGTCGAGTCGTTCGACGACACGTACGCGGCCGCCGACGGCGACGTGGACGCCTTATACATCGGGATCGCGCCCATCGGCGGCGGCTTCGACGAGTCGTGGCGGTCGGACGTGGAGGCCGCGATTCAGGCCGGCTGCGACGTGGTGAGCGGGCTCCACTACTTCCTGAACGAGGACGAGTCGCTGGCCGCGCTGGCCGACGAACACGGCGTCGACCTCGTCGACGTGCGCGAGCCCGACGACGACCTCACGGTCGCGACGGGCGCCTCCGGCGACGTGGACGCCGACGTGGTGTGCACGGTCGGCACCGACTGCTCGGTGGGGAAGATGACCGCGTCGCTGGAGATCGTCGCGGCCGCCCGCGAGCGGGGGATCGACGCCGCGTTCGTCCCGACCGGCCAGACCGGAATCATGATCGCCGGGTGGGGGAACCCGATCGACCGCGTCGTCTCGGACTTCACGGCGGGCGCGGTCGAGGACATGCTCGTCGAGGTCGGCGACGACCACGACCTCCTCGTCGTCGAGGGGCAGGGGAGCATCATCCACCCCGCCTACTCGGCGGTCACCTGCGGCATCCTCCACGGGTCGATGGCCGACGCGCTCGTGCTCTGTCACGCCGCGGGCCGAGACGCGGTCCACGGCTACGAGTCGTTCTCGCTGCCGCCGCTTTCCGACTACGTCGACCTCTACGAGGGGCTGGCGGCGCCCGTCAGCGAGGCGACCGTCGTCGCCGGCGCGCTCAACACGAAAGACGTCGAGGACGACGCGAGCGCCGCCGACGCGGTCGCCGAACTCGGCGACGCGCTCGGTGCTCCGGCCGCCGACCCGGTCCGCGACGGCGCCGATCGGATTGTCGACGGAATCGTCGGCGCGGGGCTCGGCGGCGAATGAGCCTCGACGCGACCTTCGAGCGGGTCTCGCTCCCCTTAGAGAACCCGTTCACGATCGCGCGGGGGACCCAGACCGAGGCCGAGAACGTGATCGTACGGATCGAAGACGAGGGCGGGATGACCGGCGTCGGCGGCGCGGCGCCCTCCGCCCACTACGGGGAGACCGCCGCCACGGTGGCGGCGGTCCTCCCGGACCTGCTCGACGCCGTCGAGCGCGTCGGCGACCCGCACGCCCTCCACGAGATCGAGGCGGAACTGGCGACCGTCGTCGGCGACAACCCCGCCGCCCGGACCGCCGTTTCGATCGCGGTCCACGACCTCGCCGCGAAGCGGCTCGGCGTCCCCCTCCACCGCCTCTGGGGGCTCGACCCGTCGACCGCGCCGGTGACGTCCTACACGATCGGGCTCGACGAGACGGAGCGCGTCCGGGAGAAGGCCGCGGCCGCGGTCGAGGCGGGCTACCCGGTGCTCAAGATCAAGCTCGGCACCGACCGCGACCGCGAGCTGATCGACGCCGTCCGCGACGCCGCGCCCGACGCCCGGCTCCGGGTCGACGCCAACGAGGCGTGGACGCCCCGCGAGGCGGTCGAAAAGAGCGCGTGGCTCGCCGACCGCGACGTGGAGTTCGTCGAGCAGCCGGTGCCCGCTGAGGACCCCGAGGGGCTCCGGTTCGTCTACGAGCGCTCCGCGCTTCCGATCGCCGCCGACGAGTCCTGCGTGACGCTCTCGGACGTTCCCGCGATCGCCGACCGCTGCGACATCGCGAACCTGAAGCTGATGAAGGCCGGCGGCCTGCTGGAGGCGCGACGGCTGATCGCCGCCGCGCGGGCTCACGGGCTGGAGGTGATGTGCGGCTGTATGATCGAGTCGAACGCGTCGATCGCGGCGGCCGCGCAGCTCGCACCCCTGCTCGACTACGCCGACCTCGACGGGTCGCTGCTGCTCGCCGAGGACCCCTACGACGGCGTCGCCCTTACTGAGGGAGAGATCCGCCTCGGCGACCGCGACCGCGCGGGGACCGGCGCGCGGCTGCGGTCGGAGTAGGAGAGTAGCACGGAATCGCGGGGGAGAAACGGGGGGAGGTCGGGGACCGATCGCGGATCGCGCGCCGTCAGGTGCGCTGTTCGTCGGCGTCGACCTCGGACTCCTCGAGCTCCACGTCGACCTCCTCGTCGAGATCCGTGTCGCCGTCGCCGGACTGCGTCCGGCTGCCGGAGGCGCCCTGCGCCTCACTGTCGAGGTCGGCTTCGAGGTCGTCCGAGTCGATCTCCGATTCGATGTCCGCCAGCTCGTCGTCGATCTCCTCGTCGCTGCTCGCCGCGTCGTCGTCGCTCGCCGGCTCGCCCTTCCCGAGCTCGCCCTTCAGCGTCTCCAGCTCGGCGTCGACTTCGCTGTTCGTCGACAGGCTCTCCAGCTCGCGGTCGATGCTGTCCTTGTCCGAGAGCGCGTCTTCGAAGGCGCCGGAGTCCTCCAGCTCGTCCATCGCCTCCGCCCGCGCCTCCATCTCCTCGGTGCGCTCCTCGGCGCGCTCGATCGACCGGCTCACGTCCTCCATCTCGTCGCCGACGCCCGTCATGGCCTCCGAGACGCGCGAGGACGCCTCCGCGGCCTCGTAGCGGGCCTTCATCGTCTCCTTCTTCGTGCGGAACTCCTCGATGCGGTTCTGGAGCTTGTTCTTCTTCTCGACGAGCTGCTCCTGCGTGTTGTTCAGCTCCGCGATCTGTCCCTCCAGCTCCTCGATCTGGCTCATCTTCGACTTCTTCTTCTCTAAGGCCTTCCGCGCGAGGTCGTCGCGGTCCTGCTGGACCGCCTCGCGGGCCTGTCGGTTGTGCTTCTCGACGTTCTCCTCCAGCTTTCGCTTCTGGATCTCCAGCCGCTTCTTCTGGGTCGTCAGGTCGGCGATCCCCTGCTTGACGTCCTGGAGCTCGTCGCGCATCTGTTCGTACGAGTAGTCGAGCGACTCCGTCGGATCCTCCGCCCGGTTGAGGAGGGCGTTCAGCTTCGAGCGGACGACGTAGGAGGCGCGCGAGAGGATTCCCATACCCGTCATACACGCTCCACCCGTTAAAACCTCATGTGGTTCACACCCCCCGTCGCTCGCCGTGACGGGGCGAGAGACGGTGTCCGGCGGTCGCACAGCGTCCGCACGTCCGGCGCCGGCGACTCGGGTGACAGTTCCTGAAGGTTTATTCGGGGGGTTGTACAAGCATCTCGCATGGACATCGGTGTGCTAACGGTTCCCTTGGGCGGTGAATCGATCGACGACGCGGCCGCGTATCTCGACGAAATCGGCGTCAGCGCCGTCGAGCTTGGCGTCGGCGGGTGGCCGGGTGAGGATCACGTCGATCGCGAGACGCTCCTCGCCGACGAGTCGGCGCGCGCGGAGCTGCGCGGACTGCTCGACGAACACGGGCTCCGGGCTCCCCGGCGGCGCGCCGGGCGACTCCACGCCGAACTGGATCACGGCGCCGTGGCCGACCGAGCACGCCGAGGCGCTCGACTACCAGTGGGACGAGGTCGCGATCCCGTACTGGCGGGACCTGGCGAAACACGCCGCACATCACGGCGTCGACGTCGCCATCGAGATGCATCCGAACATGCTCGTGTACGAGCCGACGGGCATGCTCGCGCTCCGGGAGGCGACCAACGAGCGGATCGGCGCCAACTTCGACCCCTCGCACCTCTACTGGCAGGGGATCGACGTGACCGAGGCGATCCGCGTTCTGGGCGATCACGACGCGATCCACCACGTCCACGCGAAGGACACCAGAGCCACTGGAAGGACGTGGTCTCGACGCTCCGGATGGTCGGCTACGAGGGCGCGCTGTCGATCGAACACGAGGACTCGCTCACCTCCTCGCGGGAGGGGTTAGAGAAGGCGGTCGACGTGCTCGACCGCGCCGTCTTCGAGACCCGACCCGGAGACGCCTACTGGGCGGAGTGAGACGGAGGACACCTCGATGACGCGAAACCCACCAATGACACAGGAGCCACTGCAGATCGGCGTGCTGGGGTATCGGTTCATGGGCAAGGCGCACTCGAACGCGCTCGCGCGGCTGCCGATGTTCTTCCCGGACGCGCCCGACATCGAGCGGCACACCCTCGTCGGACGCGACGAGGAGGCGCTCGCGGACGCGGCGGAGCGGTTCGGGTTCTCACACACCGCGACTGACTGGGAGGAGACCGTCGCCGCGGTGGACGTGTTCTACAACCTCGGACCGAACCACGTCCACGCGGAGCCGTCGATCGCGGCCCTCGAGGCGGGGGTTCCCGTGCTCTGTGAGAAACCCCTCGCGCCGACGCTCGACGAGGCCGCGGCGATGCGCGACGCGGCGGCCGACGCCGACGTGCCCACGGGGACCGCGTTCAACTACCGGTTCGTCCCCGCGATCCGGTACGCGAAGGGGCTGATCGACGACGGGGAGCTCGGCGAGATCCGGCAGGTCCGCGGGCGGTACCTCCAGGACTGGCTCGTCGATCCCGAGGCGCCGTGGGCGTGGCGGATGGACGCCGACATGGCGGGCTCCGGCGCGCTCGGCGACCTCGGCGCGCACACGCTCGATCTCGCGGACTTCCTCGTCGGCGACGCGGTCGGCGGTATCGATCGCGTCTCCGGCCACCTGCAGACCTTCGTCGACGAGCGACCGGTGTACGACGAGGCGGGCGATGTCGCGGAGTACCGCGACGTGACGGTCGACGACGCCTACACCGCGCAGGTCGCCTACGAGTCGGGCGCGATCGGGAGCTTCGAGGCGACCCGCTTCGCGGACGGCCACAAGAACGACCACGCGATCGAGGTGCACGGGTCGAAGGGGAGTCTGAAGTTCTCCTTAGAGCGGCTCAACGAGCTGGAGGTGCTCCGCGAGGGCGACCGCGGCTATCAGACCGTGCTCGTCACCGACGAGGTCGACCCGTACGTCGACCACTGGTGGCCGCCGGGGCACGTGATCGGGTGGGAGCACACCTTCGTCCACGAGAACTACGAGTTCCTCTCGGCCGTGGCGGAGGGCCGCGAGTTCGAGCCGTCGTTCGAGCAGGGGTACGCGGTACAGAAGCTCCTCGACGCGATCGTCCGCGCCGACGAGCGCGGCGAGTGGGTGTCGGTCGAGTAGCGCCGAGAGCGGGTGCCCGTCGGTCGGAGCGAAAGCGTCGGTTCGGACGGATCAGACGCCGGTCGCACCGAGGGGGTCCCGTCCGCTGCTGCCCTCGATCGCCGAGCTCTCGCCGTTGTAGGTGCCGAGCGTCTCGTGGGTGTCGAAGGCGACGGGCTCCCAGACGACCTCGAAATCTTCGTTCCCGGTGGCGTTTGGCACGGTCACGCGGTCGCCCGGTCGCACGACGCCGTCGCCGGGCCACGCGCCGAACTGGACCTCCTCGTTCGGGTCCTCGCCGCGGACGTACAGCTCCTCGGCCGGAACCGGTTCGGGGCCGGCCGCGACGATCACGAGGTCGGTTCCCTCGTTCTCGACCTGGAACTCCGCGTCGGGTGGCGCGACGCCGTCGATCATCCCGAAGACCGCGGCGCCGACGAGCGCCAGGAGCACCACGACGATGCCGACGAGCATCCCCGAGCCGGCTATCGGGGTGAACCCCCGCTCGTCGCTCCGGAACGTACTCATTCGCCTGTCACTCCGCGAGGGGCGGTATAAGGCTTTACGCGCCGGCTATCAGGCGAGATAATGCGGGTCGTCTCGGCCCGTTCCGGCGGAGCCGCCCCGAACCGGAACCCCGTTATTCCACCCGTCCGAAGGACGGCCGTGACATCGTGGATCGAGAACCCGGAGGGCGGTCGGGCTCGCGGACCGCGCGCGCTCGCTCGGGCGTGGGTCGAGGCGCTGATCCGGCCCCGTCGCCTCTTCGCGAACGGCGTGTCCCCCGGCGATCAGGCCCCGGCGCTGACGTTCGCGGTCGCCGTCGCCGGCGTCTACGCGCTCGGCTGGATCGTCTCGGACCCGAGTGTCGTTCCCGGGATCGTCGTCTCGGTGCCGGTCTCCGCGGCGATACTGTTCCTGCTCGTGGTCGTGTTGGCCGCGCCGGTGGGGCTCCACCTGACCGCGGCGGTCGCCACGCTGTCGGTGATCCTCGCCAGCGTCGAGTACGACGGCGGCCTCGCGCTCCGCGACCGGGGCGGCGTCAGCGAGACGGTCCAAGTGGTGGCGTACGCGAGTTCGCCGATGGCGCTGGCCGGCGCGCCGATCCCGCTGCTTCGAGTCGCCTGCGGCGTCTACGCGGCGCTCCTGCTGTTGATCGGCTTCCGCACCGTCCACGGGACGAGCCCGCTTCGGACGCTCGTCGCGGGCGTCCCGCCGGCCCTCATCGGATACGGCGTCGGTTACCGGGTCGTCGCCGCGGCCCGATCCCTGATCGGGTGACACGCTCGAGGTGGGGTCGCGGGCGGTCACCGGAGGCGCCCGTCCGGACGCCCGTATCCGGCCGTTCGCTCCCGCGAGGCTTTCGACAACCGTTTTAAGCCCGAGACTCTCGGTGTACTCAAATGGGATCCTGTATCATTTGTGGCGTCGACGTCGACGGTGGCGGTCGCATCTGCGATCCGCACCAGGAGGACGTCGCGTTCGACTTCCGAGGCGACTCCCCCGACGAGATCGTTCCGAGCCGATTCTACCGCGGCGTCGTCGACGGCTACGCCGAGTTCGGCGTGTTCGTCGATCTCGCGCCGGGCGTGACCGGACTCCTCCACCGGTCGGAGCTCGACCAGCGGCTCGACAGCCTCGACTGGGAGCCGGGCGACGAAGTGTTCGTCCAGGTCAAGGGCGTTCGCGACAACGGGAACATCGACCTCGCGTGGTCGATCCGGCAGGCCGACCGCGAGTTCCGCGGCGTGCTCGTGCAGGACGGCGACGACGAGTACCTTCCCGAGGAGGACGGCGCGGAGCCGGAGGCCGACGCCGAGCCGGACGAGCCAGCGGAGACGGCCGAAGCGGACGAAGACGCCGCCGAGCCCGCCGAATCGGAGAGCGCTGACGAGACCGCCGAGGTCGACGATGGCGGTGTTGACGACGCTGACGACGCTGACGACGCAGACACCGATGGAGACGCCGCCGAGGAAGACGCCGCCGACGCCGAGGAAGACGCCGACGAGGCCGCCGATGACGACCTCGACGACGACCGCGAGCGCGTCGGGATCGGCACCCTCACCGACGCCGTCGGCAGTGCGGTGCGGATCGACGGCGAGGTCGTCAGCGTCCGGCAGACCGGCGGGCCGACCGTCTTCGAGGTCCGCGACGAGACGGGCGTCGTCGACGTGGCCGCCTTCGTCGAACCGGGCGTCCGCGCCTACCCCGAAATCGAGGTCGGCGACACGGTGCGGATCGACGGCGAGGTCGAGAGTCATCGAGGCGACGTGCAGGTCGAGTCCGAGGCGCTCGTCCTCCTCGACGGCGAGGAGGCCGAGTCCGTCCGTCGCCGACTCGCCGAGGCGCTCACCGCCGAGGCCCGTCCGGAGGGGCTCCAGCCGCTCGCGGGCGACGAGGCCGTCGCGGCGCTCGCCGACGGGCTGCTCGACGCCGCGGAGGCGATCCGCCGCGCCGTGCTCGAATCGCGCCCGATCGTCGTGCGCCACCCGGCCACCGCCGACGGCTACGTCGCCGGCGCCGCGGTCGAGCGCGCCGTCCTCCCGCTGATCCGCGACGAACACGCGAAGAGCGACGCCGAGTACCACTACTTCACCCGCCGGCCGCTCGACGACCCGGTGTACGGGATGGACGCGGCCACCAACGACGCGACCCGCATGCTGCAGGACCGCGACCGCCACGACGAGCAGCTCCCGCTGTTCCTGCTGGTCGGCACCGGCTCCACGGTCGAGTCCGCCGACGGGATCGACCTGCTGTCCGTGTACGGGGTCGACGCGGTCGTCGTCGACGCCGAGGTCGCCGACCCCGAGACGCGCGAGGCCGTCGACACCCTCGTCTCGCCCGAGATCGACGGCGTCGACGCCGACCTGTCGACGGGCGCGCTCGTCGCCTCGCTGGCCTCCGCGGTCAACGACGAGGTCCGCGGGGACCTCCGACACCTGCCGGCGGTGAGCTACTGGGCGGAGACCCCCGACCGCTACGTCGAGCTCGCACGCGACGCGGGCTACGACGCTGAGCGCGTCGCCGAGCTCCGCGAAGCGGTCGCTCTGGAGGCCTACTACCAGTCGTACCAGGACAAGCGCGAGCTCGTCGCCGACCTCCTCTTCGAGGACAGCGGCAACCTCGCGGCCCACGTCTCCGAGCAGTTCCGCGAGAAGCTGGAGACGGAGCTCCAGACCGCGACCGAGAACGTCGTCACCGAGGCGGTCGACGGCGTCGAGTTCGCCGTCCTCGACACCGACGGCTACACCCACCGCTACGACTTCCCGCCGACGCCGCTCCTCCTCGACGACCTCCACCGGCGGAGCGCGAACGGCGAGGCGTACGCGACGGTCGGCGTCGGCACCGACGAGCTGTACATCCGGACGACCGCCGACGTGTCCGTCCGCGACGTGGCCGAGCGCGCGGCCGAACTGGCGCCGAACGCCGACGTCGCCACCGCCGGCCTCCGCGAGGGCAAGATCGAGTTCCTCTCCGGCGAGCGCGACGCGGTCGAGGACGCGGTCGTCGCGGCCGTCGCCGAAGAGTTCTGAGTCGGCTGACGCGGTTTTGCGGCGAGTAGGGAAGTCCGAGGCGAAGGCCCCGCCGCTTAACGCGGGGAGGAAGTCACCGCCGCGTGAACGGTCCCGGCGGGAGAATGAGGTCGTCGAGCTCCGGGAGCTGTTTGACGTTGAACACGACCTTCAGCTCGTCGCTCACGGGGTAGCCGTTACAGGAGAGTCGGAAGCCGCGCTCCGCCAGATCATCGGGCATGATGTGGTCGGTCGGCTGCGAGAGCTCTCCCTCCACGAGGTAGACGGCGCAGTTCGCGCACGCCCCGCCGCGACAGGAGAACGGCCACGTGAACCCGCGGTTCTCGGCCGCCTCCAGCAGGCTCTCGTCGGGCTGGACCAACAGCCGGCCGTGCGCCGACTCGTCGAGGTCGGCGTGGGACGCCTTCCGAAACAGGTCGTCGTCCTCCAACGACCAGCCGTAGTCGTCGAGCGCCTCGTAGTCGAGGAACTCGACCCGGACCGGCTGCACCGCGTCGGCCTCGCCCTCCTCGTCGGTGAGGTCGATGTCTGCGGGGTCGGTCCCCTCGTCGGCCTCACCGTTTCGGTCCCGCTCGTCGAGCTCGCGATAGGCGCGCCTGACGAGCTGGAACTCCTCGACGGTCCCGCCCTGGTCCGGGTGCGCCTCTTTCACGCGGTCGCGGTAGGCCCGCTCGATGGCCGCCTCGTCGGCGTCTTCGTCGATATCCAGCACATCGAACGGCGAGACCATTCGGTACCGATCGGTAGGCGGCTCAGGCACATAAACGCCCCACAAGCCGGCAGGCCGACGCGGGTCCCGAATCGATGTTTTAAGACCCACGACGACGACGGATCGGTGATGGGAAACGCGGATTTACGCGACCTCGCGGCGATCCGCGACGTCGCCTTCACGGAGATTGAGGGGAGCGTCGTCGCCGTCGACGCGCACAACTGGCTGTACCGGTACCTCACGACGACGGTGAAGTGGACGAGCGACGAGAAGTACACCACGGCCGACGGCGTCGAGGTCGCGAACCTCATCGGCGTCGTCCAGGGGCTCCCGAAGTTCTTCGAGCACGACCTGATCCCGGTGATGGTGTTCGACGGCGCCGTCACCGACCTCAAGGCCGACGAGATCGCCGAGCGCCGCGAGAAGCGCGAACAGGCCGAAGAGCGCCGGGCGGCCGCCGCGGAGCGCGGCGACGCGGTCGAGGCCGCGCGGCTGGAGGCGCGCACGCAGCGGCTCACCGACGCGATTCAGGAGACGACCCGGGAGCTGCTCTCCCTGCTCGACGTGCCGATCGTCGAGGCGCCGGCGGAGGGCGAAGCGCAGTGCGCGCACATGGCGGCGACGGGGACCGTCGACCACGCCGGCAGCGAGGACTACGACACCCTGCTGTTCGGCGCGCCCACGACCCTCCGCCAGCTCACGAGCAAGGGCGACCCGGAGCTGATGGACCTCGCCGCGACGCTCGACGACCTCGGCTTCGACCGGCAGGCGCTCGTCGACGCCGCGATGCTCTGTGGCACCGACTTCAACGAGGGGGTCCGGGGGATCGGGCCGAAGACCGCGGTGAAGGAGGTCCGCGAGCACGGCGACCTCTGGGGCGTTCTCGACGCGCGCGGCGCCCAGATTCCGAACGCCGAGGCGGTCCGCGAGCTGTTCATGAACCCGCCGGCGACGGACGCGGAGGTCGACACCGCGGTGAACCCCGACGTCGACGCCGCCCGCGAGTACGTCGTCGACGAGTGGGGCGTCGCCGCCGACGAGGTGACCCGAGGGTTCGAGCGCATCGCGGAGTCACAGGTGCAGACCGGCCTCGACCGCTGGACGTGAGCTCGGGCCGGCCTCGACGACGGGCGTGAGCCGCCGCGAACATACCTTTTATTTCCTCGTCGTCAGAAGGGTGACGCACACGTGTCGCGGATCGCATTTCGACCTCGGATCCCGCCCGTGACCGACCGACAGGTCGGATATTGCTCCGGCAGTGCGAGTGCGCCGAGTCCGGAAGCGGACCGCGACGACACCTGACCAATGAGTTTCGAAGTACCCGACGACAGGCGGTACCTGGAATCGCACGAATGGGCGACGACCGGCGGCGACACCGTCCGGATCGGCGTCTCCGACTTCGCGCAGGACGAGCTCGGCGACGTGGTGTTCGTCGAGCTACCCGAGGTCGGCGACGAGATCGTCGCCGGCGAGGCGTTCGGCGTCGTCGAGTCTATCAAGGCCGTCTCCGACCTGTACGCGCCGGTCTCCGGCGAGGTCGTCGCCGTCAACGAGGAGCTGTTCGACCGCCCGGAGCTCGTCAACGAGGACCCGTACGAGGACGGGTGGATGCTCGAGGTCACCGCCGCCGACGG
The DNA here is from genome assembly GCF_052439115.2 of Halorubrum sp. FL23. Classification (NCBI taxonomy): domain Archaea; kingdom Methanobacteriati; phylum Methanobacteriota; class Halobacteria; order Halobacteriales; family Haloferacaceae; genus Halorubrum; species Halorubrum sp. FL23. Next base: position 29,726 of record NZ_JBQVRO020000002.1, read on the forward strand.
CGGCGACGCGGAGGAGTTGCTCGCCCCCGACGAGTACGACGACCAGATCGCGTAGCGAGCCCACGCAACCCGAACCGACCCCCGGAGCGGGACCCACCAGCGGACACACGACCATGACAACACCAGCTTTCGACCCCACCGCAGCCTTCGACGGACGACCCGGAACCGGCCGACAGAGCGACGACGACCTCGCGGGAGCGCTCCGATGAGCGGGACCGGCGGGACGCCGTACGCGCCCCACACCGACAGCGAGACGGCGGCGATGCTCTCGGCGATCGGCGTCGACGGCGAGGAGGCACTGTTCGACATCCCCGACGCCGTCGCGTTCGACGGCGAGTTCGGGATCGAGCCCCGCTCGGAGCGGGACATCCGCGCGGAGTGTTCGCGGATGTTCGCGCGCAACGACGACCTCGTCGAGTTCCTCGGACGGGGCCACTACGGGCACTACGTGCCGAGCGTCGTCGACCACCTCGCGGACCGCGCGGAGTTTCTCACGAGCTACACCCAGTACCAGCCGGAGGTGTCACAGGGGTTCCTCCAGGCGCTGTTCGAGTACCAGTCGATGCTCGTGGAGCTGACGGGGCTCCCGGTCGCGAACTGTTCGATGTACGACGCCGCGACCGCGCTCGGCGAGGCGGCGACGCTGGCGGACCGAGTTCGCTCCACGTCGGGCGACGTGGTCCTCGTCCCCGACCACCTCCGCGAGGGGAAGCGGGCGGTGTTGTCGAACTACTGTGCGGGCGCCGAGCTGACCGTCGAATCGTACCCGATGGCGGACGGTAACGCCGACATCGAGGCGCTCGCCGACCGCGCCGGCGACGACGCGGTGATGGTGTACGCCGAGAGCCCGACCGTCCGCGGCTGCGTCGAGGAGCGCCTCGCGGAGATCGGCGACGTCGCGGCCGACGCCGACGCGCTGTTCACGCTCGGCTCGGATCCGGTCTCGCTGTCGGTGCTGCAGGAGCCCGCGAGCGTCGGCGCCGACGTGGTCGTCGGCGAGGCGGGCGCGCTCGGCCTCCCCACCGCCTACGGGATGGGGCTCGGCCTCTTCGCCTGTCGCGACGAGTTCCTCCGGCAGGTCCCCGGGCGGCTCGTCGGCGCCGGCGAGGACGCCGCGGGCGACCGCGCGTTCACGCTCACGCTCCAGACGCGCGAACAGCACATCAGGAAGGAGCGGGCGACCTCGAACATCTGCACCAACCAGGCGTGGGTCGCGCTTCGCGCCGCGATCCACGCGGCGACGCTCGGCCCCGACGGGCTCGTCGACCTCGCCAACGACTGCGTGAGAGGGGCGGAATCGCTCGCCGACCGGCTCGGCGACGTGCAGGGCGCGGCCGCGCCGGTCCACGACCGCCACCACGTCCGGGAGTTCGTCGTGCGCGTCGACCAGCCCGCGGCGGCCATCGCCGAGGACCTGGAGGCGGAGGGGTTCGCGGTCCACCCGATCGGCGAACACCTGCTGCAGGTGTGCGTCACCGACCTGAACGCGGAGCGGACCGACGGGCTCGTCGCCGCCTTCGAGGAGGTGATCTGAGTGATCCACGACCAGGCCGACTACGTTCGTGAGGACGAGAGCGTTCACGAGCCGCTGCTCTCGGAGAAAGGCGAGACGACCGTCGACGTGCGCGAGGCGTCGCCGTTGCCGGACGACCTGACGCGCAAGGAGCTCACGCTCCCGTCGCCGTCGGAGCCGGAGATCGCCCGCCACTACACCCGGCTCTCGCAGATGAACTGGGCGATCGACTCGGGGCCGTACCCGCTCGGGAGCTGCACGATGAAGTACAACCCGAAGTTCACCGAGGACGTGGCCGCCGACCCGAACGCGGCGATCCATCCGGACCGCTCGGCGCGGTCCGCACAGGGGAACCTCGAACTCCAGTACCGGCTCCAGGAGTTCCTCGGCGAGATCGGCGGGATGGACGCGGTCACGCTCCAGCCGCCCGCGGGCGCCGCCGGCGAGTTCACCGGCATCGCGGTCGCGAAGGCGTACCACGAGCATCACGGCAACGACCGGTCGGAGGTGGTGATCCCCGCCTCCGCGCACGGGACGAACTTCGCGACCGCCGCGATGGCGGGCTACGACGTGGTCGAGCTCCCCTCCGGCGACGACGGGCGCGTCGACGTCGAGGCGTTGGAGGCGTCCGTCGGCGACGACACCGCCGCCCTCATGCTGACCAACCCGAACACGGTGGGGCTCTTCGAGCGGGACATCACCGAGATCGCCGACATCGTCCACGACGCGGGCGGGCTGCTCTACTACGACGGGGCGAACCTCAACGCCCTGCTCGGCCGGGGGCGCCCCGGCGACATGGGGTTCGACGTGATGCACTACAACGTTCACAAGACGTTCGCGACCCCGCACGGCGGCGGGGGACCGGGCGCCGGCCCGGTCGGCGTCGTCGACGAACTCGCCGAGTTCCTCCCCGCTCCGCGGGTCCGCAAGCGGGAGAGCGGCAGCGGGTACGAACCCTTCGACCCCGACGAGACGATCGGGAAGGTCCACGGCTTCGGGGGGAACTGGCTCGTGCTCGTCAAGACGTACGCCTACATCGCCCGGCTCGGCGACGAGGGGCTCGCGGACGCGGCCGCGAAGGCGGTGCTCAACGCGAACTACCTCGCCGAGCAGATCGACCTCGAGGTGCCGTACGGCCCCTTCCACCACGAGTTCGCGGCGACGGCCGGCGACCGCGACGCCGCCGACGTCGCCAAGCGGATGCTCGATTTCGGCGTCCATCCGCCGACGACGAAGTGGCCGGAGATGGTGCCCGAGGCGATGTTGACGGAGCCGACCGAGATCGAGGGACAGTCGTCGCTCGACGACCTCGCGGCGGCGTTTAACCTCGCGTACGCCGACTCGGACGAGGCGCTCGACGCGGCGCCGAACCGCACGGCCGCGAGTCGGATCGATCAGGTCGCCGCCGCGCGGGACCCGCGGCTCTCGTGGCAGGCGCTGGACGACGAGTAACGCGGTCTCGGCGGCCCGCCGTTGCAGTCGTGTGCCCCGCGTCAGCTAGGACTCCTGTGCCGCCGGGCCGGTCGGCTCGGTGTCGACAGGGTTGGTGGCGTTCTCCACCTCTCGGGACGGCTCGCGATCGATCGGCCAAGCGCTTTCGACGAACCGGCGGAGAATGCGCCCCTCTGCGCGGTGGAGCGTTTCGCTACACGTCGACTTCGCGAGCCCGCGCGCCTCGGCGAGCTCCGTGAGCGTGCACTCGCGCGGGGTGTCGTAGTACCCGGCCGCGACGGCGGCGAGGACGAGGTCCCGCTGCGCGTCGGTGAGGACGGGCTCTTCGCCGGCGTCGCTCGCCTCGATCTCCACGGTTACTCCCTCTCCCGTGAGCCGCCGGCTGAACGCCGTGAGGCGGGGACGCTCGCCGACGACCTCGACGGTCGCGGACCCGTCCCTCACCGCGACCGGCTCCTCGATCGGGAGCCCGACCTCCCGGACGGCCGCGGCGTGCGGCGGGGGCGCGGGCGCGACGACTCGGAGCCGCGTCGCCGGCCCGGTCCGGTCGACAACGTCGAGCCGGCGCACGCGGTCGTGCTCGCGCAGCGACTCCACCGTCGCCGCGCGGTCGGTGCCGGCGACGACGAGCGCGGTCACCTCGCCCTCCGCGGCCGCGACCGTCTCGGTCGCGCGGAGCGTCGCATCAGGATGGCGTCGTGATACGTCACCGAGCCACGAGCCGCTCGGGAAGTCGAGCCGGAGCGTCAGTCGGGTCATAGCTACGAATAGAACCCGCCGTTCCCTCTCCGTACCCCTTCATTCGTTTCAGTTTTATAAGTGAACCCCGCGGTCTCGACGGGGCGAGCGTCTACATCTCCCAGTAGTCGACGGTGTCGTCGATGTCGTAGTAGCCGGACAGCGAGCGCTCGTCGCGGCCGCCGGGCGGCGAGCCGACGTAGACGCCGAACGTCTCCGAATCGGGATACACCGTCACGTCCGGCTCGGTCATCGTCGACATCGCGAGGTAGCGCACGGGCTCGTCCCCCTCGTTGACGACGCGGTGCGCGCCGGAGTCGCCCGTCGCGAACGCGACGTAGTCGCCGGCCGCGATCGCTTCCGTCTCCCCGCCGTGACGGAGTGTGGCCTCGCCGGCGAGGACGTAGATGGCCTCCTCGTTGGCCGCGTGGTAGTGGTACGGCCACGACTTCGCGCCGGCGGGCAGCTCGTAGAGGCTACAGCCGATCTCTTCGCCGCCGGCCGCCTCGGCCAGCTGTTTCCGCCGGAATCGGGTCTCGCCGCGGTCCGTCTCGGTCCAGTCGAGGTCGCCTTCGCGAACGCGTCCCATGGCTGCGGCACACCGCCCGCGGGCAAAACGGTTCGGGGGCCGCGCGAGTCGTCGCGTCGTCGCGGAGTTGGTGGGGTGCGTCGGCGGCGAGCCGCGATCGGCGGTCGGCCACCGAACCGGAACCACTACGGCGAGCGGTCGCCACCCCTCGCGCATGGAACTCGGCGTCATCGGACTCGGGCGGATGGGGCAGATCGTGGTGAATCGATCGCTCGACGCGGGCCACGACGTGGTCGCGTTCGATCTCTCGGCGGAGGCGACCGCGACCGCGGCGGAGGCGGGCGCGACGGCCGCGGACTCGGTCGCGGACCTGTGTGACCGGCTCGACGGAGGGGACGACGGGAGCGACGGCAAACGCATCTGGCTCATGGTCCCCGCGGGCGACGCGGTGGACGCCACGCTCGCGGAGTTGGAGCCGCATCTGGACGCGGACGACGTGGTCGTCGACGGCGGCAACTCGCGCTTTGAGGAGTCGGTCCGACGCGCCGAGGAGACGGACGCCGCGTACCTCGACTGCGGCACGTCCGGCGGCCCCGCCAGCGCCGAGGAGGGGTTCTCGCTGATGATCGGCGGCCCGGAGTGGGCCTACGAGGCGCTCGTCCCGGTGTTCGACGCGGTCGCCACCGGTCCGGACGGTCACGACCGCATGGGCGAGTCGGGCTCCGGCCACTACGTGAAGATGGTCCACAACGGCGTGGAGTACGCGCTGATGCAGGCGTACGGCGAGGGGTTCGAACTGCTCACCGAGGGGCGGTACGACCTCGATATGGAGTCGGTCGCGCGCACGTGGAACAACGGCGCCGTGATCCGGTCGTGGCTCCTCGAACTCTGCGAGGAGGCGTTCCGCGAGGAGGGGTCCGACCTCGGCGACGTGGCCGACCACGTTTCGGGCGGATCGACGGGGACGTGGACGGTTCAGGAGGCGCTGGAACAGGAGGTCCCCGTTCCGCTCATCTACCAGGCGCTCGCGGAGCGGTTCGACTCGCGGAACGAGGGGCGCTTCTCCCGGCGGCTCGCGAACCGACTGCGGTACGGGTTCGGGCGCCACGAGGTCGCGCGACGCTCCGACGCGGAGTGACGCCGGACGGAGCGGGCGACGCCGGCCCGCGGAGGTACCCCGTCGCGACCGACCGGTCGATGCCGCGCTGACGCCGACGTTCACGTCTCCTGAGTATCACGGGTGTTCCCGGCCGAGAAACACTTATGTATTTCCGTGGTAGAGAGTGACATGCACAGAATGTTCGAGCGATTCTCAAGCGGCTACTACCTTGGGGAACTGTACGTGGAACCCCACGACGGCGAGCGCGCCGTCATCCAGCGGGTCGACCACGAACACGTCAACGAGCAGCTGTACGCCGACGGCGAGGGCGTCGAACGACTCGACGCACCGCTCGTGATGAAGGTCGGCGGCGGTCACATCCCCGTCGCCGGCGACGACGACGTGCCGAGCGGCACGCTCGCGATCCCCCGAGAAATCGCGGACGAGACCCTCCCGGACCGACGGAACGTGTTGCTGGCGGACGCGGACCGCGCCGAGGCCCTGCTGCGCTGGGAGGGGTGGGAGCCGCACGTGAACGCGTAGGGCGACGGTACGACCGCTTTCGGCGACGGCGACGCCACGATCGGTCGTTTACAGGTGCAGATCGGCGATAGAGGGGCGACGAACGCGGCCAGCAGCCCCGTCGCCGGCGGCGGTGCCACCGGCCGCCGGAGTCGCTTCGCGCCTCACTGCTGTGAATCCCTCGCCGCTCCTTCGACTCCTCGCACCCCACGCCGCCGCAGACGCACCTTTTAGGCCGCGGAGTGTCGCCGTTCGGGTATGATCGACAGGCTGCTCGGGCGCGCCGAGCTGAAGGAGCGGATCGAGGAGTTAGCGGAGGAGAAGCGTCACCTCGAACGCCGCGCGGAGGCCGAGGAGGAGCGCCGATCCGACGCGGTCGCCGACCGCCAGCGCGCCGAGGAGCGCGTCAACGAACTCGAACACCGGATCGAGTCGCTGGAGGAGCGCCTCGAGCGCACCGAGGGCACTGAGGAGTCGATCGAGTTCCGCCGCGTCAGCGATCTCCGCGGCTCGAGGGTAGCCGACGCGCTCGGTCGGTTCCGAGCGGTGGAGAGCGGCGATCCCGAAGGGCTCCTCACGGCCTTCGTCCCGGACGGAGACGCGGTGCCGTCGAGCGTCGCGGAGTGGTTCGGCGACCGAACCCGGCTCGTCAGGCGCGCCGCGCCCGCGGTGGTCGTCGCCGACGACACCGGTGCGGTGAGCGCGGCGCTGTCGCCCCCGATCGCGCCGGAGCCGTTCGACCGGTGGAGCGACCGGTTCCGGCTCGACGAGTCGTGGTTCCGCCCCGCCGGGCGGTTCGCCTTCGCGCTCGTTCGCTCCGACACCTTCGCGCTCGGCGTCTACGAGGGCGACGAGCGAGTCGAGTTCGAGGGGTTCACCTCCGACGTGAAGGAGGCGCACTCGAAGGGCGGCTTCTCGCAGGGGCGGTTCGAACGCCGGCGCGAGGGCCAGATCGACGACCACCTGAAGAAGGCGACCGCGGCGCTGTCGGAAGTGGACGCGTCGGACGACCCGCTCGACCGGACGATCGTCGTCGGCGAGCGCAGCGTGCTCGGCGAGGTCCGCCATCTCGCGGACACCACAGACGTCTCCGACGCGACCGGAAAGCCGCGGGAGGCCCTCGGCGACGCGTTCCGCGACTTCTGGACGACGCGGCTCCGCGCGATCTGAAGCCGGTTCGCGAACGCGACGCGGGCTCGGAGGCGGTGACAGTGCGCGAACCGTCCGACGAGCCCCCCGCTCCGACGGCGTCCCGGTCGCGTCGACGCCTCCACGGACAACCCTAAACCCGGCGCGAGCGGTATGGCATCCATGAGCCGATCCGAGCCGCTCTCCGGCGCGCGGGCCGCGGTCGCCGTGCTCACGGTCGTCGCCCTTCTGACGGTCTCGCTGGCCGCGGCGGGGGGCGCTCCGGTCTCCGCCGACGAGAGGGGCTCCGCCGTCGAATCGTTCTCGGGAAGCGCCGGCGCGGGGCCGACCCTCCAGACCTCCGGGGACGACGCCGACGTGATCCGACTGCGAAACGAGCTGGCCCGGACCGACGAGCGCGGGACGATCGGCGTCACGACGCGGGCGCGGATCCCCGACCGGGTCACGGAGCTGGAAGTGACCCTGCTCAGCGTCGCCCCCGACGCCGAGATCGAGGCCGACGGGTTCGTTCCGGTCGACGACGCCGGCTCCGAGGGGTCAGTCTGGGAGTGGGACGGCGAGACCGCGGAGCCCTCGCTCACGTACGGCACCGAGGCGAACGTCACCGCCGAGCCGGAGGGTGCCCTCGCGATCGACGGGACCTATCGCTTCGTCGGCGCCGGCGAGTGGGCGCTCGTCCGGACGCCCCGCGTCGCCGCCGCGTGGTCGTACACCGGGCAGTACGAGGGACAGGTCCGACTCGACCGCGAGACGACCGTCCCCGGCGAGGGCGTCGCCTCGCGGTCGATGGCGTTCCTCGGGCCGCACGAGGAGCACGTGCGCGAGGCCGCCGGCCAGCGATACCGGCTGATCGTCCCCGACGCCGCGGACCCGGTCGCGTCGCCCGCGGCGGTGTTCGACGTCTTCGCGGACGCCTCGACCGCGCTGCAGGTCGGCGCCCGCGACGAGGAAGTGGTCGCGTTCGCCGCACCGGCGGGAGAGGTGTCGTGGGCCGTCCGCGGGCTCCAGGTCGGCGACGCGGACCTGTGGGTCCGCGACGAGGAGCCCGCCGGCACGGCCGCCGACGTCTGGACCCACGAGTACGTCCACACCCGACAGGCGTACCGCACCGAAGCGAGCGGCCGATGGATCACGGAGGCGAGCGCGACGCATTACGCCGCGCTGTTCGCGCTCGAGCGCGGCGCGGCCGACTTCGGCGAGTTCGAGGTCACGCTGGCGCGCGGCGAGCGCGAGCCCGCCGCCTCGGCGGTCCTGTCCGACCCGAGCACGTGGGATCGGAACGCCGACTACACCAAGGGGGCGCTCGTCGCCGGCGAGATCGACCGCCGACTCCGGACCGAGACGGACGGCGCCGCGTCCCTGGCGACGGTCCTCCGCGAACTCAACGAGGCCGACGAGCCGATCACCAACGAGGACATCCTCGACGCGGTCGAGGCGGCGGCCGCCGAGGGCGCCGACGACGCGACCGCGGCCGCGGTCCGCGACGACGCCGAGCGCCTGACGACGACGCGGGCGACCGCCGAGATGTGGGGCCGGGACGCGCACGCGGCGGCGTTCGGCGAGACGCCCGCGCAGGTCGGGTACGAACTCGCTGCCGACGGGGTCCGGGCGACCGGGGCGTACCGGAACCGGACCGTCGAACGCGCCCCCGTCGAGCTCGTCGTCGGAGAGTCGCTGGAAGCGACGGTCGTCGCGTCCAACACGGGCGGCGCGACCGGGGAATACGACCTGTCGCTCTCGGTCGACGGCGAGCGAGTCGCGAACCGGTCGGGGACGCTCGACGCCGGCGCCGAGACGGTCGAGCGCTTCGAACACCGCTTCGACGACCCGGGCGAGTACGAGGTGCGGATCGGCAGCGAGCGACTGACCGTCGCCGTCTCCGAGCCGGCGCGGCCGCGCGTGCGGAGCGTCTCGACCGACCGCGACCGCGCGCCCGCCGGCGAGTCGGTCGTCGCGACCGCGACCGTCGGCAACGACGCGAGCCTGCCCGCCGACGGGGCGCTCGAGTTCCGGGTCGGCGGAGAGCCGGCCGCGACCGTTCCGGTGCGGCTGGACGCCGGCGAGGAGGCGACGATCGACCGCGAGATCGAACTCGGCGGGGACGATCGATCGCTCGGATCCGGGGACGTGACGGTAAGCGCGGTCGGCCCGGTCGACGAGGCGTCGACGACGGTGACCGTCGAGGGGGACGGCCCGATCTCGACGGACGGCGCTCCCGGGTTCGGCCCGGCGGTCGCCCTCGTCTCGGTGATCGTCGCGAGCGCGGCGCTCACGCGGCGCCGTCGACGGAAGAGATAGCCGCCGGGAGTTAAAACGGAGCGTCCGGCCCTTCGTCGGCGTCCGGTCCCGCGTCGCCTCCCGTTCCATCGTCGGCGGCCGCCGTCGGGACCAGCTCGCCGGCGTCGCGCTCCCACGCCTCGATCCCCCCGCGGAGGCTCTCGACGCGCGCGTCAGTTCCCGCGTAGCTCCCGATCAGCTGGGCCGCCTGACGGCTGGCGACCCCGTGCGGGCAGACGGTGACGATCCGGGCCGCGCCCTCCAACTCCGGGACGCGGGTCGTCAGCTCCGGGAAGGGGATACACTCGCTTTCCGGGACGTGTCCGCGGTCGAACGCGCGCCGGTCGCGGATGTCGACGATTCTGAGGGCGCGCTCCGCCGACTCCACGCCGCCCGAGTCGCGGTCGGCGCCGTCGAGCAGGGCCGCCAGCTCGTCGGGATCGATCTCGCCGTCCATCAGGGGAGCGGGCAGAGGCTGGCGGTGATGACGGCGCGCTCGTCGGTGTCGTTCCGGGCGCCGTGGACGGTTCCCCGCTCGTTCAGGACGACCGCGGGCGCGGCGAGCGACTCCTCGTCGTCCCCGCGAACGAGCGTCGGCTCGCCTTCGAGCACGTGGAAGACGTTCGTGGCGTCGCCGTGCTCGTGCGGGTCGACGGTCGCGCCCGGCCCGAGGACGAACGCCTTGACGAGCACGTCGTCGGTGACCGCCAGCTCGGCCGTCTCTACCGCTCCGTCGTCGGGGGCGAGCCCGTCGACCGCGTCGGCGTATCGATCGAGTGTCATACCCTCCCGTCGCGGGCGTCGATACAAAAGGCGTTTGGCGGGACGGAAGCGCCGCGCGACCGGCTCCGCCCGCGGCGGGTCACTCCCGCGCGCCCGGCGGCAGCGGGTCGGCGTGGTCGGCGATCGCCTCGGCGACGCGGTGGGGCTCCTCGTGGACGACCCAGTGCGTCGCCGTGTCGAGGGTGAGGAGCCGACCGTCGGTACAGCGGTCGACGCTCTGGCCGGCCAGCCGCGTCGAGAGGAAGCGGTCCTTCGAGCCCCAGATCACGAGCGTCGGGACCTCGACGGTCTCCGTCGCCGGGGTCGGTCGGTCGCGGACGATCGCCCGGTACCAGTTCACCATCGCCTCGAACGCCCCCTCGCGGTTCCACGCGCGGCGGTAGCGCCTGAAGTCTTCCTCGCTGAACGTCCCCGGATCGCTCGACTCCCGGAGCCCCCGCACGGCGAGGCGCCAGTTCCCGGCGCTGGCGATCGCTTCGGGGAGTTTCGGGAGCTGGAACGCGAGCATGTACCAGCTCTTGAGCCGCTGATCCCACGAGGTCCGGAGGGCGCGCTCGAAGACGGTCGGATGCGGCACGTTGACCGCGACGAACTCCGAGACCCGGTCGGCGTGGTGGAGCGCGAGCCACCACCCCACCGCGGCGCCCCAGTCGTGACCCGCGACGGCGGCCGTCTCGCGGTCGTACGCGTCGATCAGGCCGACAACGTCCCGCGCCAGCGCGTCGATTCGGTACTCGCTCACGGCGGACGGCTTCCCGGAGAGATTGTAGCCGCGCTGGTCGGGGACGACGACCCGGTAGCCCGCGTTGGCCAGCGGCGCGATCGCCTCGTGCCAGCCGTACCAGAACTCCGGGAAGCCGTGGAGCAGGACTAGGAGCTTCCCGTCTTCGGGGCCGGCCTCGACGACGTGGATCCGGACGTCTCCGACGTCGACCGCTCGCGACTTCCCGGGAACGCCGTCGGGAATCTCGTCCGGCGGCACGGTCTCGTCGAGCGCCTCAGCTCCGTGGCGGCGGTCGCCGCCCGACTCTCCCTCGCGGCTCGCATCGCTCGACGCGTCGCGCATACCTCCCACTCGGGTCGCGACCGTCAAATAGCTACGTTCGGTGAAAGGGACGCGCCACGCCCCGGTGTCGCCCCCGGAACCGAAATCCTCAAGCCGCTGGCAGACCGCCGTCGGGTATACTAGTGATTCTGACGGTCGGCCCGACGAGCCGAGGGGGCCTCACCGGCCCCCCGACTCGGCGGACGAGTGTGTTCCGCTCTTCGCGGGAGCGGAGCGCGGCGCGACCGATCGGGCCAGACCGCGGTTCGGCGGCGTCAGAATTCCCCCTCGCATAATATGGCATCGGACACGTCGACCTCGGACACAGCGGCATCGGCTCCCTCCTCTGACGGGGACGTCTCCAACGTCCTCCTCGTCACGATCGACTCGCTCCGAACGGACGCGATCGGCCCATACGACGACGACCGGCACTCGCCGGTGCTCTCGGAGCTGGCCGCCGACGGGACCGTCTTCGACCGCTCGTTCGCCACCGGCAACTGGACCCCCTTCTCGTTCCCGTCGATCCTCGCCTCCGAGCCGGTGTTCGCCCGGAACGGCGACATCGGCGTGAAGGACGCCCGCACGCTCGCGTCGGTGCTCTCCGACGCGGGCATCGCGACCGGCGGCTTCAACGCCGCGAACGGCTTCCTCACCTCTCACTGGGGGTATCCCGACGGGTTCGACGAGTTCGAACCGTTCGTCACGAGCGTCGGGTCGAGTCGGTACAGCCGGTACCTCGCGGCCCACCCGACGGTCGAGGCGTGGATCCAGCTCGCCACGTCCCCGTTCCGCCGCTTCGGCTCCAAGCTCCGGGGGGACAGCGACGACCGACCCTTCCTCGACGCCTCGCGGATGTTCGACGTCGAGGACGCCGCCACCGACTTCGTCGACGACACCGACGATCCGTTCTTCCTGTGGGTCCACTACATGGACACCCACACCCCGTACGTCCCGGCGCCGCGGTACATCCGCGAGGTCTCGGACGGGCTGGTCGGCACCCACCGGATGCTCCACGCCCACACGCGAACGAGCTTCGGCCTAGAGGTCGGCGAGCGGACGCTCCGCGAGCTCCGAACCCTGTATCAGGCGACGGTGCGACAGGTCGACGACAGCGTCGGTCGGCTCCTCGAGACGCTCGAGGCGGCCGGGATCGCCGACGAGACCGCGATCGTCGTCGCCGGCGACCACGGCGAGGAGTTCCAAGAGCACGGTCACCTCGCGCACTACCCGAAACTGTACGACGAGCTGATCCGCGTCCCGCTCATCGTGAACGTCCCCGGCGAGGACGGCGGCCGCCGCGTCTCCGAACACGTCGGACTCGACGCGATCCCGCCGACCGTCGCCGATCTGCTCGGCGTCGACGCGCCGGCCGAGTGGCGGGGCGAATCGCTCGCACCGACGGTCACCGACGGGGAGTCGCCGGACCAGGACCCCGTCGTCTCGGTCACCGTCCGGGGCGACGAGGTGACCGAACAGCCGATCCCGCGGTCGCTGTCCGACGGCGACCTGCTCGTGAGCGTCCGCGACGACGAGTGGACCTACATCGAGAACGCCGACGACGGCACCACGGAGCTGTACCACCGGCCGTCGGACCCGACCCAGCAGGAGGACCTGTCGGCGGACCCGTCCGACGAGGCGCTCGCGGTCGTCGAGCGCTTCGCGCCGATCGCCGCCGAGCACGTCGCCGAGCTCCGCGACAGACAGGCGGACGCGGCGGCCGCCGAGGACGCCGGGGAGGGCGGGGACGGTGAGGTCGACGAGGACCTCGAAGCCCGCCTCGAAGCGCTCGGCTACAAGTGATGATCCGTGCCGTACTCAGGGATCTCACGACCGGCCCGATCGCCGTTCAGATGCGTCGGTTCGTCGTCGTCGGCGCGATCACCGCAGGGATACAGATGGGTCTGCTGTGGCTGTTCGTCGACGTCGCGGGACTGAACTACCTGATCGGCGCGACGATCGCGATCGAGATCACGATCATCCTCTCGTACGTGTTCAACAACGCGTGGACGTTCCAGGCGAGCCAGAACACGGGGGTGTCCGAGTACCTCGGCGGCCTGCTCAAGACGAACCTCGTCCGCGGAACGGCGATCCCGATCCAGCTCGGGGTCCTCTACGTGCTCGTGGAGTGGGCGAGTCTCATGTACCTCATCGCGAACGCGATCGCCATCTTCCTCAGCGGGCTGTATCGATTCGTCCTCGACTCCCAGTGGACGTGGGGGTGACCCGCCGCGGCTTGCGGCGAGTGCGAGATCTTAGAAGGGGAGTCGCGGCTCGAGGCGAGCGACGAGATCCCTGACCGTCTCCTGTTTGTAGTAGCCGACGATCGACGCGACGACGACGAGCGCGATGATCGCGAGCCCGGAGAGGAGCCGCCCGTCGGCGATCCTGCCGCCGGCGTAGACGGTGAACACGTACGCGGGTAGCCTGCCGACGCTGATCACGGCGATGAAGGTGGGGAGCTTCCACTTCGTGAGGCCGCTCAGAAAGCAGATGGCGTCGTCCGGCAGCCCGGGGATGATCACGAACGCGAACAGCCCCGGAACGCCGACGGTGTCGACGAAGCCGTCGAAGCGCGCGACAACGTCCTCGTGGAGCACGTCCTCGACGAATGACCGGCCGTACCGCTTCGCGAGCGAGAACGCGATCGTGCTCCCGATCAGCACGCCGGTGAGGCTGTAGATGGTGCCCCAGAACGGGCCGAAGAGGTAGCCCGCGACGAGGGCGACGACCTGTCCGGGAATCGGCGCGACGATGACTTGGAGGGCCTGGATGACGATGAACACGAGGGGGGCGAGAGCGCCGAACTGCCGGAGCCACACCCGCAGGGCCTCGGCGTTCGTGATGAACCCAGCGTACTCGCGCACGAAGAGGTAGAGGGCGAAGAACCCGACTGCGACGGCGACGAGCGCGAGGATCCCCCGCCGTCTGTCCGACGCCGAGGCAAAGAGTCTCATTCGTGTTACACCCGGCCAGCAGTGGACTTGAAGCTTGTCAATACTGAACTTGTCGGGAATGACTCTCCTCTGGCAGACGAGGCTCGCCCGCGCGTTCGGATAGTGTTCGCTCGTTCCGGTGATCGCTCGCTACGGAGACCGCGGGCACCCTGCGGACGAGACCGACTCGTCGAACCGGCTCAATAGCCGGCCCGTTTTCCGTTATCGAACGCTAGTTCCGTAGCGGCACGTACGCGAACCCGAGGATCGCCAATGCGGTCACGACAAATCCGAAACCCGGAGTCTCCGATTCCGTCTCGTCATCTGTCGTGTCGGCTGATACGCCGTCTTGTTCGTCCCCCTGGTCAGCAGTATCATCGGACCCACCGGCTTCATCGCTCTCCTCGTCAGAATCGACTGCTGTGGTATTTTCTCCAGTAGGTGTATCTACGGCTGTTTCGTTCCCGTCGGTGGCCGTTTCGTTCCCCTCGCTTTGTTCTTTATTCTCGCCGTCGCTGTCGTCACTGCCCGAACTGCTGCTTGAGCTGTCGTCACTGCCCGAACTGCTGCTTGAACTGTCGTCACTGCCCGAACTGCTGCTTGAACTGTCAGATCCACGGCTTCCTGTTCCGCTCTCGGACTGGAGTTCTTCGACGCCGGTAGCGAGCGTTTCTACGGACTCGATGACACTACGGGGGGCGGGCTGATTGAGATAGTTATTATCTAAGACCACGTAGTTGTTATGTACACCCGCGCTGGTGCTGGCATACGGTTCCTGATCGAGAATCGATGGGTTTGACTCCGTTACGATGATCAGTTCAGGATCCGTTCGGAGAACTACTTCGTCTGAGAGTACTGGATACCCCGAACCTTCTGTGGCAGCGACGTTATTGGTGCCACCGATGTGCATAATTTCATTGATGAATGTCTCGTCGGCAGCGACATAACCGCCACCGAGCGGATAGAGTGCAGCAGGGCGACGCAGATCGGAGGTCCGATTCTCAACGTCGGCCACGGTGTCGTTCATCTCGTCGTTGATATTTGCGGCCGCTTCGCAGTTGCCGACGAGGCGACCCGTCCGTTCCGTCTTCGCTGCGATGTCGTCGACGTCAGTTGCCTCCGAGAAATGGTAGACCGTGAGGTTCTGTCCGCGGAGGGTCTCTGCCGTGCCCGCCGATGACGCGTTCGGGACGAGCACGAGGTCCGGCTCAGTGGCGACGACGCGCTCGACGCTGACGCCGAACCCTTCGCTCGAGACGTTCGTTTTGTTGTCAGTCCCGTTCAGATACCCGGCGAATTGGGTGACACCCACGACCCGATCCCGTGCGCCGATCTCCCAAAGCGTCTGAGCGGCAGACGGATTCGTCGTCGTGATCCGATCTGGACGCTCATTGAGCGTGATATTCGTCCCCGTCGCGTCTGTCACGTTAAGCGGGAACCCACACGTGTTACCGCCATCAGTCGCTTCCTCTCCGTTGCTCTCCGTTTGAAGTTTTTCGACGGCAGTTGCGAGGCTCTTCGTCGACTCGATCACACTACGGGGTGCAGGTTGGTTGAGGTAGTCCTCGTTCATTACTACGTAATTCCCCTGACTACCCGCCGTCGTACTGGCGTATGGCTCTCGATCGAGAATAGCGGCCTCCGAATCGGTTACCAGTATAAGTTCGGGATCTGTTTTAAGAATCACCTCGTCGGAAAGTTGCGGATATCCGTCTCCCTCTGAAGCAGCAACATTGATCGTCCCACCGATGTCCATCATTTCGTTGATGAAGGTGTTGTTAGCAGCGACGTAACCACCGCCCAGTGGATAAAGCGCACCAAGACGGTCGAAATCAGCGGTCTGATTCGTAACGTTAGCCACAGTCTCGTTCATCTCGTCGTTGACCTCAGCGGCCTCGTCGCAGTTGCCGACGAGGCGACCCGTCCGTTCCGTCTTCGCTGCGATGTCGTCGACGTCAGTTGCTTCCGAGAAATGGTAGACCGTGAGGTTCTGTGCGCGGAGATCATCGACCTGGCCGGCCGACGCATTGGGTGCCAACACGAGATCGGGTTCAGTTGCAACCACCTTTTCGACGCTCACGCCGAATCCGGCCGAGACGTTCGTTTTGTTGTCAGTCCCGTTCAGATAGCCGGCGTATTGAGTTACACCCACGACCCGGTCCTGTGCGCCGATCTCCCAAAGCGTCTGAGCGGCAGACGGATTCGTCGTCGTGATCCGATCTGGACGCTCATTGAGCGAGATGTTCGTCCCCGTTGCATCAGTCACGTTGAGCGGAAAATCACAGGTACCGCTGCTCGCCGTCTGTAGTGGTTCGTGACCGTCGACATCGGTGGACGGTGCGTTATCTGTTGACTGTTCGAGCTCTGCTCCTACTGATTCCGCTCCGGCGGCGGTTCCGGGGGCGCCGACAAGTGCCGTCACCACGAGTACCGCCAGTAGAATTGCACGCGAATTCTGCACACTTGGACGCAGAACCTTTACAATATAAATTTGATTATTGAAATCCTACTTGCCTAGATTATACAGCGGCCAAAGGAGTGTACCAAACGAGGTATTTTGTCCACCTGGCGAAGCCGGTGATCGGCGGATCGGATCGCCTCTATCTCGGGTTGTGAACAGCCCGCCAGTGCTAGCCGGATGAATCTGGTGCTGGTCGGAGATGCCGAGCAAAATACCATCGACTCCGTGAACGCTCTCGAGGGAGCGTTTTCACTCACCGGAGCGGACAGAGGAGTCGAGTGTTGGGAGGTCGACTCCAGACGGAACCGCATGACCACGGAGACGCGCGGTTGCGACGCAATCCGAATCAACCACGGCGGAGCGGTGCTGTGGTGCCGGAGCTAACGCTGTGTTAGGGTTAGTCCGTTCCAAAACGGATGCGGGAGAAGTGGGCCGGCACGAATTTGAATCGTGGTTACGGCCACCCGAAGGCCGAAGGATACCAAGCTACCCCACCGGCCCGCATTCTCAGGAAGGCCGCTCGTTCTTTTAACCTTTCCGAAAATCGGGAACGATCGGTCGTCGATCGGACCGCGACCCCACACCGAACGACCGACTCACGCCTCGAAGTACCGATCGCGGTGGGCCCGACAGCCGGGGTTGAACGGGGCCTCGCAGCGGGGGCAGGCATCGTCGTCGGGGTTCGCCCGACTGTCAGAGGCGCGGTGCGCCTCGCTGTCGCCGGAGAGGTACTCGCGGGCCGAGAGCGTCGCGCCGCAGACGCCACAGCGGACCGCCGGCTCGTCGAACCGATCGCGGGGCCACGGCTCGGCCTCGTGGTCGGCCGCGGCGTCGTGGCACGCGTCGCACGGGTAGTACACCTCACAGCAGCCGAACCGGAGCGCGATCACGTCGACGGGGTCGTCCCAATGGGCACAGCGCGTCTCGGGACCGACGGCGACGCCCCGGAGCGGGACCGCGAACCGGTCGTCGGTCGCGGGCGCCGTCGTCGTGCGGCGGTCGTCAGTAGGAGGCGTACCCATCGGTGTCGAGCCAGTTGTGGACGACGGAGACGGCGTGATCGGCGTGGAGACGTTTCGGCCCGACCCGCACGCGGCGCTCCGCGCGGTCCGCGAGCAGATCGCGCTCCGCCGGGGCGAAGTCGTTGTGATCGGAGAGCACGAACACGGGGTCGCTCGGCGGCGCGGCGTCGACGAGGGGGTCGCCGTCCTCGTGGAGTTGGACGAGGGTCGGGTCGGTGGAGGCCCCTGCGGCGCCGGACGCGTCGAGCAGCCGATCGAGCGTCGCGTCGAGCCCCATCCGGCGGAGCTCGACGCCGGGCGAAACGTCCGCCGGCATGTGCCCGATAGCGTCGTCGCGCGCGTCGAGCGCGTCCCGGATCCGCGCGGCGACGTTGCGCTCGTCGGGGTGCAGATGGCGGAGGCTGTCCGCGTCGAAGGTGATCGTGAACGCGTCGGCGCCGACAGCGGGGCGCTCCGCGCCTCCGTCAGTCGGGCTTCGCCCGACGACGAGGTGAACCCGAACGGCCTCGCGGATCCCGTGCGAGAGGAAGACGCCGGCGGCGACGCACCGACAGAGGAGGTCGAGCCGGCCCGCGCCGGGGAGGTCCGAGAGCGATATCGCGTCCGGGTCGGCGGGCACGTCGTGGCCGATGACGACGAACTGGCGCATACGCGGCGGTCGCCCCCGACACTCATAAGCGACCCGACCGGAGGGAGCCCATGAGCGTCACCGGGATCTGTCAGATCTGCGAGGCGGCACCCGCGCGCCACGGCTGTCCGCGGTGCGGTCGCGCGGTCTGTGCTGACCACTGGAACGCCGCCGCCGGGGCCTGCACGGCGTGCGCGAAGGGCCCCCAACAGTGACGCCGACGACCGCCTACCGGTGCCGGTTCAGCCGCTTTTTCAGTCGCTTCGCGGCGTCGCCGGCGGCGCCGAAGTAGGTCGCTTCGTCGCCCGGTCGGCTCGACTCCTCGCCGGCGAAGATGATCCCGCGAGACGAGTTGACGAGCCCCACGCCGACGGGGGCGTCCGGGCGGTCCGCGAGCCCGTGCTCGACCGCGGCCTCCGCGTCGCCGCCCTGTGCGCCGACGCCGGGGACGAGGAAGGGGATCTCCGGGACGATCTCGCGGACCTCGGCGAGCTCCTCGGGCGCGGTCGCGCCGACGACGAGCCCGACGTTGTCGTTCCCGTTCCACACGTCCGCGAGCGCGGCGACGCGCTCGTAGAGCGGTTCGCCGGAGGCGAGTTCGAGGTCCTGCAGGTCACTGCCGCCCGGGTTCGAGGTGCGACAGAGGACGAACACGCCCTTCTCCTCGCGGTCGAGGAACGGCTGGAGCGAGTCGCGCCCGAGGTACGGGTTCACCGTGATCGCGTCCGCGCGGTCGAGCGCCTCGGCGTAGCGTCGGGTCGTGTTGCCGATGTCGGCGCGCTTGGCGTCCAGCAGGACCGGCACGTCCTTGCCGTGGGCGTAGGCGATCGTCTCCTCGAGCGCGCGCCAGCCGTCGGCGTCCTCGTAGAACGCCGCGTTCGGCTTGTAGCAGGCCGCGTGCTCGTGGGTCGCGTCGATGATCCGGCGGTTGAACGCCCACCGCGGCAGGTCGGCGTCGGCGACGGCGTCGGGCAGTCGGCTCGGGTCTGGGTCGAGTCCGACCGAGACGACGCTGTCGGTCGATTCGATCCGGTCCCCGAGCGTCTCGAAGAAGCTCATGGCCGCCACTGCGTCCGGGGACGCGCTAAACGTTGCGTTCCGCTCGGGGGTCGCGCGTCAGCCGCGTCGGCCGCCCGCGCACCCGTCCCCGGCGCTCATCGCGATCGTCCCGCAAAGGTACCGCTCCTTCGTCACCGTCGCCGCGCCGTCGGCGAGCGCCCGATGTGCCCCGGTCGTCCGGGAGCCGAGCTGACCGAGCGGGTCGCCGCCGCTCACGTCGAACAGCCGGCCGTTCAGCCAGACGAACGCGGCGAGGGCGGCGTTCGCGGGACGGCTTCCCCGCGACGCGAATGCCGCGACGCCGTCGCTGAACTGAGGTGTCGTGTGCATGAGCGTGAGCGGTGAACCGACGGTCCCGTCTCGATCGGTGGCGACCGACGATCCCGGCGCATTCGGCTACCGCCCCCGTATCCGCCGTTTCAGCCGCCGCATTGCGCGACCCGCCCGCCGCCCGAGCGAGAGCGCCGCGAACGCCCCCCGGACGAACCACTCGGTCGGGACGCGCTCGGGGAACGTGAGCGGCCCGACGCGCGAGACGCCGATCGTCCGGGAGTCGATGTACCGGCGGATCCCCTCGGGGCCGTGGCGGCGACCCAGCCCCGAGTCGCCGAACCCGCCCATCGGCGCGTCCGTCGCCCCCCACGTCGCGAGGAACGCGTCGTTGACGTTGACGGTGCCGCAGTCGATCTCGCGGGCGACGTCGACTCCCCGGTCGCGGTCGCCCGTCCACACGCTCGCGTTGAGCCCGTGCGGCGAGTCGTTGGCGGCCGCGATCGCGGAGTCAGTGTCGGGGACGGGTGCCACCGAGACCACCGGCCCGAACGTCTCCTCGCACGCGGCGGTCGCGTCCGGGTCGACGTCGGCGAGGACCGTCGGCTCGTAGCAGTAGGGCGCCACGTCGGGGCGGGCGCGGCCGCCCGTCAGCACGGTCGAGCTGCGCTCCCGGGCGTCCTCGACGTGGCTCTGCACGCGATCGAGCTGGGCGGCGTCGATGAGCGAGCCGACCGCGGCGTCGTAGTCGTAGCCGGTCCCCAGCGTGAGCCGCTCCGTCTCGCGAACGAAGGCGTCGACGAACGCGTCGTACAGCGGCTCTGCGACGTAGATCCGCTCCGCCGACAGACAGAGCTGTCCCGCGTTCGAGAAGCAGGCCTGAACCGCGCCGCGGGCCGCCTCGTCGACGTCGGCGTCGTCGAGGACGACGAGGGGGTTGTTGCCGCCGAGCTCCAGCGAGCAGTCGACGAGGTTCCGCCCCGCGCGCTCGGCGACGACCCGACCGGTCTCGGTGCTGCCGGTGAACGCGACGTGGTCGACCGCGTCGACGAGCGCGGGCCCGACCGTCGACCCCTCGCCGGTGACGACCTGAAAGAGGCCGTCCGGGAGCCCCGCCACCTCCAGCAGTTCGCCGAGTGCGAGGGCGCCGTACGGGGTCTTCTCGTCGGGTTTGCACACGACCGCGTTGCCGGCGACCAGCGCGGGGAGCGCGTCCGCCATCGACAGCGTCAGCGGGTAGTTCCACGGCGAGATCACGCCGACGACGCCGACCGGATCGTAGGTGACGGTCGCGGTCGTGACCCCCGGCGCGACGCTCGCCCGCCGCTCGTCCGCGAGGACGCCGGGCGCCGTCTCGGCGAGGTAGCCGCAGCCCGTCGGCACGTCGAACAGCTCCTCGACCGCGGTCCGGCGCGACTTCCCGGTCTCGATCTGAAGGAGATCGAGCAGCTCCTCGCGGCGGTCGAGCACGAGATCGCCGAACCGGTCGAGCACCGCCGCGCGCTCTCTCGCGGGTGTCGCCGCCCACTCCGCCTGCGCCTCGCGGGCGCGCTCCACCGCGGCGTCGACGGTGTCCGTGTCGCAGGCCGGCACCGACCCGATCCGCTCGGCGGTCGCCGGGGCGAACACGTCGAGCGCGGCGTCAGCGGTACCGCCGTCAGCGGTATCGCGGTCGCCGCCGGCGCCCGCGGCGTTCGCGGAGTTCGCGCACGCCACGCGGTCGGCGAGGTCGTCGAGGCGCCGCGCCGCGAGGGTCGGGGCGTCGTCGAGCGCGGCGGGGGGATCCGTCGGGGACATCTGATACGGGACGGACGGTCGGACGAGGGAAAGCCGTGCCGGTGGGGTGGACAGCCCGCGAAGCGGGAAGTCACGCTCCCGGCTCTCCGGAGTCGCCTGGCCCCCCGACCGGGTCCGCCGCCGTGTCGTCCTCGGAGAGCATGTCGATCACTTCGAGCAGCAGCGAGACGACGAGCGGGCCGACGATGATCCCGACCGCGCCCACGGTGAGGATTCCGCCGACGAACCCGACGAAGTACAGGCCGGGAGAGATCTTCCCGGTCCAGCCTGCGAGCCGGGTCCGGATCACCGCGTCGGGGACGAAGGACACCACGACGAGCCCCAACACCAACACGCCGATCGCTCGCCCGGTCTCCCCGAGGAGAACGTCTCCCGTGGCCAGGGTGACGACGAGGACGCTCGGGCCGACGACGGGGATGAACTGGAGCACGCCGGCGATAACGGCCAGCAGGACCGGCGACCCGTACCCCAGCGCCCAGAACACCGCGAACGCGAGCGCGAACGTCCCCGCCGCCGTCGCCGCCTGCAGGACGTAGATCGAGTACAGCGTCTCTCGCGTCCGCCTGTGAAGTCGTTCCGGGATGTCGTGATACTCCGCGGGAACGACGCCGAAGACGGCCGCTCCGACCGCTCCCGGTCGATAGAGGATGCCGTACACGAGGAACGTGAACACGACGAGCTCCAACACGAGCACCGGCGCCGCGCTCGCGACGGCGAGCGCGACCTGCCGGATCCACGTCTCGGCGGCCGCGACGAACGGCGCGATCTCGACGGTCGTCTCGAAGCCGCCGGCGCTGATCGGGACGACATCCGGGATCCGCCCGACGAGGTCGATCAGGTCCGAGCGCCGTCGGTACAGCGAGTACAACAGCGGCGCCACGAGGAGCGTGGCGCCGGCGAATGCGACGCCGGTGGCGACGACGCACGCGATCCGGCGAGACACCCCCCGTTCGACGAACAGCTGACGGACCGGATAGAGGACGTACGCGACGGTGACCGCGAAGACGACGGTCCGGAGCACCTCCGCCAACACCACCGCCGCGAGCGCGGCCAACGCGACGAGCAGCGTGCCCAACAGTCGCCGCCGCTTGAGAACCATGCCGGTGTCTCGCATCCGCCGACAAAAGTCGTTGCGATGGTGGCGTTTCGCGGGATCGGTGCCCCGGAACCGACGCTCGCCGTCGCACCCCCGCCCTGTGGAAATCGCCACGAGGGACCGTAGCACATAACCTCGCGCCACCCTCACGTCGGGTATGCGCATCGATCCGTTCGGCCTCGAACGCTGGTTCGCGGAGTACGAGCACGAGGCCGACATCATGTTGGCCGAGAGCGGGATCCGGTCGCTCGACGCGAGCCGGTTCGACCTGGATCCGGGCCGGCTCGACTACGTCATCCCGACGAACGGCGACCCCGGGTTCCGCGCGTCGGTGGGCGACCGCTACGGTCGGAGCGCCGACGAAGTGTTGTTCACCTGCGGCACGCAGGAGGCGAACTTCCTCGCGTTCCTCTCGCTGCTCGGCGACGACGGCGGCGTGGGGGGAAGCGGCGACGGGGAGGTCGGCTCCGGGACGCACGCGGTCGTCGTCACGCCCACGTATCAGGCCCTCCACGCGGTGCCCGAGGCGTTCGGGGAGGTGACCCGCGTCGAACTGGCGCCGCCCGAGTGGGAGCTGGACCCCGAGGCGGTCGCCGACGCCGCCCGCGACGACACCGCCGTGATCGTCGTGAACAACCCGAACAACCCCACCGGCCGGTACCACGACGAGGCGGCGATGCGAGCCGTCTACGACGTCGCCGTCGAGCACGACGCGTACCTCCTCTCGGACGAGGTGTACCGCCTGCTGGCCGAGGAGCCGCAGCCGCCGGTCGCGAGCTTCGGCTCCCACGGGATTTCGACGACGAGCCTCACGAAGGCGTACGGGCTCGCCGGCCTCCGGTTCGGCTGGATCGCCGGCCCCGAGGCGGTCGTCGACCGCGCGTGGCGCTGGAAGGATTACACCACGATCTCGCCGAGCCTGTTCGGTCAACACGTCGCGAAGCAGGCGCTCGGTCGGCGCGAACCGCGGATCCTGGAGGAGAACCGCGAGCTAGCGGCCACCAATCGCGCGATCGTCGCCGACTGGCTCGACCGCCACGACCTCGACTGGTACGACCCCGTGGGCGTCAACGGGTTCGTGACGGTGCCCGACGGCTTCGACGACGGCGAGTCGTTCTGTCGGGCCGTCGTCGAGGAGGAGAGCGTCGTGCTCGCGCCGGGCGGGCTGTTCGGCTTCCCGGGCCGGTTCCGGATCGGGTTCGGCCTCCCGACCGCGACGCTCGAGGAGGGGCTCGCCCGCGTGAGTCGCGTCATCGAGGGCGCAGAGGGGGGTGCCTGAGATGGGCTTTTTCAGCGACATCAAAGACGACGTGGTCGGGTTCGTCCGCGACCCGACCGACGAGCAGAAGGCGCTGTTCGTCGCGGTCGTCGTCATGATCATCGCCGACCGCGCGCTCTGGTGGATCGACTTCCCGTTCGTGGTTCGGACGACCGCCGCGGTCGGCGTCGGCTTCATCGGCCTCTTCGTCGCCAGCTACCTCATCACCGGGCAGTTCGTCCCCCCGGACGGTAACGCCGACGAGGAGGAAGAGTACGTCGACGAGATGGACCCGTAGCCGACCGACTCACCGGACCGATCCCAGTCCGCCCCGCACAACGCCGTTCCAAACCGTTTATACCCGCGCCGGGGAAAGTAGCGCTCATGCCGCGAGAGCAGAAGCAGGTTCGCGAACTGCAGGAGGGAAGCTACGTCATGATGGACAGCTCGCCCTGCAAGATCAACCACTACAGCACAGCCAAACCCGGGAAACACGGGAGCGCGAAGGCGCGCGTCGAGGGCAAGGGCGTCTTCGACGAGAAGAAGCGCTCGCTCTCGCAGCCGGTCGACGCGAAGGTCTGGGTCCCGATCATCCAGCGGAAGCAGGGCCAGGTCGTCTCCGTCTCCGGAAACGACGCCCAGGTCATGGACCTGGACACCTACGAGACGTTCACCATGCGCATCCCCGAGAACGAGGACTTCTCCTCGGACGACAACATCGAGTACCTGGAGTACGAGGGCCAGCGCAAGGTCGTCGGGTAATCGAAGCCGATGTTTCCGGGAGCGACGGCGGACCGCGACGCCGCTTCGTACGTGGTCGTCGGCGCTCCCTTAGACGCCACGACCACGTTTCAGCCGGGCACCCGGTTCGGACCGGACCGGATCCGGCGATTCGCCGAGACCTACGACGACTACGACCAACGAACGGAGAGCCGCTTCTCCGCGCTCGGCGTCCGTGACGCCGGCGACGTGCGCCCGTGGGACGACGTGGCGGCGTACCTCGATCACCTCGCCGCCGAGCTGCGGAGCGTCACCTACGACGACGCCGTTCCCCTCACTCTCGGGGGCGAACACACCGTCACGCACGCCGGGGTCGAGGCGGTCGATCCCGACGCGCTCGTCGTCTGCGACGCCCACCTCGACCTGCGCGACGCCTACGACGGCAATCCGCTGAGCCACGCCTGCGTCACCCGGCGCGCGCTCGACGACCTCGGCGTCGAGCGCGCCGTGATCGTCGGCGCGCGCACCGGCTCCGAGGAGGAGTGGGACCGCGCGGCCGCCGCCGACGTGACGGTCGTCCCGCCGGAGGACGCCCGGGCGTGGGTCGACGGGCTCGGCGCGGACGCGTTCGAGGACGAGTCGGTGTACTGCTCGATCGACATCGACGGGCTCGACCCCGGCTTCGCGCCGGGAACCGGGACGACGGAGCCGTTCGGGCTCGCCCCGAGAGAGGTTCGCGATCTCGTCCGCGCGGTCGCGCCCGTCGCGGACGGGTTCGACGTGGTCGAGGTGAACGACCGCGACGACGGGCAGGCGGCGGCGCTGGCGGGCAAGCTTCTCCGAGAGTTCGTACGGTCGCACGCGGCGGCGCTCGACGACTGACCCCGAGCTACGACAGCTCCGAGAGCCGCCGTCGTACCGCGGTCACCGCCTCCACGGCGTCGATCCACTCGCGGGGGTTCGTACACCAGATGCGGTCGCCCTCGACGCTGACGCAGAACACGGACTCGCTGGACGGGGCGAGCGTGACCCGGTCTACGTCGGAGCGGTCGCCGAGGTAAGAGTCGATCAGGCGTCGAGCCGTCTCCGCCTCCGACCGGAGGCGACTGCCCGCGGCGTACTCGATGGCGATCTCTGCCATATCCCCAATAGAATCTACATAATTAATAACTACTGTCTTCTGGCAGCGCTTGCGAGAGTTCGGCCCGAGCCGACTGGGATCCCCCTCATCGCCCGTCGTAGACGGTCTCGCCGTCGACGACGGTCATCGCCACGTCGATGTCGCGGATCGCCGCCGACTCCGCCCACGGCGACGAGTCGAGGGCGACGAAGTCGGCGCGCTTGCCGGGCGCGACCGTGCCGAGCCGGTCCTCGTCGAACCCCGCGTACGCCGCCCCGCGGGTGTACGCGCGCAGCGCCTCGGTCACCGTGAGCCGCTGCGCCTCGGCGGGGGCGTTGACGGCGTGGTGGACGCCGAGGAGGGGGTCCATCGGCATCCCGTCGGAGCCGAACGCGAGGTGGACGCCCGCGTCGAGCATGTCGCGGTAGCGGTTCGTCTCGGTCCGCCGGTCCCCGAGCCGGGCGTCGTAGAGCCCGTCGTCGCCCGCCCACTTGAGGAAGTTCGGCTGGACGCTGGCGACGGCGCCCGTCCGCGCGAGCCGCTCGATCGCGCCGTCGTCGGCGAGTTCGACGTGTTCGATGCGATGGCGGGCCGCCTCGGGGTCGGTGTGGGAGTCGCCCTCGTAGGCGTCGAGGACGGCGTCGATCGCCTCGTCGCCGATGGCGTGGGCGGTGAACTGATAGCCGGCCGCGGTCGCGTCCGCGACCGTCGCCGCCAACTCGTCCGGGTCGACGACCCACTGGCCGGTCTCCTCTGGCGCGTCCGCGTACGGCTCGGAGAGCCGCGCGGTCCGTCCGCCGAAGCTCCCGTCGGTGTACGACTTGATCGCGCCGGTCTCGACCATGTCGCTTCCGGCGTTCGTCGACAGGCCCACCTCTCGCAGGGCGTCGAGGTGGTCGCTCCAGTAGTTGATCCGGACGCGCGCGGTCAGATCGCCGTCGGCGTCGAGGTCGCGGTAGACGCGCGGGGCGTGGGAGTTCCGCACCATGTCGTGAAACCCCGTGATCCCCTTCGCGGCGCAGTCGTCGAGCGCGGCCGCCACGACCTCGCGGGTCGCCGACGGGCCGGGCTCGACCGCCTCGTAGATCGGGTCGATCGCGCTCTCGAGGAGGACGCCCGTCGGCTCGCTCCCGTCGCCCGTCGGCACGGTCTCGTCCGGGACACCCGCCAACTCGTCCGCGAACCGGTCGAGCGCGACCCCGTTGACCGCGGCGACGTGCATGTCCTCGCGAAACGCCGCGACCGGGCGATCCGTCGAGACGCGGTCGAGGTCGGCGCGAGTCAGGTAGCGGGCATCGTCCCACGTCGACTCGTCGTAGCCGTAGCCGAGCACCCAGTCGGTGGCGGGGTCGTCGGAGCCGTCGCCCGACGCGTCCGAGTCGCCGCTCTCGACCTCCTCGGCCCGCTCCGCCAGCAGATCGACCGCCTCGCTCGGCGAGTCGGCGGCGGAGAGGTCGGCGTGGACGAGGTAGCGCCCGACCGTCGTCAGATGGGTGTGCGCGTCGACGAAGCCGGGGAGGAGCACGCGGCCGTCGAGGTCGATCACCTCGGTGTCGACCCCTTCGAGGAACCGGAGCTCGTAGCTCCGGCCGAGGCGGACGACTTCGCCGTCCCGCACGGCGACCGCCTCGTGCGTCTCGTCGGGGGTCGCGAGCGTGTGTATCTCCCCGTTTACGAACAGTCGGTCCGCGGCGTCGGTCATGAGCGATTCCGGGAGTGGGAGCGTGTTAACCGTTCGGGAAACGGCGACCGATTTATTCGGTGACGGATCGAAGCTCCACGCGTGTACGACCGAATACTGCTCCCCACGGACGGCAGCAAGGGCGTCGACCGCGCGATCGACCACGCGATCGACGCCGCCGAGCGCTACGACGCGACCCTCCACGTGCTGTACGTCGTCGACAGCGACGTGGTCAACGCGTACTCCGGCGACGAGTTCGTCGACGGATCGGAGGGCGCCTCGGAGACGCTGGAGGAACGCGGCCGCGAGGCGCTCGACGAGGTGGCGTCCCACGCCGCGGACGCGGGCGTCGAGACGGTGACCGAACTGGTGTACGGCGTCCCCCACGAGGCGGTCCTCAGCTACATCGACGACGAGGACATCGATCTGACGGTGATGGGGTCGAAGACCCGGTCCGGGGATTACCGCCGGATGCTCGGCTCCGTCACCGAGCGCGTCTCGCGGCAGTCGACCGCGCCGGTGAGCATCGTGAAGACGACGGTCTCCGAGTAGGCCTGGACCGACGACGGGCGTCGCGCCCCTCCTCACCGATCACCGCCGATATGTGTGAGGGGGTTCAAGCGGGTGTATGGCGCCATCGCACGTCCTCGTCCCACTCGACGGATCGCCGCTAGCCGACGAGGCGCTCACGCAGGCGCTCGAACTCTTCGACTGTCGGGTGACGGTGTTGAACGTCGTGACGCCGATCGACGCGGCGATGAGCGAGGGCGGCGTCCTCGAACCCGGCGCAGAGCGTCGCGAGGCCGCCCGCGACCGCGCCACCCGCGTCGTCGAACGGGCGAAGGAGCGGGCTACGGAGGCCGACAGACCGGTCGAAACGGTGGTCGAAACCGGCGACGCGGCCGAAACCATCCTGGAGTACGTCGCGGAGCACGACGTCGACCACGTCGTGATGGGCGGGCACGGCGGTGAACGCGGAGAGCTCGCTCGGCGGCTGCTCGGGACCGTGGCGACGACCGTCGTCAGCGAGGCCCCGGTAACCGTGACCGTCGTCCGCTGAATCGGCTCACTTTATCCGCCGAGCACCGCGGCAAACGCCTTGTAGAGCCCGAATCCGATCGCGATCGAGGCGACGAGCGTGATGAGCCAGAACGCGAGCGTGACGCCGATCTTCCGGCGGGAGACCCCCGCCGAGCCGCCGGCGAGTCCACCGCCGATGACGCCGGAGATGATGATGTTGTTGAACGAGATCGGGATCCCGAGTGCGATCGCCAGCTGCGCGATGATGAATCCGGGGACCAGCGCGGCGATCGAGCGCCTGACTCCCAGCTGCGCGTACTCGCGGGAGGTCGCTTGGAGCAGCTTGGGTGCCCCCATCCACGCGCCCGCGAGGATGCCGACCGCACCGAGCGCGAGCAGGACGATGCTCGGCAGTCCGAGCTCGACCCCGTAGAGGTTCTCGAGCGGCCCGGTCGCCAGCCCGACCTGACTGCCGCCGCTGGAGAAGGCGACGACGCTCCCGAGGACGATGAGGAACGTCCGGATCCCGCCCTCGACAGACGCCTGCGTCCGCCGGCGAATGACCAGGAACCACGCCGCGGCGGCCGCCAGCGTGACGAGCGCCACCACGGGGTCGACATCGGCGACCGTCGGCGGCCCCACCCGTCGCGCGATAAACCCCGCGACGGAGCTCTGGGTCGCGTCGGGCGGCGAGGGGATGACGCCCAGTTGGACGTTGGCGATGATGCCGCCGACGACCGCCGCGAGCAGCGGGACGCCGACCGTCTCCGGAATGTCGTCGCGTCGGAGGATGGTGGCGGTGAGGTAGGCGAGCCCCCCCGACACGGGCGGGACGAGCACCCAAAAGAGCGCGATGCGGCGGTAGGTGTCGATCGCGGGATCCCCGCCGAGCGAGAGCCCGACGCCGACCATCGCGCCCGTCGTCGCGAACGCCGCCGGGACCGGATAGCCGGTGTAGACGCCGAACGCCATGAAGCCGGTCGCGGTCAACAGCCCCGCCGTCGCCGCCAGCGACGTTATCTGGACGCCGTTGATGAGCCCCGCACCGACCGTCTCGGAGATCGCGCCGCCCTGGGTGAGCGCGCCGAGCGCGGCGAGGATCCCGATGAGGAACGCCGCTCGCATCGTCGAGATGGCGTTGGCCCCGATCGCCGGCGCGAACGGTGGCGAGTTGCTGTTCGCGCCGAGCGCCCACGCCGTGGCGAGGCTGGTGAGCGTCGCCAGCACGACGAGCGCCCAGAAGAGGGCTCCCGCCACGCTCAACGCCCTCCGCTAACGGGAGTTCGAGCCATGATACCCACTTGAACGGAGGCGGTGATTAAACGTTCCCCACGCGCCCGGCGCTGCGACGCGTCGCTCCGGACGCGTGATGCGCCGATCCGGACACGCACTCCGAAACGGGCGTTCGAACGCGGTGAATGCGGTGAACGCGGCGAACGCGGGCGGTTCATCGGACACGGCTCGGATCAGATCGCGCCGAGCGACCGGTCGAAGGGGACGCCGACCGCGTCGGTGACGCCGGCGAACGGAAGTACCGCCAGCACGAGCACCGCCGACGCCCACGCGATGACGCCGATGATCCCCGTGTGGACCCACGAGGCCCCGTAACGCGCCCGGATGACCCAGATCCACGCGAGAAGGGGGATGACATCGCCGATCAGTGGGACCCACGAGAGGAAGAACGCGGCGACCCCCCAGACGATCGCACCGACGAGCGCCGTGAACACCGCGTGGCCGTAGTCGCGCGTCCCGGTGACGACCGCGGCGGCGATGAAGATGGCCAGCCCGCCGACGAGCAGGCCGACGGCGAACGTGACCGCCGATCCGATGAGACTCATGGAGACGGGTTTCGAGGCGAGCCACTTGGGGGCGTCGGCGCCGGGAGCGGCGTCCGTCCGCCCGCTTTGCCCGCCGTGCCGCGACGCGTTCGCCTCACGGCCGGGGGCCTTGACTCACCTCTCAGAGCCGCTCCCGCACGTCGCCGGCGACCGCCGACAGCGCCGCCTCCGCGGCGTCGACGCGGTCGGCGAGGCTACAGAACCCGTGCGCCATCGCCGGGTAGTGCCGGTGTTCGACCGGTGTCCCCTCGCGGTCGAACCGCTCCGCGAGGGCGACGCCGTCGTCGCGGAGGGGGTCGAAGCCGGCGGTGACGACCGTCGCGGGCGGGAGGGCGCCGAGGTCGGCGGCGCGGAGCGGCACGGCGAAGGGGTTGCGCGCGTCGACCGGGCTCCGGAGGTACTGGTCGAAGAACCACCGCATATCCGCGCGGGTGAGGAGGGGCCCGTCGGCGTTCTCGCGGTACGAGTCGGTCTCGAAGTCGCGACCCGCGATCGGGTACAGGAGGAACTGCCCGGCGATCTCGGGGGGTGCGGTCCCATCGGGCCCCTCCCCGGCGGGGTCGCCTCCGAACTCGCGAGCGTGCAGCGCCGCCGCGAGCGCGAGCGTCCCGCCGGCGCTGGTCCCGGAGACCCCGAGCCGCTCCGGGTCTCCGCCGAACGTCGCCGCGTTTCGCGCGCCCCACGCGACGGCCGCGGCCGCCTCCTCGACCGCCACGGGGAAGGGGTGCTCGGGGGCGAGCCGGTAGTCGACGGAGACGACGACGGCGTCCGCGCGCGTCGCCAGTTCGCGACACGGCCCGTCGATCGAGTCGAGCGTGCCGAGGGTCCACCCGCCGCCGTGGAAGTGGACGAGGGTCCGGGTCGGCGGCGTCGATTCGTCGATCGCCGCCTCCGGTCGGTACACCCGCGCCGGCACCGCGCCGTGGGGGCCGTCGAACGCGAGGTCCCGCACGTCGGCGACGGGTGGCTCGGGGTCGCCGGAGAACACCTCGTCTTCGACGCGCCTCGCCGCGTCGACTGAGAGTTCGTGCCACTCGGGGAGTCCGAGGGCCGCGATCTCGTCCACGACGGCGGCGATCTCGGGGTCGAGTTCGTCCGCGCGCATGGCGGACGCAGGCGGTGCCCCTTTGTAAGTCGGTCGGCAATGTCCGCCGATGGACGTCCGGCTGACCTACGAGGACGGGACGATCCGGGTCGCCGCCCGCGGCGGCGACGACCCCGACGGCGACGCCTTCGCGTCGCTCCCGCCGCTTCCGGGCGTCGAGAGCGATCCGCGGTCCGGGACGGGGCGCGCCCCGGCCTACCGCTACGCCGCGATCCGCCGGGCCTTGGCCGTCGCCGGGGCGACCGTCGAGGACCGCGTGCTGGACGCGAGCGACCGGGTCGCGGAGGCCGCGGGGCTCGACGGGGGGCTCGCGACCGACTACGACCTCCGGGAGTACCAGCGCGAGGCGCTCGACGCGTGGCGCGACGCCGGCGATCGGGGCGTGCTCGAACTGCCGACCGGGGCCGGCAAGACCGTGATCGCGATCCGCGCGATGGTGGAACTGGGCGTGCCGACGCTCGTCGTGGTGCCCACCGTCGACCTGCTCGACCAGTGGCAGCGGGAGCTTGAGGCCGAGTTCGACGTGCCGGTCGGGCGGTTCGGCGGCGGCGAGCAGCGCCGGGAGGCGATCACGGTGTCGACGTACGACTCGGCGTACCTGAAAGCCGAAGACGTCGGCGACGCCTTCGAGTTCGTCGTCTTCGACGAGGTTCACCACCTCGGCGGCGAGGGGTACCGCGACGTGGCGCGCCTGCTCGCGGCGCCGGCGCGGCTCGGGCTCACCGCCACCTTCGAGCGCCCCGACGGCGCCCACGAGACCGTCGCGGAGCTGATCGGGGACCGCGTGTACGCGCTCGACGTGGACGACCTCGCCGGCGACCACCTCGCCCCGTACGACATCCGCCGGATCGAGGTGGAGCTGACGCCCGACGAGCGCGAGCGCTACGACGAGAAGCAGGGCACGTTCGTCGAGTACGTCCGGGACGCCGGGATCACGTTCACGAGCGGGAGCGATTACCGGGAGCTCGTCAAGCGCTCGGGCAACGACCCGGCCGCCCGCGAGGCCCTCCTCGCGAAGCAGGACGCCCGCGAGATCATGATGAACGCGCGTCGGAAGGTCGCCCGCCTCGAATCGATCCTCGACCGCCACCGCGACGACCGGGTGATCGTCTTCACCGCCCACACCGACCTCGTCTACCGGCTCTCCGAGCGGTTCCTGT
Organism: Halorubrum sp. FL23; assembly: GCF_052439115.2. Lineage (NCBI taxonomy): Archaea > Methanobacteriati > Methanobacteriota > Halobacteria > Halobacteriales > Haloferacaceae > Halorubrum > Halorubrum sp. FL23. The sequence goes on from NZ_JBQVRO020000002.1 coordinate 62,001, forward strand.
TGCCGGCGATCACCGCCGAGACGGGCGCGAAGGAGCGCCGCGAGATTCTGGAGCGCTTCCGCGAGGGGACGTACGGCCGGGTCGTCGCCGCCAACGTCCTCGACGAGGGCGTCGACGTGCCAGACGCCAACGTCGCGGTCGTGCTCTCGGGGTCGGGCAGCGAGCGGGAGTTCACCCAGCGGCTCGGGCGAGTGCTCCGTCCGAAGGAGGACGACGGCCGGGCGATCCTCTACGAGGTCGTCAGCGCGGAGACCGCGGAGGAACGGGTGGCGAGCCGACGGCGGTAACGGGCGACGGCGGCCGGCCGAGTCACTCCGTATTCCGTCCGCGCCGAAACTCACGGATCCCCACCAGCAGATACAGCGCGCCGACGAGCCGGAGGACGGAATCGAACCCGCCGCTCCACGCAACCGCGTCCGGGTCGTCGTAGAGGACCCGCACCGCGATTTCGCGGTACGCTCGGGGGACGGCGAGGAGCAGGGCACCGAACGCCCCGGTGACGTACATGGTCCACGCGTAGGCGCGACCGCCGATCAGGGATATCGCGACGATGGCCGCGCCTTCGGCCCGAAGCGCCGCGGCGATCCCCGGTCTCGGTTCGACCTCGTCCGGGTTGTCGACGGCGAGACGCTCGAACGCGGCGACGATCCGGTCCGGGGCCAGCGCGGTGAGTCCGCCGAGGAGGCCGATGATCGCTCGGAGCATGGCCGAAAAGACGCGCCGAGGCCAGTTAGCTGTACCTTCGGTTCTATCGCTGTGAGAAACGCGGCGTCAGTCGTCGTCCATGTCGAGCGAGCGCTTCTCGCCGAGCTCCTCCTCTAAGCTTCCGCGCTCCCAGCTCCGAACGGCGTCGCCGTCGACCTCGGCGCGAAGCTTCTCCTCTAAGAGGTTGACGGCGACGCTGTTCGCGCCCTCCGGAATGATCAGGTCTGCGTGTTTCTTCGAGGGCTCGATGAACTGCTCGTGCATCGGCTTCACCGTCGAGAGGTACTGATCGATGACGCCCTCCAGGTCGCGACCGCGGTCGATCACGTCCCGGCGGATCCGCCGGAGGATGCGCACGTCGGCGTCGGTCTCGACGAACAGCCGGAGATCCATCATCTCGTTTATCTCCTCGTCGTACAGCGCGAGGATCCCTTCGAGCACGATGACGTCCGTCGGCTCGACGGTGACGCGCTCCTCCTTCCGGTTGTGGATCTCGAAGTCGTACTGGGGCATCTCCACCGACTGCCCCTCTAACAGGGCTTCGAGGTGCGCTCGGAGCAGTTCCCACTCGAACGCGGAGGGGTGGTCGTAGTTGACCGACTGACGCTCTTCGAAGTCGAGATGCGAGAGGTCCTCGTAGTAGTTGTCCAGCGGGATGCGGGTGACGCTGTCGCCGAGATCGCGGGTGACGAGCCGGGAAACGGTCGTCTTTCCCGCACCGGTCCCCCCCGCGATCCCGATCACGAACGAGGGAATGGTCATACCACCCGCTCGGGCGCCGGAGGGTTTGAAGCCTCCTTTTCGTCGCCGTCAGCCTGTGCGATCGCGAGCCGCCTGCCCCCGGCGAGCGGTCCGCGCTCCTCGGCGCCTCCCGCGTTTTCCGGACCGATCGGCACTCTACGCGAGGAATACGTATAACGATATCGGGGGCACCTTTTAGCCGTTCGCTACGGAATCACGGCTCATGCGAACAAATACCACAGTTCGAGACGTGATGCACCGCGAGTTCCTCGGGGTGAGCGAGTCGGATTCGTTGCGCGACGCGGCGGCGCTGCTGGTCGACGAGGGGACGAACTGCCTCGTCGTCCTCCGGGGCGGCGAGCCGGTCGGTCGGCTGGGCTGGCAGGAGGCCCTCGGATCGCTCTTGGACGAAGGGCTCGCCGACGACCCCACGGTCGGGTCGGTCATGGGGCCGCCGCTCCCGGCGGTGGCGCCCGACGACGCGCTCGCCGCCGTCGAGGAGCGGCTCGTCGCCGAGGGAGCCGAACGCGTCGTCGTCGTCGAAAACGACGAGGCGGTCGGCGTCGTCACCGCGGGCGACGTGCTCGCCGCCGGCGCGCCCCGGAGCGGCGACGGGGTCCGAGATCCCCTCAGCGACGAGGAAGCGACCGGAGAGCCCCGGCGCGGTGACGCCGCGATGGCGGGGGCGGACGGCGGCGTCGACCGCGCCGTCGAGGCCGCGTCGACCGACGCGTCCGGCTCGCCGACGCAGGGCGTCTGCGAGAGCTGCGGGGCGCTCGTCCCCGACCTCGTGAGCGCGAACGGACAGGCGGTCTGCCCGGAGTGCCGCGAGGTGTGACGCGACACCGCTCTGTTTCACCGTCTGTTCTCTCGCCGATTCCGCGCCGCCCGCCGCCCCGCCGGTAGGCTCAAACGCCCAGCGTGCCGAAGGTCGAACGAATGGCCGACAGCGACAGCGTGCGCGTCACGCCAGCCGCCGCCGCCGACGTCGACCCGGTCACCGACCTGTGGATCGCGCTCGCGGAGAGCCAGCGGACCCACGGGTCGACGCTGCTCGCGGAGGGAAACCGCGCCGCGGTCCGCGAGTGGGTCGCGCGCTCGGCGGTCACCGGTGAGCTCCTCGTCGCGCGCGGCGGCGGCGAGGACGGCGAGGCGGGCGGCGACCCGGTCGGGTTCGTCGGGTTCGCGCTCGATCACGGCGGCTACGAACGCGACCGCACCCGCGGCGTCGTGAGCAACCTGTTCGTCGTCCCCGAACGCCGAGGCGAGGGGATCGGCGGCGACCTGCTCGACGCCGCCGAGCGAGCGCTCCGCGAAGCGGGCGCCGAGACCGTCGCGCTGGAGGCGCTCGCGGCGAACGACCGCGCCCGCGAGTTCTACGCGGAACGGGGGTACGAGCCGCACCGCGTCGAGCTGACGAAATCGCTGACGGCCGGCGACGAGATCGGTGGTGACGCGGAGGGGAACGACGACAGCGAACCCGACTGACCGCGGCCCGGCGGCGCGGCGGTGCCGGACGGTCCGTCACCTTCGCGGAAAGCGACACGCACTCATAGGAGGACCGAGTACGCCAGCCTGCGCCAGGGGAGCATGGGCGGTTCATGCACTCGACTTGTAATCGAGACTTCCGGGGTTCAAATCCCTGCCCTGGCTTGAAACGATTCGTTCAATCTCCCCCGCTAAAGGGGAGTTCGCACCTGATACGACTAGTGTCCACCCCAATAAAATGGGGTGTCGCGCGAGCCGGACAGTGGCTCCGCGCGCCAGCGGCAACGAAGGGGGGTGGCCGTAGTGACCGACCCGGACGACCTCTTCGAGCAGCTCGACGAGGCCGAAGCGGTCACTGATGATCAGACGGACTCTATCGAAACGACGGTCGAACAGACGGAAGCGGACGCACTCCGGTCGGATGCGGATACGACAGCCAACTCAACCACATCCACGGAGCCACGGCGACGAATCGTTAACCCTCGATACATTGCTAGATGTCGATTCTGTCGGTGTAAATTCAAACAACACCGTATCGCGGTGAGGCATGAGGGCAGGTGCGACGCTGAAGCAGTCTCACAGTGTCGATACTGCCGCGAGACGCATACCCGAGACGACGACCCGCCGCACCATCTCAAGACGTGTAAGGCGTACAAGCGCGCTGAAGAACGTCTCGAAGAGGGTGAGTCGGAACCGACCAACACTGACGAAGCCACCGAGGCGACCGACCCTGGTGACGAGCACTTCGCCCGTACGTTCATCGACCCCCAGCCTCACGAGTTCCATGCCTATCTCAAATGGAGCTGTGAGGATCTCGTTAACCCGCTCCGATCGTACTTCGGCCTACGCTCCCTCCAGGGAGAGCATGACTTCGAGCAGCACGGGCAACTCAGGACGACAGCCGAAATCGACGGGTCCGAGTGGAACGTTGAGTTCGCATTCAAATCTTCCGGGCTTGCCCCGCGTGACGCCGAGAACTTCCAGCTGGAAGAGGTAAGGGAGTATCTTGTATACGTGTATCCGAAGGGCTACGATTCGTGGGGTGCCGCTAAGTCAGAAGCGCGGAAGCGTGCCTACTTTCGTATATCCCCTCGCTGGCCGGGCATCGAGACGAAAGAAGGTAACAAATCGATGTCAGACACCGGTTTGGAAGGGTACAACGTAGAGGTTGAGGGCTCTTACTGGAATTTCAGACAGTACCCAACGGTGCTCCGGCAGTCGCTCGATGCGCTCGCAACGCGTCAGGGATTCCGGTTCAACAGTCCCACCCCCATTTACCCAGCCGACTTCGACGAAGACCGGCTCCATAGTTCGTCGAATATCATCGACGCGGAGCTGTACGTCAGAGTGCTCAAAGGGGAGACTGGCGAGGTCATCGCGTACGACGGGACGCTTCACGAGATATCCCTGTTGCTCGCCGGTGATCGAGAGGGGTACACGAAGTCGGTCCGTGACGACCGGGAGTGTCCTGGTTACTATCATACCGCGACCATCGACTCCCGTCGTGCCGGTGAGTTAGTCGGTAGTCACGAGCTAGCGAAGGAGTTCAAACACTATCATATGCGAAACCCCGACGCCGTCAAGGGGACAGCGCTCGAAAACCCAAAAATTGGTGTTTCCTTCCAGCACTCGATCCACGACGGCACGCTGTATTGGAGAGACCTCGACACGCTCGTCACCGAACTCGACGAGGCGCTGTTGAATGTTCTCAACTGGTCGAACATTCCTACTCGTCCGGACGGGCAGATGTTTGTTGAGGACGACTACTTCGAGGTAATTGGGTCTCGTCGGTGGCGGAAGATCCTTCCCGATCGGTTGCCCCGAATTGAGACCAAACAAGACGATCAGATCTTCGGGACGGCGACGCAAATGAACGAGACGGACACAGAGTTAGTCGAGACGCTGCTCACAGACGGCGGAGAGACGTCGCCGAAAGAGTTGGCACGTTCCATTGGCGTTCATCTCGATACTGTCTATCGCGCTCTCAAGCGGCTCTCTCCGCTCGTGGATCATACCTACGGAGAGGTTCAAATCGGATCAAAATACATCGCCCAAGAACTGACGGGCTACATTGATTCAGTGTCCGACAGCATCAAGTCCGGTCTTGAGAATGCGCTTGACGGGCTCACTAGAGCGGAGGCTCACGGCGGTGACGACGACCCGTGGAGTCGGTGGCTCGACAAGTACGGCGGAGAAATCAGCCGAACGGAGGGGCCGGATCCAGACACGCTTGACATCGGATTCCAGCCTGATTCCCTCGCTGAGGCGCGTCGGCTCCTCCGGAGTGGGGCGAGCCAGTGGTCGAAAGTGACGGGCGAGGACCTTCGGCAGTTCGCGTTCGAGTTCGCACCGAAGATCACTCTCGTGGACGGTCGCGTATACGAACCCCGTCGCTTTGCCGACGCGTTAGGAAAGCCCGGATAGCACGGGGGCTCCTGAGAGGCATCACTATCGATTTGGTCGTTTAGAGGGTTATTTTGCTGCTTTTCGCCGGGTGTTCGCGAGCGGTTCGCTGATGATGTGATCTCTGAGCGTCCGCACCGTTTCCCTCACAGTCGTAACTTCGAGGTGGGGTACCCAACTCTCAGTTACGTGTGTGGCTAAGGAGCCACTGGGAGAAACCACTGCCTCGCTTCGCTCGGCAGATTACAGCAGAAACGCAGGGGGTCGGCGCGCCTGACTCGGCGCGCCTCGGCACATCTAAATTTACTGTGAACACAGACACGTATGGGCATTATTAAGTATAACCGAGAAAATCTAAACTTAGTGAGCAGGACTAATTCCTGTAAGCAAAGGGCATAAGATCGTGGCAAATGCCGCGTTTTGTAGGCCCTGAGTCGACTTTAAATACTGGTTAGAGAGATCCAATCCTGATTACCGTCGGAGGCCTACGCTTACACCAACCAATTTCGGGAGCAATAGTCGTCGAAGTCACCGCTGTCAATTGAGAGCCCGAAGAATCTCGGCGAGCGGAAGTTGAATTAGTTGATCTGTAGGGAATCCACTCCAACTAATCGATTACCATGGTGCAGAACGCTACCGACAGAGTCGCGCGGTTCCTACACGTTGATAGCGGGTCTGTATCGCGTGAGGGGTACAATATTCCACAGGCAACCGAATCTCTACCATACTGAATCACCCTAGTTACCTCGAGGAGATTATAAAAGATGCAATCACGAGTTCTGGTTCTTCCGGCGTGACGTGTCTTTCTTCTTCGAGTCGGGTGAATTCTTCATCACGTTCGCGGCGGAGCGATTCGAGTTGTCGTTTCGCGTTTCCGATGGGCGCCGACATGTCTTCACCCTGCCTATCACGCGCTTGGTATGCCTCAAGTCGCTCCTCCCAACGGCTGGTCTCTTCCTTGAAGTGCCGCTCTGCATGTTGGCGTTTGATCTCCGTTTCGCGTTCGCGCTCTTCGCGAGCCTCCTGAGCGAACGATTCGACTTGGTTCCAGGCCTCCATCTCCGCCTGCTGATGCAGATCATCAGCCATCGACGCCAGCCGGTCGAGTCCCTCGATAGCACTCGCTTCCGAGGGCGGTAGGGTATCGACGTTCTCGGGCGGCGACGTGGTGACCGCTCCATCTGTGGTAACGTACAGGCTGACGAGCTTCTCGGTAACTACATCCCCAGCTCCAGAGATGTATCCCAGTCGGTAGGTAAAACGAATACCGGGTGCAGAATTGTCTTCCGTCGTCTTGAGGGCAATCTTCCCCTCTACACGGTCTGAGTCGAGACAGAAGTCGATGAGTGACTGGACGAGCGGATGGTCAAGCGCGATGAAGTCGACGTCGTCCTGTTCCATTGCGACCTCTCTCGTGAACGTCGCCATCGGATATCGCTGCTTGACTTGGTCGCCGGAGAGCACGTTGGGAACATCCAGCTGATAGACGTCGCCACCGGAGCGAGCGGGTCCGGGGCGGACACCCTTGATGTCCCCCTCAAAGGCGTCGAAGAACTCGCGGACGAGGATCTCGATGTCGTCTTCGCTCACCTCGCCGTGTTGACTTCGCTCGATGACGTCGAGTACCTCCTTGTCCTCGTCGGAAAGGTCGAATCGATCACGGATGAGGAACTGCTCTTCGACCGTCTCCAAGGCGTCCTTACGCTCCTCTATCGTCGCCTCGATGTTCGCGACGACTTCGCCGGTAGGCGTATCGTTTGCGATGGCGGCCATGATGGTCTCGTCGAGGTCGACGTCTTCGAGGACCCGACCCATCACGTCGGAACGCATCCCAAGGTCGGCCTCGATCTGGTCGGTCTTCTCGAGGAGGAGTGAGAGGATCTCGCTCTCGCGAGTATCCTTGAAGAAGAGATTGCGAATCTCAACGGTGTGTTCCTGGCCGTACCGGTGGAGACGACCCATCCGCTGGTCGATGCGGATCGGGTTCCACGGAAGGTCGTAGTTCACCATGATGTGGGCGAACTGGAGGTTGAGCCCCTCCTGTGCCGCGTCGGTCGCGAGCATGATGTTAGCCTCTTCCTCGAACTTCTCCATCTCACGGCGGCGACGGTCTTGGTTGAGGTCGCCGTACACCTGAGCGATATCGTGCTCGGGGAAGATCTCGTCTCGGAGGTACTCGAGAGTGTCCGTGTACTCGGTGAAGATGAGGATCTTCTCGTCGGGATCCTCACGGAGGATCCGGCCGACGAACTGCTTGAGAATTTGGGCCTTCGAATCGGTCTCGATGGCCTTGGCCTGCTGCCAGAGCTCTTTGACCCGGTCAAGCTCCGCTTGTACTTGGTCGGGGTTCTGCGTGATTGTGACTGTCTCTAGGGCCTCCTCAACCCGATTGCGCTCTGCGTCGGTCAGGGTCTCGGGTTCGGTGCTGTATTGTGGAATGAGCTCTTGGACGTCGTCGGGTAGCTCCTGTCCAGTCCCCTCGTTTTGAATGGCTCGCATGCGGTTCTCGAGGGACTTCCGGATGGCGTAGATGCTCGACACCAGCCGCTTCTGGTAGATGACCATCGTGAAGCCTGCGGCCTGATTCTCCTCCTGGCGAGCGAGGTTGTAATACTCGCGGATGTACTCGGTGACGTCGTCGTACAGCTTGCGCTCGGCGGCGGACATCTCGACGCCGAGAGCCTCGATGTTCTTCTCGGGGAACATACGGGTCCCGTCCGTCTCGTACATGTCGTCCTTCAGCCGGCGGATCATCAGATCGTCGAGCGCCTCGGGTTCAATCTGTGACTCGTGGCCGAAGCGGTACGGATCGAGCAGGCTGATGAGGAAATAGAACTGGTCGGACTTGCCCTTGTGTGGCGTCCCGGTGAGCAACAGCAAAGCGTCAGAGTTGTTCGCGACAGCCTCGCCGACGCGGTAGCGCTGAGTGCGTTCCATCGAATCGTCGCTCGACCGCCTGGCGGTCAGGTGGTGGGCCTCGTCGAATACGGCGACGTCCCACTCGGGTTCGAGGTTGTCGAGCGCGTCGATAGGCGAGACAGCGTCTGAACCCGTCTCGTCGGTGGACTGCTTGGCGAAATCGACGGAGGTGATAATGAAATCCTCCTGTGCCCAGACGTTCTGATTCGGATGCGACTGGCGTTTCGACCGGACGGTCTCACGGTCGTAGATGACAAAGTTTTGGTCGAACTTCTCGCGCATTTCCTCCTGCCACTGGACCGTGAGGGGGGCGGGCGCAACGATGAGAACACGGTCTGCGCGACCTCGAGCGATGAGCTCCTCGATGACGATCCCGGCCTCGATGGTCTTCCCGAGGCCGACCTCGTCACCGATGAGGTAGCGGTGGTCGTAGGAGTTGAGGATCTCGTAGGCGGCTTGGACTTGGTAGGGCTCGATCTCGATACGGTTGTTCGTCAACGAAAGGAACCGGTCGTAGCGATATGCAAGGTCGAGACGGGTCGCACGCTCCCGCAGATCGTAGTGAACCGGATCATCAACCCGCTTGGCCGCAAGTCGGTCGACAATAGAGTCGATCTTCTCGATATGAGGCAAGCCGCTGGGTAGTTTGCGGAGTTGGCCTTCCGTGGTGTAAACATGGAGCAGATGGCTCCCATTCGGGCGCTCCTCGATCTTGGTAATCTCTCCCTGTCCGCCGGCAAATGTGACGTGGTTGCCGACTGCGTAGTTAGTCATCTGCGACTGCGGATTCGACAATCTCGATTTCCTCGTCCGTCAGGTCGTAGAGGTCGTAGACGATCTCGTCGATGAGGCGGTCGGTTTCTTCGATCTTCGCGTCGAGTTCGTCGGCGCGTTCTTTCGTCTCGACGTAGCGCCGGAGATCGTCGGCCACGTCGTCGGGATCGGGCAGCGTGATCGCCTTCAGGCGGTCGACGAGCGAGTTCGTCTTGGTGGCGTTATCCCGGAAGCCGGCCATCTTCTTGTCGACGGCGATGGGGACAAATGCTTCCACGAGCTCGGCCTCCTGCTCGGATAGGTTCATCAGGGTGAACGTCTCGTGGAACTTGGTCTCGGTGTAGCCGTAAGTGTCGGTCTCGTGAGCATCCTCGTCTTCGGGCTTGTAGCGCGCAGTCATCGAAATCGTGACTGTCCCCCCGTCACGCTCGGTGCGTACGTCACCAACACGAAGCTTCTCGTACTCTTCAGTTGTCGCGTCAAGAATATTTGAACCGGTTGGCTGGAAGGCACCAATATCGGGGAGATCTGGGCCATCTACGTAGTTTCCGAGATAATCAAGAAGGTTGAGGTTAGTTCTCTCCTTTTGATTACACAACTTCACCATTTCTTTACTAAGAGGAGTAAGAGATTCAAATACAATTTTATCTCCACCTATTGTCACGTCAGTATGCGTGGATAGCCTATCTATATCAAATGGGATTTTGTGTTGGGGATAAGAAACCTCATTTTGATCAGGGATGGGGATTTGTTGAACATAGATTTTACTGTTCATATAATATCCACCTCTCATTCTAGAACTGACTTCATGAAGGTATAGTTTACACACATTTGAATTTAGAATAGATAGCAGGTGATAGTCATCATCTGAGATTAGGAATGCAGTTTTATTTGGATATATTTTAGTATCATCTATAGTAAATCGGACATCCTTCGAGACTTCTGGATAAATGATCTTATTAGACTCAAAATCTTCCCAATAATCGACGGTGTCTTGGATTTCATACCATTTGTAATCACCAGGCTTGCGTCCGTCCCAGGATCCCGAATTAGAAGGTGGCTCTGGTTTTAGCCGATCTTTATATTGGTTCAAATATCTTTTAATTTCTGGATATTCATTAATTTCTATCCCTCTACGAGAAAATATTAGATACTCATTTACCTCTTCATTATAATATCGACGTATCTCGCTACCAGAAATTATTGGCTTAATGATTTCTTTTGATTTTTGATCTTTGGAAATCAGCTCCTGCTTTTTTTCTTCAGAGATAATAAATGCATCATTGAGTCCGGTAACAACACCTCGATTAATCTCTTCTGTCAGGTATTCTCCCAGTGGCTCAAGATCTTCTAATTTGTCAAGAAGCGAATTGATTTCTGCAGAACGTAATTTCCACTCAGCACCACTGAGATTCTTTTCTGGAAGTGTCGAGGTATTTTCTCGAACATAATCTTGTAGATCTTCAAACTCTAGTGTATTAATTTCGGAATATTCTATACTACCTCTTTTTGAGGTGTTCTGGAAAACAAAAATTGCAGGATATGTTGTCACACCGGGGAATACTGGTTGGTCGTTGAAATCTACTATTTGTTTCATGTGGCTATTCTCTGATATATAGTCTCTTAGCCGAGACCCATATTCAGCAGTTATAAATCTATTAGAAGAGATATAACCTATGCGACCGTTATTACGCGTTTTAGATAGGGATAACTCAAAAAAGTATGAATAAATATCTGCTTTACCATCATAAACACTGTATTCTGATTTAACATATTCCTTGATTTGAGCAAGTTTTTCTTGTCGTACATACGGTGGATTGCCAATTACAGCGTCAAAACCACCACCTTTGACTCTCTCCCCATCCACACTGTAGAACGCCACCGGGAACTCTAACTCCCAGTGGAAGAAGCGCTCCTCTGAGGCCATTGCCTGCGCGCTCTCAAACCAGTCCTGCCCCTCAATGCTACTCCATGAATCGCTCCGCAGTGCCCCAGCCATTCGCTGATCGGCATCACTTGGCACGTCCAGCCCGAAACGCTTGGCAGTGTGAACGTTCGCCATCGCAAGCAGGTGCCGGTATAATGGATCGTCTCGAACCGCGTCGTAGACATCTTCCATCTCCTTGGCGTCTTCAAGCGTCTCATTGTCGATGGACAGGAGGTCTTCGAAACGTTCCATTACGTGTTCGAGGGCCTGCTGGCGCGTGTGTGCAAATGACTGCTCCAAGGTCAACTGTCCGTCACCGGCCTCGCTGTCATCGCCGTTGGCGAGCACGTCCTCAATATCGCTGCCGACAAGAGAATTCCCGGTCTTCAGGTGGTGATCGAGGAAGGCGAGCGGCTGCTCAGCAGCAAGCGTCCGCAGCCACAGCGACACCTTCGCGAGTTCGGTCGCGAGCGGGTTCAGGTCCACGCCGTAGATACACCGCTGGGCCACCTTCCGCCGCGCCCAGTTGATGTCGTGGTCCTCCTCGACCGTTTCGATTCCTTGCTGGGCCGCTTGTCGCTCTTGTGCATCGATTATCTCGCGAGCGAGATAGTCAACCGCGCTTGTCAGGAAGTGGCCGCTTCCCATCGCCGGATCGAGAATTTTCAACTCGAATATCCGCTCCGCGAATTCCTCCGCGAATCCGCCCTCACTGTATGAGTCGTATCCGACCAAGTCCTCACGGATGTCGTCGACCAGCGGTCCGAGCGTCTCGTCGACGATGTACTCGACGACGTACTCAGGCGTGTAGTACGAGCCCGTCGCCTTGCGTTCACCGCTTCCCGTCGTGAGGTATACCTCTCCCTCCTCAACGGCGACCTCGTCATCCTCCTCCGCCTCTACGTACTCGTCGTCTTCGAGCGCCAACGGTCCGTCAGCGACGTGTAGCTGGTACTCAAGCAGGCCCTCGTAGATGCTGCCGAGGTGGCGGACGTCCAGCGACGAGTAGTCCACGAAGATCTTCCCGCCACTGCTCCCCTGCTTGCTCCGCGTGAGCAGTTCGATGACACGGGCAAGGTAGGCGTCGCCCACCGTGTGCTTCGCGAGGAATCGGGCTTCAGGGTCGTCGTCCTCATCCGGATCAGTCCGGAATAAGCCACCGTTGTACGCCGGGATGTGTAGGTCTTCCTTAGGAATCCCGCGCGACTTGCTCCCTTGGTCGATCAGCTCGTATAACTCGTCGAGCCGCGAGCTCAGGTCGTCCTGCCAGTCGCGATATTTCGGATCATCGCTATCGAGCTCCTCGGCTACCTCCTGCTTGAGGGAGTTCAGGCTGTAGGACTGCTCGTAGATCTCGTTGTCCGTGTCCAGCAGGTCCCGCCCCTCAGCTTCCGCGTACAGGACGAAGATGAGCCGGTAGAGGTAGATCAGCGAGGAGTCGTGGACGAGGTCCAGGTCATCCTCGTCGAGGTCGTTGTCGGGGTATTGGAGATACCCCTCGGAGAGGATCTTGATCGCCTCATAGATGTTATCCTGAAGGTCCTCTCCGAGGTCCTGTGCGAAGACGTTGGACTCGTCGTAGACGTCGTCGAGGAAGCAGTCGCCTCCAGCGTCTTCGAGAAACGCGCCGTGGCGGAAGAAGAGGTAGAAATACTTGAAGTCCTCCATATCGCCCTTTTCGAGGACCGTGGGAAGATCGACCTCGTAGTACGAGTCAAGCCGGTGGCTCGTCGGCCCGTAGTAGAGCCGCCACTTCTTCCCGTCCGTCAGCACCGCCCACCGGGCAGGTGTCTCTTGGAGGTAGACGTGGATCTGGTAGCTCGGGTTCTCGAAATCTCGCTTGTGCTCACCACTCCCCCGCGTGTCAAGCGGGCGTCCCCAGCGCTTAGCGTCGGCGACAGCGACCGCGTTCTCGTAGAAGTCGCCTCCCCCTTCGCGGCGCTCGAAGGCGTCACGCGCGGCGTCCTCGGTCTCGAAGAAACCGTAGTCCGGCCGGCGCTGCGTCCGGCTTGTGCTCTCCTCGACCTCGAAGGGAATCCCCAACTTCCGGAACATCGGCCGGATGAACTTCTCCTCCAGCTGGGACTCGTTCCGCTTCGGGGCCGTGCTCTTCTCCCGATCGTAGAGAGCGACGATCTCGTCGTAGGCGGCTTCTAGTTCATCGTCGTCGACCTCGTTCCATTCTTCCGTCTCGGGGAGATGCTCGTCGAGGTAGTAGTTAGAGAACAGGTCACGATTCGTGCGGTAGGTGAATGAACTTTGCATTCGTCAGACAGGAGTTACGATGAGAAATTCGTCCGAGTCCTTGCTGTCGATGAGGGCATGTGCGACGGCTGTCGCATCGGCGACTTCGACGTCGACCGCGTCCCCGATCTCGAGACCGAGTTTCTCGAGTTCGGAACCGGAGACGTTGATCCGCCCCGAGTTCCCGGCATTTCGCCCGACTTGTTTGCGGGTCATCACGTATGACACGGTCGAATACGGGCAGCCGTATAGACTTTTCTTAGACTAACTCGGAGAATTCTAGTTACGAGTATTTGTCAAATACTGTATTTTATTGCAACCGGATGTGCGTATGCTTACGTGACGATTGAACAGCAACTCGAGTCTCTCCAATCTGAGGTCGAACAGATCTCAGAGCAGGAAATCCCGCCCAAGACTTCATTTGAAGTGTTTAGCCTCACACGTGAGGAGGGAGCTTGGCAAGCGTATCTTAGGTACTTTTTAGATCCCTCACAATCTCACGGACTTGAAACAGATTTTCTGAGCAAATTTATTGAACACCTTCGTATGTTAGGGTATATATCAGACAGCGGACCACCAACGGATCCGTACCTACTCAGTACAGTTACTGTTGAACAAGAGGTGTCCACGGAGAACAGTAACAGACCAGATATTGTTGTTTACGACAAGGGAAAGTGGTTTCTCTGTCTCGAATTGAAAATTGATTCTACCGAAGGTGGTGGTGAGCACTCACAAACAGAGCGTTACGCGAGCGATACCGATATTGTACCACTCTCTACAGACGTATATGATCAATCGGAATACCTCTATGTCAGCCCAAAGCAGGCTTCTAAGAGTAAATCAAAAATATTCGTCGATGTCAATTGGACAGATCTGATACCAGTATTTGACTCGGTTATATCCAGTCGGTCGAATCAGATTCCGACCACCACACTTGCGCAGCTGATTGAGTTTAGAAACACAGTCAAATCAGAGCTAATGATGACTAAAATTGACAAAGAAACTCAACACAAGAAAGACTTGTACTTCGAGTATAGAGAAGCAATTGAGTCGGTTAATGGAGCGATTGAGCCGTTCGTGAAAGACGTTCTCCGAAATGAATGGAGAGATGGTCTACAGAAGGAACTTCAAGAAAATCGCACAACAAACCGCGACTGGAAGTGCGACGCAGTGGGACATAGCTATGGACAGCTGCGTCTACCCGATTGGATTTCAGCGAAGGATGGAAAAAGTCGTCTCAATATCCACTTTGAGCATAAACCACGGGTGGAGCATTTCAAAACCGGCCGCCTCGAATTCCTTCTCGAGCTTGAGGAACAAGATGGTGGTAGGATTACAAAAGATTCTGGACCCCAATATCACGCATTCCGAAATGATCTGCTGGCGGCGCTACCCGAGGTAATTGAGTCATCAGACTATGATGAATCACAACTGAATGTAGAGATCGATCCTTCTAGCAGCAAAAAGAAGCTGCTATCTGCAATGTATAAATTCCAGCCAGGAAATGAAGAAGAGTACTATTCGTCACTTGCCACGGCACTTATCGATTTTACACCTGTCTCCGACCTAGTCTCAGAAACGCTTTCAGAAAACGACTACTCCACCCATCTCTCATCGTAGATAATTCGTCTCTCTTAATTCACAATACAAAATCCAGAATCGGATGTTCCTAGCTATTAATCTGTCTCGGAAAGTAGCTCTTAATGAATGACCGGAATCGTGATTCTCCCCGCTGGTCGCGACGACGCTTTCGAGGACTACAAGCGGTTCATCCGAGACGGACATCCGATTGACGACATCGAATCCTATCTCGACGAGGATGACCTCGAACTGTTTCGGACCACATCTGACGACGATCTCGTCCACGTTTGGGGCACCTCGGTAGACGGTGCGTGGCGGAACGTCGAGCGCAACGACATCGTTCTCGTCTACCATGATGGAGAGTTCGTCGCGAGGGGTCAAGTCCTTCAACTGCGGCACGACCCCAACCTTGCGGAGTACCTCTGGAAGGAGAACGTCGATCACGGCCGATGGGACGATGAGAGTCCTTGGGAGTACATGACCTTCCTCACTGATGTCGAGGAGGTCGACGTCGATATCGAGGAGTTCAACGAGCTCGTCGGCTACGACGAGACCTACCGTCCCCAGGGATTCACCCGAGTCGCCGACAAGCGCCTCGACCAACTTGCCAGGGAGGAGTCGGTCGAGACCGCCATCGCCGACCTGACCGATGCCGGCGAGCGTGTCCACCCCGTCGACGACGAAGACGATGAAGACGACCAAGACAACGGACCAACTCCCGACCTCGCCGACCAACTTCGGGCGGCCAGCACGGATGGAAATGCCCATGAGAAGTTCGAGAAACTCGTCGCGAAAGCCTTCTCTCGGCTGGGCTGTACTGCCGACTGGATCGAGGGGGGAGGCGATACCGATGTAGAGATCCGGTCCCCGGAACACATCGTGGTCGAAGTGAAAGCCCGGGGTAACGGGCGAGTCAATTCCCTGGAGGTCACCAACGTGGATAAGCACCGACGCCAGCGTGGGGCCGACCACGCCATCGTGGTCGCCTCCGGGTTCGCCCCGAAGGTCATCGACAACGCCGAGACGACCGACCTGACTACCCTTGCCGTCGACGACCTCGTCGAGCTCCTCGACCGCCGGGACCGATACGCCGTTCCCCCGGAGGAAACCCTTGCTCTCCTGACTCGCTCCGGGGCTTTCCAGGACGACAGGCTTGACCTCCTCGACGAATCCATTCAGGATCGTACCGACGCCGGGGAGACCCTCCTCGCAGTCATTCGGGCCCTCGAACGGGCAGATGGCCCCGTGGAGACGGCGGAGGACGTCCGGTGGATCGTTGTAGGCATGGAGGACTCTGACGACGTCCCGACCACCGAAGAGGTCCGGTCCGCCCTCCAGCTCCTCGCCCACCCCACTGTGGGGGTCGTCGAACAGGACGAAGAGGGGTATCGGGCCACCACCGACTACGAGAACGGGGTACAATTGGTCCGGTCCCTTGGGGAGGTCGTACAACCACCAAGGGAGAAAGAATAGGTCGGAGCTTCCGGCCTGTTCTGTTTGTACCAGTCTGTTACGTCGATATCTCGGACGCACCGGTTGCTGACGACTTCCATACCGGTCCCCGAACAACATGGCCGACCCGGGACGTTGGGATGCGTTCTTCGAACCGAATTCGGATGTTTCGACCGGCGGAAAAGACCGTTTACCCGAAGAATTCGGTACCACGAGTCCGTGTTCAACTGACATCCAATTACCCCGACCAACCGCACCCGGCTTAATAGGTGACGAGCCGGGCCCCTGTATAATACAGATCCGGTCGTTTCGCCCGGCGAAGATAGCGGTTTAGCGGATGGAATGATCCCAACGTTTGAAACCGAAGACGATCTTCGTCGCCATCGGGGAGCCCCGGGCGATTACCGGAGTCGATGGGTTGGTCTTCAACCATCTCACCCCGGCTCGATAGGGAATAGTCCCGCCTCTCCGGAAAAACGAATACGGCTGTTTCGTCCGGCGAGAAAGGCGATTCTCCCGACAGAACGGGGTTATTCGCTGACCCGTTCATGGGTTGTTCACTGAAGCCTGCTAGCTTTCGGCATTACCCGACCAATTTATTCCGATGAGCCGGGGACGCTACCCCCGAGTCCCCCAACGGCAGCACCCGTATCTCCAAATCCGAATTTCGACGTTCCGACCGAGCGAGGTTCCGTTTCTACGGATAGATCGAATTTACCGTCACCGGGGATCTTCCTCACCGTCGATCTCCTGTTCTCTCACCCGGCTCCCCCAGCCCTCAGTGGCGGCCCTATCTACTCGTGGAGTACCAATCACCCCCGACAAAGACATTCGTGTGATACCCGAGTCATATCGACGAGGTGCCGGTGGATGTCGTCGGCGAGCCGGTACATCGCCTCGGCCTGCTCCCTCGTCGCGATACCGAGCCTGTAGTAGGTCTTCGTTCGGTTCCGGTTCCACAGCTCGGCAAGATCCTCCCCGAACGCGTCGTCGTAGAGGCCAATCTCGGCGCCACGTTGGTAGAGTCGTCGGTGGCTGCTAATGACCTCTGCTGCGGACATGGCCCCGTCGTGGATCAACCGGAACTGGATAGTGCGCTCGATGGCGACGAACGCCGACTCGATCACGACCGTGTAGTACCCTTGCTTGAGGAGATTCGAGCCGACCTCCAACAGCCGGCAGGCACGGCGAAGTTGGACCAACTCTGCGTCGTCGACGTCCAATCCCTCCTCGATCGTTCCGGGACTGCCCTCGAAGGTCCGCTCGGCCTCCACCAATTGATCTCGGATATCATCATTCATCGGCGTACACCTCGGTCCGGAGCTCGGAGAGTTGGTCGGAGCCCACCAAGGTAATCCCGTCGTCGAACTGCGGGCGGAGCTGGTCACCAATTCGTTGGACGCTGCCTGTTGATTCGACGAGCGGCTGGTACGTATACCGATTCCCCTCGAACCGTTGATCTTCGAGATCACTAACGACTGACTGAACGATCCGACGAGCTGCCGTTCTATCTTCGTCGACGATCACCAAGAGGTCAATGTCGCTGGTCCTATCTGCTTCCCCCCGAGCGACGCTTCCGAACAGGACGACCCCGACTAACTCGTCCAACTCGTCCTGGAGTTGTTGCAGAAATGCCCGGACTGGTTGATGAAACTCGTCCTGCGGAATCGAGAGAACTGGGTCCGGTTTTGTGAGCCGGTCACGGTTGATCCGGACCTGCTGGGTCCGCCCGTCCTGTGTAGTCTCGATGACATCGAGATCGGAAAGTAGCCTAACCGCCTTTGAGATCGTTCCTTGATTTGCCCCTGTGAGGTTCGCGAGTTCGCTCATCGAGTACGTCGCATACGGCTGGTCGATGAGAATGTCGAGAACGTCCTGCATCGCTTGGTATCGGAATACTCGATCCTCCGGAAACGGATATTGTAACTCTATCGAGATAGAATCTTTCCTATTAGGCATACAATTCCTATTAGGAAATAGTCTGAAAACTCTGGCGGTGAACTGTTCCAATTATGACGTGCTGGATTCGGCTCTCTTAGTGCGGTTCCGGCAAAGAAATCCGGAACCACTCAGAAGCTCATTTTTATAATACTACGGCACCCAGACATAGCTACAGTAAGCTAAGGACACGGCACACACGGCAGAACGACGTTTCCGTCGTGAAACTATACTGTGTGCTTTCGCCGGCTCGCTCAGCCGGTAATTGAGAATGCCCGACACACCATGTCAAACAATACCACCAGTGTCAACAATCGCGATCGCATCGCCGCTAAACCACATCAACTCGGTACAACGGGAGGCTGTCATGCCTAGAGAGAGAACAGATAGTCTAACCGAGTATGCGAGTAGAAACACCGATTTTATTTCGCGTGTCCTCGCCCACGGCGATGAAGAAGCGAGAGCGTACGCACTCGCACTCCTCGCCAACAGTGGCTCTGTTGAGGCGATAGACGAGGTTCAGGCGCAGTTGGACGAGATTCGTAGAGAAATCCGGTAACAGACCGTTTTCACATTAGCACCACACCACTGTGAAGCAAGCCACTTTGTCTGCCTATACTCACCGATGGAGAGGTATCGTTCAGCCGCTATTCCTCCGAGAGCGCCTCTGCGAACTCCCGAGCGTCTTCGACAAGCTCGGGATGGTCCTCAACGAGTTCGGAGAACGCCCGAGACTGTTCGAGGTCGTCGAGAAGGTCGTTGTTGTCTTTGACGAATTTGAAGACGGCGTCTCGAACCTCCCGCTCTTCTTCCTCGATCGATCCGAGAGCTCCGTATTCCAGCGGCTGGTTACACCAGACACATGTCGCATGTTCCCGAGGGGTCTGTTCGTGACAGCGGGGGCACTCCACCGGTCCGATAGGCTCGGGTTCCTCTTCTTCGACCTCCATTCCGTGTATCCGCGCGTATTCGGAGTCGGCCTCCCCTCCGAACCGGGCGATATAATGGGCCGTCGCATCGCTCCCCCGTTTCCGTCCCTGTCGATCCTCGATACGGGCCTGACTCATCCCCTTACGGGCAAGGAAGGTCGCGTTCGACTTCCGGAAGTTGGTCGGGGTGACGGGCTTCGTGACGCCTGCACGGTCAGCAGAGTCTTCAAAACAGTTTTTGAACTGTCGATAGCTGAGACTCTCGGGCTTCGACAGCTTCGACCAGAGGGGAGCGCCGGGGTCGTCCGATGCCGGGTGGTCGGTCATCCAACGCTGGACGTACGGCACGCTCGGCACAAGAGAGACGGATCGCTGCCCAGTTTTCCCGTCGACTCGGATCCTGAGGCCGTACTCGTGGTCGCTCACGTCTCCGACAGTGAGGTCTTGGAGTTCACCGCTCCGAGCTCCGGAGTCGAACGCCATCGCGATGAGCGCGGCGTCACGAGTGTTTCGAGTCTCCTCGATCATTGGGACGACGTCTTCGTCCCAATCGAGCATCTCCGACGGGTCAGGGACGGGGTTGTAGCTGTTCGAGGTCCCAGACGGGATCCATTCGATGCCGGGGGGATATCCCTCGCCTTCAGTAACGCGGTTCCCGAAAACACGGAGGGCGGTTCGGTAGTCCGAGTTGGTGTTCTCGTTGTCGTAAGTCCGATTGATCCATCGAACGATATCTTCCGTTGTGGACCGATCCTCAAGCGCTTCAGCGAGTCCACCAACTTCCTCGGCCATGATGGTGCAGTGCCTGAGGAGTTTGTTGTGCCGGTGGTCGGTATACTCCGATTTCAGGAGGTCGAGGCGGTCACTGAACGCGAGCAGTACCTCCTTATCTTCTTCGCTGATGTCACTAGATTCCTCGATTCTGTCTTGGAGATTTCTGATTTGTTTCCTGATGTCTGGCATTTTTGGGATACCCTATCTTTAATAAGTTGGACTTTGAACCTTCTGGTTATGTCCCTGCCCTGGCTTTTTCGCCGCAACGACGTGTCGCAAAAAGCGGGGAGCATGTGAGCCGGTGAGCGATCCGAACCGGGGGAGCGATGCAGACCGGAGATCCGTTTATGTACGTCCCTCGCGGATCTGCGGTATGGACCGGACCGACGCCCTACTCCTCGGCGTTTCCGGCGTCGTCGCCGCGCTCGTGTTGGCGGGGGCGCTGTCGGCGGGAGCACTGTTCGGCTTCGACGAATCCGCGGCCCGGCCGATCCGGCTGCTCGCCGTCGAGCCGTTGGCGTGGATCGTCGTCGCCGCGCTCCTCGTCGCGGTCGTCGGACACACGTACATCGACTGAGCGAGCGGCGCGATCGCCCGGCCGAAGCGCCGACGCAGTCGCCTTACTCCTCGTCGTTGACTTCGCGGATCGCCCGAACGAGCGCGTCCAGCGCGGTGTCGACCGCCTTCCGCTTCACCGCGGCGCGGTCGCCGCTGAGGACGACGCGCTCCGTGCGGACGAACGACTCCTCGGTCCCCCACGGCGCCGCGTGGGCCACGCCGACGTACGTGAGTCCCACTGGTTTCTCCGCCGTCCCGCCGTTCGGTCCCGCGATCCCCGTCGTGGCGACCGCCCACGTCGTGTTGGCGCGGTCGCGCGCGCCCGCCGCCATCTGCTCGGCGACGGACGCGCTCACGGCGCCCTCTGCGTCGAGCGACTCGCGGGACACACCGAGCATCTCGCGTTTGGCGTCGTACGCGTAGGTCACGAACCCGCGGTCGAAGTAGGCGCTCGCGCCCGGCGCGTCGGTCACGCGCGACCCGACGAGCCCGCCCGTCAGGGACTCCGCGGTCGCGAGGCTCTCTCCGCGTTCGGTCAACAGCTCACCGAGCGTCACCTCGATCGGCGCCGACTCGTCGCTCTCGTCCATATTCCCGTTGTGACCCCGACGCCCGTGGGGTTTACGCTCGCCGCGACGCAATCGCCGTCATGACCGACTGGGACGACCGCTTCGCATCCGGCGACTACCCCCGCGAGCCGGAGCCGTCAGCCGTGTTGCGCTCGTACGTGGCCGCGATCCCCGACGGCCGCGCGCTCGACGTGGCCGCCGGCACCGGTCGCAACGCGATCGCTCTCGCGGAGGCGGGCTACGCCGTCGACGCCCTCGACGCGTCTCGAGAGGGGCTCTCCATCGTCCGCGAGCGCGCCGCGGAGCGAGGGGTCGCCGATCGGATCGAGACGATTCAGGCCGACGCCTCCACCTACGGGTTCCCACCCGAGGCGTACGAGCTGATCACGATGAGCTTCTTCCACGCGCTCGACCGGTTCGCCGACCTGACCGAGGCGCTCGCCCCCGGCGGGTACCTGTTCGTCGAGGGGCACCTCCGGTCGACCGACGCGACGCCCTCGGGTCCGGGTAACGACCGCTACCGGTTCGCCGCCAACGAACTCCTGCGGGCCGGGCTCGGGCTGACCGTACTGTACTACGACGAGACGACCGAGGAACGCCCCGACGACCGTCGCCGCGCGACCGCCCGGCTCCTCGCACGCCGATCGAGCGGCGGGCGGCAGACGTACCCGCCGCGTCCGGACGAGGGCGACCCGCTGGCGGAGGGCGGCCGGAGGGACGACCGGACCGCGGAGCGAACGGATGGCTAACGCCGACACGCCCGGCGCGGCCCTCCGGAGACTGGTCGCGGAGGCGGCCGGCGTCGACGCCGACGCGCTCCGCGACGACGCCGAGATCGCCGAGCGGGGCGACGACCCGGGGCCGGCGGCTCGACTCCCGGCGCTCGCCGGCGCTGGTGGGTCCATCGTCGGGGTCGTCCCTCGCGCCGATCCCGGTCTCGCGCGGCAGCTGCTGAACGACGGCGAAGTCACCAGCGGGACGCTCCGACTCGTCCTCACCGGCGGGGCCGAAGCACGACTCACCGGGGCTTCCGCTCCCCTACTCCGGTCGGTCCTCGCCGAGCGCGGGGTCGAGACGTACCGCCACGACGGCGACTCCCCGGTGGCCGTGTTCCTCGTGGGCGATCGCGCCGTCGTCGGGCTGTTCGACGAGCGGGGCCTCGCCGCGCTGCTGTGGTCGGACGCACCGCCCGTCCGAGAGTGGGCGGCCGCGACCTGCCGGCGCTACCTCTCGGCGGCCGACCCGGTGTGACGCGCGCCGGGCGCGAGTTGCGCGTGCGTCACCGCGCGCCGCATCGCTTTTGGACGCACCCCGCGAAGGAGAGGTATGAAAGCCCTGCTGCTGTTGGTCGCCGGAATCGGTGGACTGGTCCAAACGCTCCTTCCGCGAACCGTCGTACGCGCGTGGGCGAAGGCGGTGTACCGGAACGCGGGCGAGGCGGAGCCCCGCGAGTGGGTGTACGTCGCCACCCGCGCGGAGGGCGCGCTGATCGTCCTCGCGGCGCTCTTCGGGCTGTACGGTGTCGCGACCGCCGAGGACGGCGAGGCGAGTGCCGAGGACGAAGCCGCGGTTGCGGCCGATCCGGAAACTGACGCCTGACTGACTGATAGGCGCTCTAAAACGCACACCGACCCGAACGTATTTCCACGATGTCGTGGTAGTAGGTTGCAATGTCGGAGCCGCCCCATCGCCCGCACGGGGAATGTGGTTCGGCCGTCCGAGTATTACACGTCGACGACGAGCCGGCCTTCCTCGAACTGGTCGCCACCTATCTCGAACGGATGGACGGCGCGTTCGAGGTCCAATCGGAGACCGACGTTGGTGCCGCGCTCGAGGCCGTCGAGTCCGGGTCGATCGACTGCGTCGTCAGCGACTACGAGATGCCCGGAACCGACGGGCTGGACCTTCTCGATCGCATTCGAGAGCGGGATCCGACGGTCCCGTTCATCCTGTTCACGGGGAAGGGGAGCGAGGAGATCGCGAGCGAGGCGATCTCCGCCGGCGTCACGGATTACATCCAGAAGCGCTCGGGGACCGATCAGTACACGGTGCTCGCGAATCGGGTCCGGAACGCGGTCGATCAGTCCCGTTCACGGGCGGCGCTGACCGCGAGCCAAGAGCGGCTCTCGCGGTTCATCCAGCAGTCGCCGCTCGGAACGATCGAGTACGACGAGACGTTTCAGATCGTTCGAGCGAATCCGGCCGCCGAGGAGATCCTCGGCTACTCCGAGTCGGAGCTGATCGGCGGGACGTGGGTGCGGTTCGTCCCCGAAGGGCTCCACCGCCACGTCGCGGAGGTCGAGCGGCAGCTCCTCTCCGATAAGGGCGGCTACCAGAGCATCAACGAGAACGTGCGCGCGGACGGCGAGCGGATCCGCTGTGCGTGGCACAACCAAGTGGTGACCGACGACGACGGCGAGGTGATCCGCGTCTTCTCGCAGTTCGAAGACGTCACCGAGCGGACGGACCGCAAGCGAGAGGTGGAACGCACGAACGCCGTCCTGTCGACGGTGCTCGACACGCTCCCGGTCGGGGTGCTCATCGAGGACGCGGACAGGCAGGTCCTCCGCGTCAACCGCCACCTGTACGGCCTCTTCGATCTCGACGGGGACCCGTCGGCGGCGATCGGCCGCGACTGCGCGCGGTTCGCCGTCGAGATGAGCGAGCTGTTCGAGGACCCCCAGTCGTTCGTCGACCGGATCGAAGCGATCATCGACGCGCGACGGCCCGTCGACGACGAGCGGATCGCCCTCGCTGACGGTCGCGCGCTCCTCCAGACGTATCGACCGGTCGACCTGCCGGGCGGGCACGGACACCTGTGGGCCTACCGCGACGCGACGGGCGAGTAGGACGACGGTCCCGTCGCCGTGGAGGCGACTCCGTCAGTCGTCCGTCAGGTACGCCCGTTCGGCCCCCGAGCGCTCGCCGGTCCGCAACACGTGGCAGTCGCGACACCGCGCCTCGTAGGACTCCTCGGCGCCGACGAGGATCGTCGGGTCGTCGACGTGGGCCGGCTCGCCCTCGATGAGCCGCTGGTTCCGGGAGGCGGGCTCGCCGCACTGCGAGCAGATCGCCTGCAGCTTATCGACGTACTCGGCGGTCGCCATCAGCTCCGGGAGCGGCTCGAACGGCTCGCCGCGGAACGTCTGGTCGGTGCCGGAGACGATGACGCGGGTCCCGTTGTCGGCGAGGACGTTACAGACCTCGACGAGGGCGTCCGAGAAGAAGTTCGCCTCGTCGATCGCGGCGACCTCCGGGTACGGGTCGTCGTCGAGGATCGCGAGCGGGCCGTCACCCTCGTTGTCGACGACGGTCGCGTCCCACTGCCGCCCGTTGTGGGATCCGATCGACGTTTCGCCGTAGCGGTCGTCGATGGCCGGCTTGTACACCGCGACGGACTGGCCGGCGATCTCGGACCGCCGGAGCCGCCGAAGCAACTCCTCCGTCTTCCCCGAAAACATCGAGCCAGAAATGACCTCGATCCAGCCGGATCGAGTGATCGCGTGCATGCTCTGACGGGCACGAGCCAGCGACTAAACCGTTTCTCTCCCGGCCCGCTCGCCGGGGTCAGACCCCGCCCGCGGCCGCGACGAGCAGGGACGCGGCGACGACGTACGTCGCGGCGGCGAGCGCCCAGTCGCGCCGGATCGTCGAGAGCCGCTGGCGGGGGAGCCCCCTCGCACGGGGGAGCGGAATCAGCGCGAAGAAACCCACCATCAGCGCGAGCATCGCGGGGCCGGCGATGACCAGCGCGACGGCGGTGCCGACGCCGAGCGCCGCCTGGACCGCCGAGACGAGTCCCACGAACAGGAGGCCGGCGCCGCCGCCGGCGACGTAGTGGGTCCACGTCGCCAGCCGCTCCGGCGCCCTGTCGACCGGGGTATCGGTGAGCACTCCCGCGGCGACGCGGGGTGCGGTCGTCCCCTCCGGGAGCCGGGGCATGACGCGGTCCATCGCGAGCGTCGCGAGCAGTCCGACGACGGGGCCGAGCGCGAGCCCGAACAGCAGCGAGAACGTGGCCATCGACGGATCGTACGGCCGCGAGACGCTTCAGTCCCCCGACCACGCGACCTCAGTCGGCCGCCGAGCCGACCGCGTCGCCGCCGATCACGACCCGAGACACGTCGGCCGCGCCCGCCCGCCTGACGATCGCGCGGACGAGGTCGTGCGCGCCGGCGAGGTTGTCGGAGTCGCCGTCGAGCACCAGCAGGTCGGCGTCGGCGCCCTTCGCGACGACGCCCCGGTTCAGCCCCGCGATCGACGCGCCGTTCACCGTCGCCATCCGCAGGATCTCTCTGGCCGGGAGATCGGAGAGCTTCGCGGCGAACTCCATCTCGCGGAACATCGACGGCGAGTCGAGCATGACGTTGTCGGTGCCGAGCGCGACCGTCGTCCGCTCGGCGAGGTCGCGGATCGGCGGTACGCCGACGTTCGTCACGAGGTTCGACCGCGGGCAGACGACGACGGGGGTGCCGCGGTCTGCGAGCCGGTCGAGGTGGATCCCCTCGGCGTGGACCATGTGAACGAGGAAATCCGGGTCCAGATCCATCGCGGCGTTGATGTCGTCGGCGTCCCGCTCGCCGGCGTGAATGCCGAACAGCTTGCCCGCCTCGCGGGCCTCCGAGCGCACCGCGTCGAAGTCGGCGTCGCGGGCGCCGGAGGCGCCGTACCCCTCGGCGACGGAGAGCACGTCCGTGTCGTCGCGGCCGAACACGACCGGCTCGATCGCGCGCTCGCCGAACTCCACGCCCTCGCCCGCGACGGCGTCGCGGAGCGCGCCGACCCCCTCGACCCCGCCCTCCCGGAACTCGAGGAAGGTTCCGGTCCCCGTCGACTCCATGTACCGGAGGCTCCGCGCCATCGCCGCGACCTTCGCCTCGCGGCTCGCCTCCCGCAGGAGCCGGTGTTTGAGACCGTCCGGCGGGGCGACCAGCTCGTCGAGCGAGAGCCCCTCGCCGGCCTCCTTGGCGATGGAGTCGCCGATGTGGGTGTGGGCGTTGACGAACGCCGGGAGGATCACGTCGTCGCTGTCGACGCTCGTCTCCTCGACCCGGACGATCTCGCCGTCGGCGACCACGACCCGCCCCTCGACCGGCTCGAACTCCGGACCGACCAGAACGGTCCCTTCGAGATGCATACCCGCGAGTCGCCGGCGCGGGAGTAAAAGGTCACGACAGGGGTGCGAGCCGAGCGGTCACGCCCCGTCGTGGAACTCGTCGAGCGTCGTCGGCATCGCGCCGCGCACCTCCGCGACGAGCCCGTCGGGGTCGAGGCCGAGCACGTCCGCGGCGGCGCGCCCGACGCGGTCGGTCGCGGGGCGAGGGGCGTAGACGCCGAGGCGCCACTGGTTGCGCTGGGCGGTCCGGAGCGCGGAGACGAGCGGCGACTGGCGCTCTAACCGGCGCACCTCGCCGTTGACGGTGACGCGGGCGGTCGACTCCCGCATCGACGGCTCGGGGGGGACATCGAGGATCACGTGCTGCCGGGCGACGCCGGCCGCCTCGGCGATCTCGCGTTCCAGCGAGGTCTCGGCGTCGTGATCGGCCTCGTGGACGCGGGCGGGCACGTCGTCGTACTCGGCCCAGACGGCGAGCTTGTAGAGGTCGCGCTCGTCGTAGCGCCGCGAGAGTTCCGCGGTCTCCGGGCAGCTCCGGATCGCCGCGAGGAAGTCGTGGTCGTCCATCCGGCGAAGCTCCGCAGCGGTCGTCGGCGTCGCGTCGAGGAGGTCGCTCGCGGCCCGCCGCAGCATCGCCTTCGAGATGCGCGCGACGTGGTGGGTGTAGACGACCGGGTTCATCAGCGCGCGCGCCAGCAGGAGGCTCTCGGCCGTCTGGACGTTCCCCTCGTCCAACACGAGCGCGTCGTCACCCGTCCCGTCGTCGACGAACGTCAGCTCCCGGACGAACCGCTCGGTGTCGATGGTGCCGTACGGGACGCCGGTGTGGTAGGCGTCGCGCACCAGGTAATCCATCCGGTCCACGTCGAGTTCGCCCGAGACGAGCCCGCCGTAGGGGCCCTCGCCGGCGACGAGCCCGGCGATCCGATCGGGGTCGAGGCCGTGGTCGCGGAGGGTCTCGCCCACCGCGCCGGTCGCGAGCAGCTCGTCGACGTCGTCGTGGTACTTCCCCGTGCGGCGGTGCGTGAGCGACTCCAAGTTGTGGCTGAAGGGGCCGTGCCCCACGTCGTGGAGCATGGCGGCGGCCTCGATCCGGTCCGCGCGCAGTCCCTCGATCCCGAGGTGGTCGAGCGCCCGGCTGGCGAGGTGGTAGACGCCGAGCGAGTGCTCGAAGCGGGTGTGGTTCGCGGAGGGGTACACGAGTTGGACCGTGCCGAGCTGTTTGACGTGGCGGAGGCGCTGAACGGCGGGGGTGTCGAGGAGGTCCGCGGCGACACCGTCGATCTCGATGTGGTCGTGGACGGTGTCCTTGACCGTAATCATGCGCCGACGTTCGTCGGCATGGGTTAAAAGCGGCGTGCGTCGGTGCATGAGGGCGTCCACCCCCGAAAGCCGGAACGTTACCGGAATGTGAAACGTTCGGTACGATTTATACGTCCGGTGCGCAAACGGTCGACCATGTACGATGTACTCATCGGGATCGATAACACGGAAGACAGCCGAGCGGTCGCGCAGGCCGAGGCGGTCGCGAACCTCCCCGCCGAGGAGGGCTCGGTGACGGCCCACCTGTGCCACGTCTTCCAAGACAATCCCGAGGGGGCCTCTGTCCACCAGATCTCGGCCGTGCGACGGGCCCGCGAGACGCTCGAAGAGGCCGGGGTCAACTGCGTCCACTACGAGGCGAGCGGCGACCCCGCGGACGAGCTGCTCGCCGCCGCCGCCGACATCGACGCGGACGCGATCTGCATCTCCGGACGAAAGCGACGCCCGACCGGGAAGGCCGTGTTCGGGAGCGTGACGCAGGACGTGATCCTGGGGACCGACCGTCCGGTGTTCACGGTCCCGGCGTCGCAGAACGACTGAACGACCGCTCCCAGGGGACGGCTCTCTCCTTATCGCCGCCCGCCGACGCCGCGGAGTCCGAGCACGTCGCGGGCCGCCTCGCCGACCGCGTCGACGTGTTCGGCCGGGCAGTAGACCCCCAGCGTCCAGCGCCGGCGCTCGGCGCTGCGAAGTCCCGCAACCAGCTCGGAGGCGTCCTCCAGCCGCTGGGGGACGCCGTCGACCACGACGGTCGAGCCGGACTCCTTCAGGCCGGGGCGGGAGGGCACGTCGACGACGACCGCCTCGCGGTCGAGCCCGACCGCCTCGGCGATCTCGCGTTCGGCCGCGCGCTCCTCGTCGGTTCCGGCGTCGACGGACCCCGCCGGCACGTCCGGCAGTCCGACCCACACCGCCCGCTTGTACAGGTCGCGGCGTTCGATCCGCTCTCCGAGCGCGGGCACTTCCTCCCGGAGGGCGACGAGGAGGTCGTGGTCGGCCATCCGGCGGAACGCGGCCGTGTCGGTGTCGCTGCGGTCGAGGTAGCGCTCGCAGGCGCGCTCCAGCATCGCGCCCGCGACCCGCGAGACGTGGTGCCGGTACACCACGGCGTTCATCAGCGACCGGGCGACGAGCAGGCTCTCGGCGGTGGGGACGTTCCCCTCCGCGAGCACCAGTGCGGCGTCGTCGTCGACCGAGTCGCCCCCGTCACGCCCCTCTACCCCCCGGTCCCCGGCCAGCCGGAGTTCGTTGACGAGTCGGCCGGTGTCGACCGTGCCGTACGGGACGCCGGTGTGGTGGGCGTCGCGCACCAGGTAATCCATCCGGTCCACGTCGAGCTCGCCGGAGACGAGGTCGCCGAGCCTGCCCTCGCCCGCGATCAGCGAGGCGACGCGGTCCGGGTCCAGCCCGTTACGCTCGAGGATCTGACACACCTCGCGGTCGGCGTCGGTCAGGAGCCACGCGATGTCGTCGTGATCGCGCCCCGTCGCGCGCCGGATGACGCCCTCGGTCTGGTGGCCGTACGGGCCGTGTCCGATGTCGTGAAGGAGTGCCGCCGCGCGGACGTGGGCGGCGGTGTCCGCGTCGAGACCGAGCCCGTCTACCGCGCCGCGCGCGAGGTGGTAGACGCCGAGCGAGTGCTCGAAGCGAGTGTGGTTCGCGGAGGGATACACCAGCCGGACGGTGGACAGCTGTTTGATGTGACGCAGCCGCTGGAAGGCGGGCGTGTCGACCAGCTCGGTCGCGAGGTCGCCGAGCCGGACGTGACCGTGGACGCTGTCCTTGATCGCCTTCATCACTCCATGGTCTCCCGCCGCGGAATTGGTCGTTTCGGCTCGCGGTCGGAGCGAGGAGCCGCCGTCGACCCTGTTCGCAGCGTTACTCGTCGACGATCTCGACGCCGAGACGCTCTTCGAGCGCGCGGACGACGGAGCCGCCGACGCCGGCGGTCGCGGCCCGTCCGTCTTCGACCGCGAACAGGTCGTCCTCGTCGACGTCGAGCTCTTCGGCCAGCTCCTCGACGGTGAGTCCGGCGTCCTGTCGCGCCGCGGCCACGTCGTCGCCGTAGCCGGAGACGAGGTACGGGAGCCGGTCGGACTCGTAGTTGGTCCCGCCCTCCTCCCAGTGCTTGGAGTCGCCGGTCGCGGAGTCGTACATCTTCGCCTGCTTGCGGGCGAGCTCCTTCTTCCGACTCTCCGAGCCGCCCGACTCGGCGCTTGCGCCGCCGGGGCTCCCCCCGGAGCTTCCACCCCGGCCCCCGCCCGACCCGCCGCTTCCGCCGTGACCGCTGGGCGCGTTGCCGGCGTCGTCGTGGGGGCGGCAGTCGGCGCAGACGAGGAGCTTCGCTCCGGCGACCGTCGCCCGCTTGAGGTCTGTGGTCTCGCGCCCGCACAGCTCGCAGGCGTCGCCGTCGTCTCCGCCGCCGCCACCGCCCGTCGAGTACTTCGCCATACCGCGAGTAGTGGCCCCCGATCGTTAAAAGGTCGTGGAGCGTCCCGCGTCGGTCCGGAAGCGTCGGCCATCGGCGCGTTGAGCCGGAGCGGACGCCGTCACTCCGTCTGCGGGCCGAGATACCCCCACGCCTGGAGTCGGTCGCCGTCACCGTTGACCCATCGTTCGCCGATGTCGTCGCGGTAGTACAGGTTCGGCATGACGATGTCGTCGATCCGGTCGTACGCCTGCTCGCGCGCGGCCTGCATCGTCTCGCCCTTCCCGGTCACGACGACGGGCATCCCGTTGTCGCCCGCGACGCGCCACTGCCCGTCGACCTTCTTCGCGTCCTCGATATGGATCCCCTCGCGGCTGTCCGTCTCGAACACCACGGCCGCGTTCCGGGAGTTCTCGTCGTACGTCTTCTCGTCGTCGAACGGGAACGGCGGGAGGACGACCCGAACCGCGATCTGATAGCCGTTGTGTACCTCGACCTCGGGCTCGTTGCCGTGGGCGAGATCGGCGAAGAACCGGCCGGTCGACGACTCGATCGACTCCTCCTGTAAGGCGATCGTCGGATAGCCGAACCGCGGCGTGAACTCCAGCGGGTAGATCCCGGTCTCGTTGACGATGCAGTTGATGTCGATGCTCCCGACGTACCCCTCGTCGGCGAGCCATCCTTCGATCTTCCCGAACGTCTCGTTGAACAGCTTGTTCTTCCCGGCCCAGAACATCGACGTTCCCATCTCACCCGTCGACGGGCCGATGTTTCCGGGAAACAGCTTCTTATGCTCAAAGTTGAAATTGACCCGGTCAATAAACTCGTTTCCGTTGAAGAAGCCGCAGATGGCGACTTCGACCCCCTCCACCTTCCGCTGGAGTTGGAACCCCTTCATGCGGTGTCCCCACGCCTTCTTGTACGCTTTCAGCACGTCGACTACGTCGCTGCCGTCGTCCTCGTTGCCGACGTAGAGGAGCCGCTTGACGTTCTGGACCTCCCCGAGGGGTTTGATGACGTACGGGGCGGGGTGCTCCTGTACGTGCTGGATCCCGGCGTCGAACTCGTGGAAGATGTGGTGTTCGACCGTGTTGACGCCGTGCTCTTCGAGGACCTCCATCGCGTATCCCCGATCCTCCTCGAGGTGGTCGGTGTTCGGCGTGCCGCCGACGACGGCCTTCCCTCGCTCGCGGAGCTCCTGCGCGAGCTCGCCCGTCCCGATATCTGATCCGACCCAGATGTCGTCGAAGATGATCACGTCGGCCCAGTCGACCTCCGCGCGCCAGTCGTCGGTTTTGGGGACGAAGCCGTCGCCGATCTCCCGATCGCCCTCGGCTTCGATGTAGTACTTCACGTCGTGACCCTCGCTGTGGACCTGCCAGGCGAGGTCGGTGATCAGCGCGGCGTCCGCGGAGACGAACAGGAACCGTTCGGTGTCCATGCCGGGCCGTCTCGCGGCTGGGACTTGAGTGTGCGTGCCGGCCACGGGTTTCGACGGGGCTGCGCCTTCCGCACTCGGTCTGTTCCCGAATACGTTCGGGGGAACACGCACCCGGGCGCCGACCGACGATGGGGTATGAGCACCGACGGGCCCGACGTGACCGTTCCGCGGTCAGAGGTGGCTGCGACCCGCTCCGACCCGGGGCGGGTCGAATCGACACCCGATCCGGAGCGACTCCGGAGACGTCTTCGGCACCGAATCGCCGAGATCGAACGGCGCGAAGTAGAGGAGGCCGTCTCGGCGCTCGACGCGCGGGGTGACCTCACCGAGGAGCAGCGCGAGACCGTTCGGGAGCTCGGGTCCGCGATCGTCGACGGGGTGACGGTCGCCCCGAAGCGGGCGCTGGAGCGAGCAGATCGGGTCAAGGAGGCGGGGGAGCGAGAGCGAGAGCGGGAGCGGGCGCGAGCGATCCGTCGGCTCTTCGAAATCGACGAGGCGTAGCGTCCGGTTCGGGGGCCGAAACGGCGTCTCCGGAAGGCCGTCCCCCGTCGACGAGCTCACTCCTCGGTCTTCGGGAACTCCGCGACGAACTCGTCGGGCGCCTTCTGTCGCACTTCGTACGCCTCCTCGTCGAACGCGGGGACCTCGGCCGCCATCTCGTAGTACAGCGGCTTCGGTTCGTGGTCGTTGACGATCGTGAGCGTCTCGCCCGGATCCATCCCGTCGAACTCCTCGTGGATCGTGTCGTGACGGTTCACCGGCGGAATCTCGCGGACATCCAGTGTAGGCATGCGATCGGAGAGTCGCACCCGACCCGATTCCGTGTTGAGCCGAATACGTTCGGGGACACGCACTCGCCCGGGGCTCCCGACCGATCACCCGTGTTCGACACTACGTCCGATCCGTCGATCGGTATCGGGACAGACAGCCGCGCGCCGTCCGTCCGGAGGGGTGAGTGACGTGCCGGCGACCGGCTTCGACGCCGAGCGGAGGTACGACGACGAGCGGTTCGCGACGAGCGAGGTGTTCAACAGCGACCGAATGAAAGTCGTCTGCGGCTACTTCGATCCGGGGCAGTTCATCCCGGTCCACGCGCCCGACAGCGACGTGGCGATCACCGTTCGCTCCGGCTCCGGCGTCGTCCGGGAGGGCGAGACGGAGCACCGGGTCGGGCCGGGCGATATCGTCGTCGTGCCCGCCGGGACCGCGCGCGGCGTGAAGGCGGACGACGAGGAGCGACTGGAGGCGACGCTCGTCACCGCGCCGCCGCCGACGGACGCGGAACACGACCCCGTCAGAGCGGGGCTCCGACGCGGGGAGTTCGATCCGCGAGCCGGTTCGGAGTGACACCGCCGGCGGAACGCGTGCGTCGCAACCCTCGACAGTGGTTTCATCTTTTCAAATTCTTATTTATGAAGTCAAAAGATTCCTTCTAATTACTAAATACCACGACGGCCAGTAGCCAGCTTTTTATTTGAGGTGGATAAAGAATTGACGACGCCGAATGCGTGACTGCTCCGCTTCCGTGGCGGGCGTCGCCGACCGCCGCGTGCCGGCCCTCCGCAGGCCGTCGGTACCGGTTTTCGGCACGTTCGCCTTCGACCGGCGGATCCCCCGTACGAGCGCTTTCGGTACGGTTGCGAGCGAATTAACCACGGAAACTCATCCATAATGCCAAGAGACAACACCGACTGGTGGCCGAATCAGCTTGACCTAGACGTCCTCGACGAGCACGCCGGAAACCCCGGCCCGCTCGACGAGGAGTTCGACTACGCGGAGGCGTTCGAGGAGCTCGACCTCGATGCGGTGAAAGCCGACATCGAAGAGGTAATGACCACGTCGCAGGACTGGTGGCCGGCCGACTACGGGACCTACGGGCCGCTGTTCATCCGGATGGCGTGGCACAGCGCCGGCACGTACCGGACCCACGACGGCCGCGGCGGCGCCTCCGGCGGGCGACAGCGGCTCCCCCCGCTCAACAGCTGGCCGGACAACGTCAACCTCGACAAGGCGCGGCGCCTGCTCTGGCCCGTCAAGCAGAAGTACGGCCGCAAGCTCTCGTGGGCCGACCTGATCGTGCTGACCGGCAACGTCGCCCTCGAGTCGATGGGCTTCGAGACGTTTGGCTTCGCCGGCGGCCGCGAGGACGACTTCAAGCCCGACGACGCCGTCGACTGGGGCCCCGAAGACGAGTGGGAGTCGACCTCGACGGAGCGCTTCGACGAGGACGAGCGCCTCGACGACGCGCTCGGGAACACCGTCATGGGCCTCATCTACGTGAACCCGGAGGGGCCGAACGGCGAGCCCGATCTGGAGGGATCCGCGGCGAACATCCGCGACACGTTCAGCCACATGGCGATGGACGACAAGGAGACGGTCGCGCTCATCGCCGGCGGCCACACCTTCGGGAAGGTCCACGGCGCCGACTCCGGCGACAACCTCGGCCCGGAGCCCGAGGACGCCCCGATCGACCTGCAGGGGCTCGGCTGGGACAACGAGTTCGGCGAGGGGAAGGGCCCCGACACGATCACCAGCGGGATCGAGGGGCCGTGGAACGCCACGCCGACCGTGTGGGACCTGAGCTACGTCAACAACCTGCTCAGCTACGAGTGGGAGCCGGAGAAGGGCCCCGGCGGCGCGTGGCAGTGGACCACGAAGAACGACGAGCTCGACGACGCCGCCCCCGGCGTGCAGGACCCCACGGACAAGGAGGACGTGATGATGCTCACGACGGACGTGGCGCTGAAGCACGACGACGACTTCCGGGCGGTGTTAGAGGAGTTCCGCGACGACCCCGACGAGTTCCAGGAGTCGTTCGCGCGGGCGTGGTACAAGCTCATCCACCGCGACATGGGCCCGCCGGAGCGGTTCCTCGGCCCCGAGGTCCCCGAGGAGACGATGCTCTGGCAGGACCCCCTTCCGGACGCCGACTACGACGTCGTCGGCGAGGCGGAGATCGCCGAGCTCGAGGAGCTGATCGCCGAGTTCGACCTCTCGATCTCCGAGCGCGTCAAGACGGCGTGGGCCTCCGCGTCCACGTTCCGCCACAGCGACAAGCGCGGCGGCGCGAACGGCGCGCGCATCCGCCTCGAGCCCCAGCGGAGCTGGGAGGTCAACCACCCCGAGGAGCTGGCGTCCGTGCTGGAGACCTACGAGGAGATTCAGGCCGAGTTCAACGAGCTCCGCGACGACGACACGCGGGTGTCGCTCGCCGACCTCATCGTCCTCGGCGGTAACCTCGCCGTCGAGGAGGCCGCCGCGGCCGCCGGCCACGACGTCGACGTCCCGTTCGAGCCGGGCCGCGTCGACGCCACGCAAGAGCAGACGGACGAGGAGTCCTTCGAGGCGCTCGAGCCGGAAGTGGACGGCTTCCGCAACTACCTCGGCGAGGACCTGCCTACCGAGCCGGAACACGAGATGGTCGACAAGGCGGAGCTGCTGAAGCTGACCGTCCCCGAGATGACGGTGCTCGTCGGCGGCATGCGCGTCCTCGACGCGAACTACGACGGCTCCGATCACGGCGTGTTCACCGACGAGCCGGAGACGCTGACGAACGACTTCTTCGTCAACCTGCTCGACTTCGACCGCGACTGGGAGCCCGTCGACGAGGACGAGGAGGTCTTCGAGCTTCGCGACCGCGAGACCGGCGAGGTCGAGTGGACGGCGACGCGGCTCGACCTGGTCTTCGGTTCGAACTCCCGTCTCCGCGCCGTCTCCGAGATCTACGGCGCCGCCGACGGCGAGGAGCAGTTCGTTCGCGACTTCGCCGACGCCTGGAGCAAGGTCATGACGCTCGACCGCTTCGACCTGTAGTCGGTCGACCCGTCGCCGCCTTCGCGGGAGATTTTTTCACCGACCGTCCGGAGCCGCGCCGACACGCTGCATCACCACACCGGCGCGAGCAGCAGCGCGACCGCGATCGAGATGAAGACGAGCTTCAGCGCCGTGTTGACGGCGATCACCTTGGTGCCGAACTCGGCGCCCCAGATCCCGTACTGGAAGGGGATCGACCGCCGGAAGGTGGAGACGGCGAACGAGAGGATGCCGCCGATGAGCAGGCTCGCGACCGCGGTTCGGACCGTGAAGACCCCCTCGGCGGTGCCGGCCAGCGTCACCGCGCCGGCGGTCGTGTCGAGGGTGTAGACGGCGATCACGGGGATCGCCTCGCCGGGGAGTCCGACGACCCCGGTGATCGGCTCGGCGACGCTCGTGAGCGCCTCCACGTCGACGTTGGTGACGAGGCCGATCACGAGGGTGTAGACGACCGCGAGCCGCGGGACGATCCGGCGGAGCGTGGACCACGACTTCGCTCCGGCCTCGCGGATCCGCTCTCGGCTCGTGCGGTCGTCGGCGTCGGGACCGGTCGCGTCGACCTCGGCGAGCGCGCTCCGGTCGACGTTGCGCTCGGACAGCAGGACCCCGCCCGCGAGCACGCCGGTGACGGTGATCGCCAGCGCGATCCCGGCGCGCGCGGAGACGTAGACGGTCCCCGTCCGGACGCCCAAGATCGGGATCAACACGGGGATGTAGAAGGTGAAGACGTGCTGGACGAAGCCGAAGAACGTGTTGATGGTGACCGCGACCAGCGTCGCCCGGTCGTCGAGGAGGCCGGACTCTCGGTACTCGGCGAGCGTGGCGTATCCGGCCGTCGTCGACGCCGCGGTCGTGAGGATCGCGGTCCCGACCTCGTCGGGGAGGTTCGCGGGGCGGGTGAGCCACCCGGCGAGCCCGGCGACGTACCGGATCAGCCCGAACGCGACCGCGACGTTGGCGGCGAAGACGCCGGCCGCGATGAACGCCGCGATGCGCGCGAGCCGGGGGGCCACCTCGGCGAGCAGGGAGACGATGTCGACGGCGACCGATTGCACTACCGCCGCTACGCGGCCGGCGACCTAATGGCCATCGGAAGGGGCCGGCGGCCCGCCCGTCCCGCTCCGCGCTCGGGGCGCCGCGCGGGGCTTATGAGACCCCCGACCGAACCCCCGACAATGGCACCCGCCGAAGACGACATCTCGATCGAAGAGAAGCGCGTGTACGCCGGGACGGCGGGCCGGACCGACGCGTACGTCCCCACCGAGAGCGGCGTGGTCCGGGTGGCGCTCTCGGCCGACAAGATCGGCGCGTTCGACATGGTCGCGAGCGACCCCGCCAGCGACGCGGCGGTCCTCGCCCGCGACGGCGGCCCCGACCGCGTCGGGATCGCGACCGCGGACGGCCTGTGCGTCGCCGGCGTCGACGACCCCGAGTTCGGACCCGTCACCGACGACCCCGTCGTCGCGGTCGGCGTTCACGACGGCGCGTTCGTCCTCGCGGGCGAGGACGGCGGAATCGACCGTATCGAACTCGGTGACGGGGGTTCCGAGCCGACAGCGACTCGTCTCGGGAGCGTGTCGGACCCGCGCGCGATCGACGGTCCACTCGTCGCCGCCGGCGACGGGGTCCACCGGCTCACTGAGGGCGACGGCGCGAGTGCGAGCGGCGCCCTCGCGGCGGTCGGCCTCGACGACGCCCGCGACGTGGCGGGGGCCGGCGTGCCGCTCGCGGCGACCGCGTCCGGGGTCTACTGGCTGGGGAACGGGTGGATGACGGCGCTGGAGGGCGACGCGACCGCGGTCGCAGCCGACGGCGACGGCCACGCGATGGCGGTCGTCGACGGCGACCTGTTCGTCCACGCGAGCGACGGCGAGGGGTGGGACGCAGAGGCGTGGACCGCGGCGGCGCTGCCGGTCGACGAGGAGCCGGTCGCGCTCGGCTACGGCCCCGGCGTGTCGGTCGCGGTCACCGACGCCGGCACGCTCTGCGTCGACGCCGGCGACGGGTGGCGACACCAGGTCGTCGGCGTGCGGGGGGTCGCCGGCGTCGCGCTCGCGCTCGTCGAGTGACGCGTCGAAGGGGCGGTCGGTCTCAGGCGCTCGGCAGGTCGATCGCTTCGCCGTCGGCGTAGACGGTCGGATCGCGGAGGATCCCGTCGAGGTGGATCGGCGCGTCGGTCTCGCCGCCGATCCCGGCGTTGTCGCCGATCGCGATGTGGACCGTTCCCCCCGCCTTCTCGTCCAAGAGCACGGAGCCGACGAGCGCGTCGACGCCGACGTTGGTCCCGATCCCGAGTTCGGCGAGGTTGTACGCGGCGTCGCCGACCGACTCCGCGGCGGTCTCGATCTCCGCGCGGACCGCGTCGTCGCTGACGGACGTGACGAACCCGTCCTCGACCTCGAACGTCAACTGCTGCCCCTCGTCGAGCAGGCCGTGCGGCATCATCGTCCCGTCGACGACGTAGGTCCCGGTCGCGGCCTCGGGGGCGACGAACACCTCGCCGGCCGGCAGGTTCGAGAAGTCGCCGGGGTCGTGGACCATCCCGGTGTCCGCGAGCCACTCGCGGTCGCCGACCTCGAACGTGATGTCAGTGCCCGCGGGCGAGGTCACCCGGACTTCGTCGGCGTCGCCGACCTCCGCGAGCACGTCGTCGCAGGCCGCGTCGATGGCGGCGTAGTCGGCATCGAGTCCCGTGGTGAACACGTCGGCGGTGATCCCGGGGAGGGTCGCGCCGCGCGCTCCGGCCTCGCAGGCGCTCCCGCGGGCGCGGGTGTGGCTCAGGCTCTTCGTCGTCGGTGCGAGGAAGGCGTCGCTGTCCGCCATCGCAGCCGCGACCGGCGCCGGCGGCTCGGTCCCGTGCTGGTCGGCCGGCGGGTACCGGAGGACCGTCGCGTCGTCCGTGACGGCGCTCGCGGCCTCGTAGAGCGCCTCGCCGATCGGCGCCCGCTCGTCGTCGGTGACGACGACGACGGACTCTCCCGGGGCGACGCGCAGGCACTGCTCGACGGCGGTCTCGGCGGCGTCCGCAAGATCGCTCGACATGTCCGTCGATCGGGGACGGCGGGCGTTAGTCCTTCCCATCGACGACTAATTTACTTTGTTTCGTAATTCAGTTTCACTGTCGGGGCGCGGAATTAACTGACGGATTACTCTCGCCGTAGTTAATTTCTCTTCGCATCACTCGAAAACATTATGCGGTTCCCCGAGCGAGCGGTATCCATGATACGCGTGGGCGTCAACGGGTACGGGACGATCGGGAAGCGCGTCGCGGACGCGGTCGCGGCCCAGCCCGACATGGAGGTCGTCGGCGTGACGAAGACGAGTCCGGACTACGGCGCCGAGGCCGCGATCCGGCGCGGATACGACCTGTACGCCGCGATCGACGACCGAAGCGGCGCGTTCGAGGACGCCGGCCTCGGCATCGCGGGGACCCTCGGGGATCTCCTCGATGCCGTCGACGTGATCGTCGACTGCGCGCCGGCCGGGGTCGGCGAACGCAATCGGCCGACCTACGAGGCCCACGGTGTCTCCGCGATCTACCAGGGCGGCGAGGACGCCGCCCTCGCCGACGGTTCGTTCAACGCTCGCGGGAGTCCGGAGATCAGCGACGCCGACTCGCTCCGCGTCGTCTCCTGTAACACGACGGGGCTGTCGCGGCTGCTCGCCCCGCTCGAGGAGGCGTACGGCGTGGAGAAGGCACGCGTGACCCTCGTGCGGCGGGGCGGCGACCCGAGCGAAACCGATCGCGGTCCGATAAACGACGTGGTGCCGGATCCGAAGACGGTCCCCTCACACCACGGCCCCGACGTGAACACGATCCTCCCGGACGTCGACATCGACACGGCCGCGCTGAAGGCCCCGGTCACCGGGATGCACACCCACAGCGTCAACGTCACGCTCGACGAGCAGCCGACCTCCGCGGAGGTGCGCGAGCTGCTCCGCGCGGAGGCGCGGCTGTTCCTGATTCCCGAGGGCTCCGGTATCGACGGCGCCGGGACGCTGAAAGACTACGCGGCCGACGTGGGGCGTCCCCGCGGCGACCTCTGGGAGAACTGCATCTGGGAGGAGTCGATCCGCGCCGAGGGGCGAGACCTGTACCTGTTCCAGAACGTCCACCAGGAGGCGGACGTGGTGCCCGAGAACGTCGACGCGATCCGCACGCTGGCGAGCGACGCGTCCCGTGAAGCGTCGGTGACGCGGACCAACGAGGCGCTTGGCGTCGGACTCGATAGCCTGCTGTCCGGCGGCGGTCCCTCCCGCGATCAGGTCGCTGCGGACGACTGACCGGGGGTCTCGTTTCGGACGGGTGACCGGGTGTCTCGCCCTCTCTCCCCGCCTCACTCCGCGGGCGTCGTCACGAGGAACGTCCGGCCGCCGCGGCGTTCGAGGTGGACCTCGCTGCCGCGGACGCGGTTCAGCCGTGCGCGGTCGGGGATCCGGTCGGTCCGGCACTCAGTGACATCAACCTTGGTCGGCGTCGCGTATCGCGGCTGATCGCGGCTCGTTGCGCTCATACGTCTCCCGAGGGCCGGAACGCCCGTATAAGCGAGCCATCCGCGGAGTGAAAGTGAAAGTGGAGGTCTCAGCGGGTCGAAGGCGGGGATGTTCCGAACGCCGCTCGCGACGTTCGGCCAGCGACGCGGACTACCGTCGGAGCCCCGCCTCCTCGTCGCCCTCGACGAACCGCACGGTGAAGTAGTCGTAGCCGCCGTAGGCGGCGTCGAGCGCGCCCAACCACCAGTTCCAGCGCTCGACGATCGAGGAGCCGTCGGGCGCGTCACCGAGGTGGTCGATCACGCCGGGCACGGTGAGTGCGTGCCCGCGGTCTCGGGAGGGCCGCCCCGAGTCGGCGAGGTCGTGGGCCGCCCGAGCGACCGCCCGCCGCTCGGCCTCGGTCCCGCCGAACTCCGACTCCAAGGCCTTCTCCAGACGCTGTCGGTCCATGAACGGACCTACGGGGCCCGAGTATATGAGTCGCGTGGTAGGGGGTAGCACATCCGGTGTCGGCGCGAGTGCGACCCGCACCGAGTCACAGCCGGGCCGCGAGCGCGAGGAAGAGGAGGCTGAACGGCGCCGTCAGCAGCGCCAACAGCGCTCCGGCCGCGGGCTCGCCGGCCGCAATTGCCATCGCGAGGCCGACGACCAGAGAGGCGGAGCCCACGATCGCGAGGATGACGCGCTCCGGGACGCTGGCCCGATCCGGTCCGTCGCTCCGCGCGAGGGTCGCGTCCAGCCCCCGCTCGACGCGGTCGGCGAGGTCGGTTGGAACGAACAGCCACGGCGTCGAGCGGTACCACGCGTTTCCGCGGTACGCGAGCAGGAACACGGTCACCCACGGGAGGTCGATCCGCCGCGTCCGGACCACGGACCCGAGGTCGTCCGAGCGCGTCCGGTCGTGACTCCGGTCGGTCCGCTCGATCGCCTCGGCGGCCGGGTCGAGGCGCACGTCGCTCCCCCGCGAGCCAGCGATCATCGGGAGGAACACGAGGAGAGAAATCAACAGCGGGGTGAGCCCCGAGAGCAGCGACGGCACGGCCGAGAACGGACCGGGCCCGACCGCTGCCGCCCCGACCGCGACGACGGCGCCCGCGCCGGCGAGCGTCCAGCCGAGCCGGAACCGAGACGAATCGAACGAGTAGTCGCCGAACTGCGATCGGAGCTCTCGGCGCCGCTCCGGAGAGGTTTGGCCGTATGCCACGATCCAGTACAAAAGCGACACCGGCCCGCCGACGAGGAGGACGACGAGCACCGCCCACGTCGACGCCGGGGGGCCACCCCCCTCGAGCAGCGAGGCGGCGACGCCGACGGCGAGGACCACCAGCGCGGCGAGGACGACCACGCCGGCGGTGACGCTCGCCCCGAGCGCCAGCGACCGCAGGCGCTCGAACCGTACCGGGCCCCACTCGACGGGAGCCAGATCGTGGTCCGAGTCGGAATCGGGACCGGAGTCCCCGACGCGCTCGCGATCCGCCGGCGATCGGATCCCGTCGATCGACGCACCGGACTCGGAGGGCATGAGCGCTTGTTGGGCCAGCGAGAAGTTAAACTCCGGTCGTCGCGCCGGGCAGAAGATGAGTTGTGATCGCGAAAGAGCCCGGAACCGAAGCCGCTCCCCGGCGACCGAGTGCGTCCTACGCGCTCTCGACCGCGTCGAGAACGGCGTCGTAGTCAGGCTCGTTCGTCGGGTCGTCGGCCACCCAGTCGTAGACGACCTCGCCGTCGTCGTCGATCACGAACACGGCGCGGTTCGCGATGTCGTGGAGGCCCAGGTCGGCGATGTCCATCTCCAACCCGTACGCCCGGATCGCGTCGCCGCCCATGTCGCTCACGAGGTCGAACTCGATCCCGTGCTCCTCGCGGAACGCGCCCTGCGAGAACGGGGAGTCGGCGCTGACGCCGAACAGCGTCGCACCCGCGTCTTCGAACGCGGCGGCGCGCTCCTGGAACGCCACCATCTCGTTCGTGCACGGGGGCGTGAACGCGCCCGGGAAGAAGGCGAGCACGACCGGTCCGTCGCCGATGTGGTCGTCGAGGTCGAACGGTTCGTGGTCGCTCGTGCCGACTGTCGCGGTGAACGTGGGTGCGGCGTCGCCTGTGGATACCATCGGTATCGGATAGGGCCGATTCACCCAAAAGGCTTGCCGCGTCCCCCGACAGCGGGCAGGGCTACTCCCGGTCGAGGTACTCCTGTTGGATCGCGACGACCTCGGCGGAGTCCTCGCAGGCCGCGTACCGCCGGAGGGGCTCCTCGTTGAGGTCGAGGAACGTCTCGCCCCAGGTGAACTTCGCCATGATCCGCTCGGCGTGGTCGGGCTCGCCGAGGATCGCGAGCGCGGCCGCGAACGCCTCGACCGTGGTGAGCTGCATCGGGCGCCCGAAGTTCACGGGGTTGGCGGCGACGAGGTACGGGAGCGCGCGGTGCTCGCCCGGGAGGCTGAACATCTTCTCGCCCGCCGACTCCCACGAGCAGTCGAGCGCGACGAGCGCGTTCTCGGCGGCGAGGTCGGCGTCCGCCGGCGAGAGCGCGCGCTCGGCGTGGGGGTTGAGCACGACGCCGTACGGCGTGGCGCGATCGGAGCGGTGGAGCTCCGCGAGGTCGAACCGCGCGAGCTTCCGCGCCGTGCATTTGTCGGGGTCGTCGTCGCCCTCGTACCGGACGTGCAGGTCCACACCCGGCGTTCGGGGGAGCCGTGTATAAGCCGTGCGGAGGGACCCGGCGCAAAAATAGGCAGAACCGTCGGCCGCGCCCGATCACGGGGCGCGCGTCTGCGTCACGATCGGCTCGGGGTCGTCGCTTTCTGCCGGTACACGCGTTTGCGTCTCGATCGGTGCGGTCTCGTCGTCGGTCGGTGGTTCGCTCATCGCGGGCGGTGCTCGCGTGTTCGTACACAAAAGCGCTTGCAAGAATGAATCATTATTCCGGTTATCTCCTAATATACGTTTCCTACTGTGTCTCCTATCTTTATGAACAAGTTGGTGTTCGGTGTTTAATTGATTACTCTTTGAATTGCGCGGCGAGCAGTTGGGCGCCGCGAGCGACGGGTGAATCTCCGCACCCCGCTCCGGCGGCTCGCACCCGGTTTCAGAATACCGTCAAACCGGCCCGGTACCGGCGGGGTTTTTCGTCATCGCCACGCAGTAATGCGTATGGAGCTGTTCGCCGTCCCGGACCTCCCGGAGATCCGGGAAGGAGACGATCTGGCGGCCATGATCGACGAGCGCGTCGACCTTCGCGACGACGACGTGGTCGTCGTCGCCAGCACCGTCGTCTCCAAGGCGGAAGGGCGAACCGTCGACCTCGACGACTTCCCGGCGAGCCCGCGGGCGGAGGAGATCGCCGACCGGCTCGCGGCGATCGCCGGCGAGGAGAAGGACCCGCGCTTCGCGCAGGCCGTCATCGAGGAGTCGACGGAGTTGATCATGGAGGCGCCGTTCCTCCTCACCGCGACCCGCTTCGGCCACATCGGCGTCAACGCGGGTATCGACCGGTCGAACGTCCCCGGCGGCGACCTGCTGTTGCTCCCGGAGCGCCCGACAGAGAGCGCCGAACGCATCCGCGAGGGGCTCGCGACCGACCGCGTCGTCGTCAGCGACACCTGCGGTCGCCCCTTCAGACACGGCCAGCGCGGGGTCGCGATCGGGTGGGCCGGGCTGCCCGCCAGCCGCGACTGGCGCGGCGAGCGCGACCGCGACGGGCGCGAGATGGGCGTCAC
Organism: Halorubrum sp. FL23; assembly: GCF_052439115.2. NCBI lineage: Archaea > Methanobacteriati > Methanobacteriota > Halobacteria > Halobacteriales > Haloferacaceae > Halorubrum > Halorubrum sp. FL23. Next base: position 105,337 of record NZ_JBQVRO020000002.1, read on the forward strand.
CGTCCAGAACGTGATCGACGAACTCGCGTCGGCGGCGAACCTCGTCGCCGGCGAGGGGGCGGGCGGCACCCCGGTCGTCGTCGTTCGCGACTGGACGTTCGGCGACCACGACGGCTCGGACAACCACTTCCGCGCGGTCGAGGGCGACTTCGTGCGGCAGGCCCTCCGGCAGTGGCGCTTTCAGGAGTAACCATGCTCGGCATCGAACTCACCCCCGAACACGACCTGCATCGCCTCGTCGACCTCGGCGTCCGCGCCGAGGAGGCCGGCTACGACGCCGTCTACTCGACGTGTCACTACAACAACCGCGACCCGTGGGCGTTCCTCTCGCAGCTCGCGACCGCCACGGAGTCGGTCCGGCTCGGCCCGGGCGTCGCCAACCCGTACGAGACCCACCCCGCGACGCTCGCCTCGAAGGTCGCCACCCTCGACGAGCTCTCCGAGGGCCGGGCCGTCTTCGGTCTCGGCCCGGGCGATCCGTCGACGCTCCGGAACCTCGGCCTCGAAGACGAGCGCGGACTTCGCCCCGTTCTGGAGGCGTTCAAGACCGCCCAGAAGCTGTGGGCCGGCGAGCGCGTCGACCACGAGGGAACCTTCGACGCCGCCGGCGCGGGGCTCAACTACGAACCGCCGCAGGGCGCGTCGATCCCGGTCCACGTCGGCGGTGAGGGGCCACACATGTGCCGGATGGCAGCGAAACACGCCGACGGCCTGCTGTACAACGGTTCGCATCCGAAGGACCTCGCGTGGGCCCGCGAGCAGGTCGACGACGGGCTCGGCGACCGACCCGACCGCCGCGGCGACTTCGACCTGATCGCGTACGCCGCGGTCTCGGTGGCCGAGGACGCGGAAGCGGCCCGCGAGGCCGCCCGCCCGCCCGTCGCGTTCATCGTCGGCGGGGCGGCTCCCCCGGTCCTGAAGCGCCACGGGATCGATCCCGACGCGGCCGCCGAGATCGGCGAGCACGTCTCGGCCGGCGAGTTCTCCGCGGCCTTCGAGCGCGTGACGCCCGAGATGATCGAGGCGTTCTGTATGGCGGGCGACCCCGAGACCGTCCGCGAACGGGCGGCCGCCGTCGCCGACCACGCCGACGGGCTGGTCGTCGGATCGCCGCTTGGCCCCGACCTGGAGGACGCGGTCGATCTCGCGGCGGAAGCCGTCGACGGCCACTTTTAAACGGGACGCCGGAGTTCCCGCCCGCCGGGAATCGAGAATCGCCCCTGATAACTCCGGGGTGAGGTTCATAAGCCGCTCCCGCCGAGTTCCTTCCATGTCGACGACACGACAGCGGCGCCCGGGACTCCGCGGGCGGTACGAAGCCCTCCTGTGGGGGGCGATGGACCGGCTCGGCATCTCCGAGTCGATAGAGCGTAAGGTCGTCACGGCCGTCGGAATCCAGTTTCTCGTCACCGTCGGAATTTTTCTCGTGCCGTTTCTCGTCTCCGGGGTGCTCTCGTACGTCCTCTCCGGCGCCCTGTTCCTCGGCGCCGTCGTCGCGATCTACAACACCCTCCTCATCGTGCGCCGGGACTTCGTGGCGCCGATCCGGCAGCTCGAGACCGGTGCCGACGCGATCGCGGCGGGCAACATCGCGATACGCGAATCGAAAGACCTCCCCGAGTCCGGGCTGGCCGGAAGCGATCAGCCCGACGAGATCGGGAAGCTCGTGAACTCGTTCGTCGAGGTCGAGCGCTACCTCGGGGTCGTCTCGTCGCAGGCGGAGGCGCTCGCGGCACAGGAGTTCGACGATCCCGCGCTTGAGGAGGAGGTTCCGGGCGCGTTCGGCGACTCGCTCGACGAGATGGCCGCGAACCTCGAGGCGTACACGACGGAGTTGGAGTCGCTCGTCGACGCCTTCGGCGACGCGGCGGGGCGCGCTCGGGACGGCGACCTGACCGCGACGATCGACGACGAGGCGCTGGCGACCGACGAGAACCGATACGCCGAGCTCATCGAGAACTACAATCGGCTCGTGACCACCCTCGGCGGAACGGTCGGCGACGTCGCGTCGTTCACCGGCGAGGTCGCCGACGCGAGCGCTGACGTGCGTGCGAGCATGGACGAGGTCGACGGCGCCAGCGAGGAGGTCGCGCGCTCGGTCCAGGAGATCAGCGACGGCGCGGCCGAGCAGACCGAGAAGCTGGAGTCCGTCTCGGGCGAGATGAGCACGCTCTCGGCGACCGTCGAGGAGATCGCGGCGTCGGCAGACGACGCGGCGGCGACCGCCCGGAGCGCGGCGGAGCGCGGGCGGGCCGGTCGCGAGGAGGCGACCGAGGCGATCGCGGAGCTGGAGGCGCTCGAAGCCCGGATCGCCGAGACGGCGACCGCGGTGGAAGACCTCGTCGACCGGATCGGCGAGATCGACGAGATCGCCTCCGTGATCGACGGGATCGCCGAGGAGACGAACCTGCTCGCGCTGAACGCCTCCATCGAGGCGGCGCGGGCCGACGGCTCCGGGGACGGCTTCGCGGTCGTCGCCGACGAGGTGAAGGCGCTCGCCGAGGAGACCCGCGAGGAGGCCGCGGCGATCTCCGGGCGCATCGACGAAGTGCAGGCCGCATCGACGGAGACCGCCGCCGACGTGGACGCGATGGAGTCGCAGGTGTCGGACGGCGTCGACACGATCGAGTCGACGCTCCGGGAGTTCGAGGAGGTCGTCGAGGACGTGACGACCGTCGACGAGACGGTCCAAGAGATCAGCGACGCGACCGACGACCAAGCCCGGACGACCCAGGAGGTCGTCGACATGGTCGACGGGATCGCGTCGGTCAGCCGGCAGACCGCGACCGAGGCGGAGACCGTCGCCGCCGCGGCCGAGGAGCAGACCGCCACCGTCTCGGAGGTCACTCGCCGCGTCCACGCGCTCTCGGACCAGTCCGACGAGCTGCTCGCGACGCTCGACGCGTTCGAGGTCCCCGACGGCGAGGAGGGGGCTGGGGTCGTCTCCGAGACCGAGGGGACCGCGCCCGCCTCGGGGTCCGAGGGTCCCGGGGCGTCGCCCCCGGCCGCTGACGACGACTGAAACGGGGCCGGAGCGCGACGCGTTACTCCGCGGGGCCGCGACCGCCGAGCGACGGCAGCGTCACGCCGATCTCCCGCAACAGCGCGCCGACCGCCGCGTAGCCGAACACGGCCACCGCGCCGACGAGCAGGACCTGCCCGACGACCACCAAGAGCGCGGACACCGGGTCGCCGGCGCCGAGGATCAGGTCGTTCAGGAAGATGTCGATGAAGCGACCGATATCGCCGACGAGACGCGAAACGAAGTCGATGAGCGCCATCATGCCCGGCAGTTGGAGCGGGGGGTACTTGGGTGTTGAGTTCGCGGCCCATCCTCCCCCGTAACCGCGAGCCGGCACCGGGCCGGCGAACGGTTTCGACAACCGAACGGCTTACACCCGACGGACACGGACCTGTTCGTCATGAACGCCCTGACGGAGCTGTTCGCCGAGAACACGCTGCTGTGGGTCCTCACGGGGATCCTCGCGTACTCCGCGGCCGCGATGTGGCTCCGAGAGCGCGGGATTCTCCCCGAGGCCGTCCGCGTCTCCGGACCGGTGTTGACCCTCAGGACCCTCCGCGGCCGAGTGTTTCTCGACCGCCTCGCCGCCCCGAGACGGCTCTGGCGAGCCGTCGCGAACCTCGGGCTCGGCGGGGCGCTCGTCGCGATGGTGGGATCGTTCGTCCTCATCCTCTCGTCGGCGCTCTCCGCGGTCCGTACCGTCCAGCCCTCCGCGATCCAGCAGCCGCAGAACTTCCTCATCATCCCCGGCGTGAACGACTTCCTCCCCCTCTCGGTCGCGCCCGAGATCGTCGCCGGCCTCGCGATCGCGATGGTCGTCCACGAGGGCGCACACGGCCTGCTGTGCCGCGTCGAGGGGATCGACATCGAGTCGATGGGACTCGTCTTCTTCACGCTGCTCCCGGTCGGCGCCTTCGTCGAGCCGGACGAGGAGGCGACCCAAGAGGCCACTCGCGGCGCCCGCGCCCGGATGTTCGCCGCCGGCGTCACCGCGAACACGATCCTCACGGTCCTCGTCTTCGCGCTCCTCTTCGGCCCGGTCGTCGGCGCGATCGCGCCGGCCCCGGGCTACGCCGTCGGCGAGGTCGCCCCCGAGTCGCCGGCTGCGGGAGTCGACATCGCGCACGGCGACCGGCTGGTCGCCGTCGGCGGCACGCCGGTCGACACCGCCGAGGAGTTCGAAGCCGCCCTCGCCGACGCCGGCGAGACGGTGAGCGTCACCGCCGACGACGGCGACGGAGAGCGGACCGTCGAGGTGACCCGCCGGCTCCAGGTGATCGGCTCCGCGGGCGGGAACCCGCTCGGCGTGACGATCGAGTCGGAGCCGGTTGCGATCACCGAGGTCAACGGTGAGCCGGTGGCGACCGAGCGACAGTTCCTCGCCGCCGTCGGGGACGCCGAGCGCGCGACGGTGACCGTCGACGCCGACGGCGCGGCCAACGCCACGGTCGACGCCGAGACCGCCGAGATCCCGATCGGCGCGTACGCCCTCGGCGTGCAGGAGGACGGCCCCCTCCACGCGGCGGGCGCTCCCCTCGGCGACCCCATGACGATCGTCTCGGTCGACGGGGAGCGCGTCCGGAACAACGACGAGCTCTCGACCGTGCTCGGCGAGCGAGAGCCCGGCACGACCGTCGAGGTCGTCGCGTACGGCCCCGACGACGAGCGCGTGCCCTACGACGTGGAGCTCGACCCGCACCCGAACCGCGAGGGCGGGTTCGTCGGCGTGAGCGTCTTCCCGGGCTCCAGCGGGCTCGCGCTCGACGACTTCGGCGTCTCGGAGTACCCCGCCGGCGTGTACCTCGAACTGCTCGGCGGCGACGGCGGCGAGGGCGCGACCGACGGGGCCGCGCTCGGCGGGCTCACGGACTCCCCGCTCGGGCTCGTCTTCGCGTCGCTCATCCTCCCGCTCGGCAGCCTGTTCGGGCTCCCGTTCAACTTCGCGGGGTTCACGGGCGAGATGACCAACTTCTACGTGGTCGAGGGCGCATTCGCGGCCTTTGGCGGCGGGACGTTCCTGTTCGCGAACCTCCTCTTCTGGACCGGGTGGATCAACATCCAGCTCGCGCTGTTCAACTGCCTGCCGGCGTTTCCGCTCGACGGCGGCCGCATCCTCCGGATGGTCGCCGAAGCGGTGGTCAGCCGGGTTCCCGTCTCCGACCGCCACGCCGCGGTCCGGACGATCACGGTTTCGTCCGGGCTCGTCATGCTCGCCGGGCTGATCATGATGATCTTCGGGAATCAGATCCTCTCCGCGCTCGGGCTGCTCTGATTCGGGACGCTCCGACCCGGGGCGTTCTGTTCCGGGGCGCTCTGCTCCGGGATGATGCCGCGGGTCGGCAGGCGAGGGGCCCCGCGACGTTCGCCGAATGGGAAACGGGTTTCTCCGCGGGGCGAAAGCGTAACCCATGAGCCACTCACGCACTGTCGAGATCGAGGGCCACATCATCGACAGCGGGACGATGCAGCGCTGCTTCGGTGCGGTGATGGACCTCGGCGGCTCCTTCGACGTCGAGCAGTTCGACGTGGGGACCCACGAGGAGGCGGAGTCGTACTGTCGGATGGCGGTCTCGGCCGACGACCCGGAGACGCTCCAAGCGATCCTCCACGAGCTGCACCAGAACGGCGCGGTGCTCGAGAACCCGAGCGACGTGGAGCTCGTGGCCGCGCCCGCGGACAAGGTCGTCCCGCCGGACTTCTACTCGACGACGAACCACCCGACCGAGGTGCTGTACGACGGCGAGTGGATCGACGTCGAGCGGATCGAGATGGACTGCGCGCTGATCGTCGATCCCGAGGGAGGGCCGGACGGCGGCCCCCGGGCGTACACGAAGGTGCTCAACGCGGTCGAGGAGGGCGACCTCGTCGCGACCGACCAGTCCGGGATCCGCGTGAACCCTCCCGAGCGTCCGCGAAGCGGCGGCGGCGCCTTCGGGTTCATGCAGGGCGGCGTCTCCTCGGAGCGACCCTCCGAGTCGACGATCCGAGAGGTCGCCGAGGAGCTCCGCGAGGTGACCGAGGACGGCGGGAACGTGATGGTCGTCGCCGGCCCCGCCGTGATCCACTCGGGGGCCGGGGACGCGCTCGCAGAACTGGTCGAAGCGGGCTACGTCGACTCGCTCTCGGCGGGCAACGGTTTCGCCACCCACGACCTGGAGCGCTCGCTGTACGGCACCTCGCTCGGGATGGACGTGGAGACGCTCGAACACCCGCGGAAGGGGCACAAACACCACATCTGGACCATCTCGGAGATCATCCGCGCGGGCGGGATCGAGGCGGCCGTCGAGGACGGGATCGTCACCGAGGGCGTGATGTACCAGTGCGTGCGAAACGACGTGGACACAGTGCTCGCGGGCTCGATCCGCGACGACGGCCCGCTCCCCGACACGATCACCGACGCCGTGGAGGCACAGGACGCCATCCGCGAGCAGGCCCACGACGCCGACATCGTGCTGATGCTCGCGACGCTGCTCCACTCGGTCGCGGTCGGCAACTGCCTGCCGTCGACGACGAAGACGGTCTGCGTCGACATCAACCCCGCCACCGTCACCCAGCTGCTCGACCGCGGCTCGGCGCAGGCCGTCGGAATGGTCACCGACATCGGGACGTTCGTCCCGACGCTCGCGGAGTTCGTGCTGGAGGGCGACGAAGAGCACGTCGCCGACGGGGAATGACCACCCACCTCCGCCCCTACGATCCCGAGACGGACGCCGACGCGCTGTCCGAGCTGAAGGTCGCCTTCGAGCGCGGGCTCGGCGCGTCGACCGGCGGCGAGGAGAAGGCGGTCGCCTACGAGGGGAAGCTCACCGACGACTACCGCGACCGGTGGCTCGCGTGGGTGGACCGATGCGTCGACGACGACGAGCGATGCGTGACGGTCGCGGTCGACGGGGGCGACGGAGCACGCGACGGAGGGCTCGCCGGCTACGTCTTCGTCCTCCCCGAGCGCCTCGCGATGATCTGGGACGCCGCCGTGATCAACGAGATATACGTCGCCCCCGAGCACCGCGGGACCGGCGTCGCCGACGAGCTGCTGGACGCCGCCGCCGCGCTCGCCGCCGATCAGGACCTGCCGCTCGACCGAATCGTGCTCGACGTCGATCCCGCGAACGAGCGCGCGAGAGCCTTCTACGACCGCCACGGCTTCGAGCCGTGGGGCGAGATGGTGGCGCGGTCGCTCGACGGCTGACGCTCGGAGCGGCGGGGGTCGCGCCTACTCCGGCTCGGCGTACGCCTGCCGCCACAGCCAGCGCGTCGGCCAGACGAGGAACGGCAGCAGGAAGACGATCCGAACGGTGTCCGCCGAATCGCCCCACGGACCGACGATCAACCCGACTGCGCCGGCGGCAACCGCGAGCCCGACCGCGACCGCGACCGTGGCGATCCGACGATCCATCGGCGGCAGGTCGGTCGAGCGGACGGGGAGGTCGAACGCCGAGACGAGCGCGTCGCCGTCGGAGACCGGCCCCACGAACCGCTCCGTCTCGTCGTCGCCGAACCCGGTCGTCAGTTCGACGGTCTGCGCGTCGAAGACGCGGTCCGGGAGTCGGGTGTGGACGAGGCTCGCGTCGCGGAGGCGCTCGACCGAAGCCGCCCACTGCGGCTCGTCCAGCCACGGATCGTACGCGACCAGCCGGTCCCCGTACCGGCGGTACTCGACCGGCGCGTACGCGAGGGCGAACCCTGCGGCGTTCACGGCGACCGCGCCGAGGTACAGCGCGGCGAAGACGGCCGCGGACCAGGCGACGACGGCTCCGGAGGGGTCGCCGCCGACGAACAGCCCGAACGCGGCGATCCACATAATGAAGAAGCCGGTCGCGTAGGCCGGAGCGACGCCGCCGAGCGTCTTCAGCACGCCGGTCGCGACCGCGGCCCGGCGATGGACCGGAACCCGGGCGTCGGGCTCGGCGTCGGGAGTCGCGATCGGCTCCGGTTCGTCGGGCGATTCGGTCGGACCGGAGAGCCAGTCGGAGATCCGACCGCCGCCGGAGCCGTCATCGCCGTGAGTCGCCCGGAACGCCGACCACTCGACGACCAGCTTCACGGCGACGAACACGGCGAGCACGGCGACGCCGCCGCCGGCGGCGTGGAGGGGCGGGAGCGCGAACAGGGCGAACACCAGGAAGAACGCGCGTCGCGCCGGCGTCTCCACGACCGCGTACGGCGAGGTCTCGGCGTACCGCCGCCGGCCGACGTACTCCCGAGCGGTGTCGATCGCCTGCCCCCCGACCAGCGCGAGCGCCGACGCGAGCACGGGCGGACTCGCAAGCAGGGCCGGCACGTCGAACACCTGCGAGAACGCGACGCCGACGAACAGCGCGATCCACGCGGTCGCGCCGCAGACGGCCGCCGCGAACGGGACGTTCCGGGGGTAGACGGGGGGCACCCACGAGACCGGACGGACCGCGCCGCGTTTGCTCGCCAGCGGCGTCTCCGTGACGCTGATGACGCCCGACTCGCGGTCGTCGGGGGGCGGGCGAGCCGCGAACAGCGCCTTCGCGCCCGCCAGCGGGATCGACAGCACCGCCTCGACCGCGTACACAGCGGCGAGCGTCGCGGGGTCCCACCCGAGGCGGATCACGCCGACGAGCGGGATCAGGTTGGCGAACAGGACTGGGAGGAAGCCGGCCGCTCCGAGAGAGCTCCGGCGGTCGCGGTGAGCGATGGAGCGCATCGGTCGTCGTCTTCACAACGCTCGTCCGAGGTGATAACACCGGTGAACGGAGACGATACCGCGGACACGTTCATACGTTTGGCTCGCGTTCGGTGTCGTATGCGAAGCGTTCAGCGGCTCGCCGTGGCGGCGGGGCTCGTGCTCGTCGCGGTCGGCACGAGCGCGGTCGCGGCGCCGTCCCTCCCCGAGCGCGTGGTGACGAACTGGGACGCCGCCGGGCGGCCGGCCGGCACCCTCCCGCGAGCGACGGCGGTCTGGCTGTTCCCGGCGCTCATGGCCGTACTGGTCGCGCTTCTGGCCGCACTGCCGCGGATCGACCCGCTCCGCGAGAACGTCGCCGCGTTCCGTCCGACGTACGACTGGTTCGTCGTCGCGCTCTCGGCGTTCCTGCTCGTCGTTCACGGGGGTATTCTCGCGTTCAACCTCGGCTACGAGTTCCCGTTCACCTCGCTCATCCTAGCTGGCGCCTCGCTGCTCGTCTACTATATCGGCGCGGTGCTCCCGCGGACCGAGCGCAACTGGTTCATGGGGATCCGCACGCCGTGGACGCTCGACAGCGACGCGGTGTGGGACAGGACCCATCGACTCGCCGGGCGGCTGTTCAGGCTCGCCGGCGTCGTCGGCGTCGCAGGGTTGGCGTCCGGCGAGTACGCGGTGTTCCTCCTCGTGGCCCCCGTGGTGACGGCCGCGGTCGCTTCGGCGGCGTACTCCTACGTCCTCTACGTCCGGTTGGGGGAAGACGACGGGACGGCCGATCCGGGCGCCGGGACGTAACACCGACCCGCGCCTTCAGGACCCGAGAACGTCGGACAGGAGTTATGTGGATGCCGGCGCCATCTCCGGGTATGAGCTATCTCGTTGCAACCGACGGCTCGACCGAGAGCGACGAAGCGGTCCGGTACGCCGCGAGACAGGCGGTCGCGTTCTACGAGACGCTGGAGATCGCCCACGTGTTGACGCCGGACTCGGAGCTGGTCGACGGGACGATCATCCTCCCGGGGGAGGAGGCCGCCGTCGACGCCGGCCAAGGGGTGCTGGAGAACGCGCGCACCGTCGCCGAGGAGGCGGTCGGCGACGAGCCGATCGACGTGGAAACCCAACTGCTCACCGGGCGTCCCGCCGACGCGATCACGGATTACGCGACCGATCAGGCCGTCGACGCCATCTACGTCGGTCACCGCGGCCTCTCCGAGGAGCGCGAGCAGGTCGTCGGCAGCGTCGCGAAGAGCGTCGTCGACAAGGCCGACGTGCCCGTGACAGTGATTCGGTAGCTGTCGTCCGTCAGACCCGACTGCGGCGGCCCGTCCCCGCCGTTCTCGCCGTCCGGGCCGGACCAGCCGGCGTCACAGGCGCCGGAAAGAACCGCCATTATCGGTCCTTCAAAGCCGCGTTGCGTCCTAATACGTGTGATGCCCGAAGACGCGCTCGTCACGGCGGACTGGGTGGAATCGAATCTCGACGCGTTCGAGAGCGACGACCCGGCGTACCGGCTCGTCGAGATCAACAATCCGACCGTCACCGACGAGTCGGAGTACACGCCCTACGAGGAGGGTCACATCCCCGGCGCGCTGAACTTCGAGTGGGACGAAGTGTTCACCGACGAGACGGAACGCGACATCGTCTCGAAGGAGGACTTCGCGGCCCGCAACGGGGAGGGCGGCATCGAGGCCGACACCACGGTCGTGGTGTACGGCGGCGGGCGCGTCCCCAACTGGTTCGCGCTGTTCGGCTACTGGATCTACAAGTACTACGGCCACGACGACGTGCGCGTGATCGACGGCGGGAAGGGGTACTGGGTCGCCAACGACTACCCCCTCACGACCGAGGAGCCCGACTTCACGCCCCGCGAGTACGAGGCCCGCGGCCCCTTCGAGAGCGTCCGCGCCTACAAGGACGACATCGACAAGGCGATCGACGAGGGGATCCCGATGGTCGACGTGCGCTCCCCCGAGGAGTTCTCCGGCGAGGTCATCGCCCCCGAAGGGCTCAACGAGACGGCCCAGCGCGGCGGCCACATCCCCGGCGCGAGCAGCGTCCCGATCGGGACCACCCTGAACGAGGACGGCACGTTCAAGAGCGCCGACGAGCTCCGCGAGCTGTACGCGGACGCCGGCGTCGACGGCAACGAGTCGACGATCACCTACTGCCGCGTCGGCGAGCGCTCGTCGATCGAGTGGTTCCTCCTGCACGAACTGCTCGGCTACGACGACGTTCGCAACTACGACGGCTCGTGGACCGAGTGGGGGAACCTCGTCGGCGCGCCGATCGAGACGGGCGAATAAGCGTCCACACCGCACCGGAGTTTCGCCGCTTCGAACGCCGTCTGCCGCTCGACGGCGGGCGTGCGTGTCGCCGTGTTCCGGTAGTCATCGGTGTTTGAACACCCGTGAGCGGCGGCGGGGGAGCGGTTAGCAACGCTCAACGGCGGGGGCGCGTGCGAGGCGATCGACCGGTCGCGTGGTGCGAACGTATTTACTCTCGTGTGCCGTATTGTGAATCATGGACCAGAACGTCGGCCCCACGGACAAACGCGTTAGAACGGCCCTCGGTGCGGTCGTCGGCATCGCATCGCTCGCAACGCTCGCCGGAGCAGTACCGCTCCCGGCGCTGGCCGCGCCCGTTCTCGGCGTTGCGTCCCTGCTCATGCTCGGGACCGCAGCGACCGGAACGTGCGCGCTCTATTCACTGCTGGGCGTGGACACGTGTTCCGTGTCTCCCAGTGAATCGCGGTAACGCTACCCGCCTCTTTCCTACCGTCTATCGACAGCAGATAACGCCGTAGTAAGGCTCAAACAGTCGCTTCTCGCCGCTTTCCGTTCTGCGCCGACGGCAGCCTCAAGTGTGCGTAGCCGCAACCTCTGTCATGAGACAACGAGGGACATTAGCCGGCGTCGACCGTCCGCACGACGAGGGCTCGCTCGCGGGTGATCGGCCGTGAGCGACGACCCAGCGGTCCTCGTTATCGGCGGCGGGGCGACCGGGGCGGGCGTCGCCCGGGACCTCGCGCTCCGCGGCGTCGACGTGACGCTCGTCGACCGCGGCGGACTCGCGAGCGGGACCTCCGGCCGGTCGCACGGACTCCTCCACAGCGGCGCCCGCTACGCGGAGGCCGACGCGCCCGGCGCCGAGGAGTGTCTCCGCGAGAACCGGACGCTCCGTGCGATCGCCGGGGCGTGCGTCCGCGAGACCGGCGGGCTGTTCGTCCGCCTCGCTGGCGACGATCCGGACTACTTCGAGGAGAAACTTGCCGCCTGCGAGGAGATCGGGATCGAGACCGAGCGGCTCGACGCCGACGAGGCGCGAGCGCTCGTCCCCGGCCTGTCCGAGGACGCCGAAGCGGCGTTTCGGGTGCCCGACGGCGTCATCTACCCGTCCAGGCTGGTCGCCGCCAACGCGGCCGACGCCGAGCGACACGGGGCCACCGTCCACGTCGACGCGCCCGTCGAGGGCATCGAGGCGAGCGACGGCGCGGTGTCGGCGGTCCGTCTCGGCGGCGAGGTCGACACCGTGCTCCGACCGGACCACGTCGTCAACGCCACGGGGGCGTGGGCCGACCGGATCGCGGAGATGGCCGGCGTCGAAGTCGGGATGGCGCCGAGCCGCGGCGTGATGATCTCCGTCGAGTACGACGGGCTCGACCCGGTGTTGAACCGGTGTCGCGACCCCGGCGACGGCGACATCGTCGTCCCCCACGAGGGGGAGGCCGTGCTCGGCACGACGAGCGTTTCGGTCGACGACCCCGACGAGTACGAGCGGGCCGACTGGGAGGTGGAGCGGTCGGTCGAGGAGTGCGCGGCGATGCTCCCCGCCGTCGCCGACGCGCCGACGGTCAGGACCTGGTGGGGCGTCCGCCCGCTGTACGCGCCCGACGAGGCCGGTTCGGACCGGCGGGGCATCTCTCGCGGGTTCAGCGTCATCGACCACGCCGACGAGGGCGTACGAAACCTTCACACTGTGGTCGGAGGGAAGTTGACGACCTACCGAGAGATGGCCGAAGCGACGAGCGACGCCGTCTGCGAGCGGCTCGGCGTCGACGAGCGGTGCCGGACCGCGAACGAGCGGCTGCCGGGCGCCGCGGACCCGGCCGAACTCGACGCGCTCGTCGAGCGGTACGGCGGAGCGAACCCGACCGATTCCGGGGTCGTCGACGCCGCGGCTGACGATTGAAAAACGGAACGGAGGTTCCGGAGGAACAGCGGGGTCGCTCCCGGCTACTCGTCGTCGATCAGGCCGCCGAACACCGATGTCGCGGTGTCGGGCACGTCGAAGTCGTGGTAGTGCTCGCCCTTCTCGTTCGAGAGGATGTTGAGCGCCGCGGCGGCGCCGTCGCCGGCCGAGATGACCGCCTGCCACTCCTCGGCGCGGACCATCGCGCCGGTCGCGTACGCGCCCTCGACGCTCGTCTCCATCGAGACGCCGACGTCGACGAGGTCGCCGTCGAACTCGCAGCCGAGCGACTCGGCGAGGTCGCGGCTCGCGCCCGTCGCCAGCACGACGTAGTCGGCCTCGTACTCGCCCGCCTCGGTCGTCACGCGGAAGCCGTCGCCGTCCGCTTCGACCCCGGTCACTTTCTCGTCTTGCTTCCGATCGACCCCGAAGTCGTCGGCCTGCTGTCGGGCGGTCGCGAGGAACTCGCTGCCGCCGACCGAGCCGATTCCGGGGTAGTTGAACAGGTGCGCCTTATGCATCCACGTGTCGTCGGTGTCGAACAGGACCGCGTCGAGCCCGTTTTTGCCCGCGAACAGTCCCGCGCTGAGCCCGGCCGGTCCGCCGCCGACGATTGCGACATCTGCCATACAGCGTCTAACGTGCCCACGGTGATAAGGACCGGTGAAAGCGGTCATCGGCACGGACACGCCGAGCCGAAGGTGTTTGCACGCCTCACCGATGGTGTGCGTCCGACCCCCGTCCGTGCGTCGGGGCGCACTGCGACCGGCGCCGCTCGGGCCTCCCGGCGCGCCCGGTCGCTGCGTCTCTGCCGTGTCGCCGCCGGCGTGCTCGCGCTCGTCGCCGCCGCGGGACTGTCGGCGCGGAGCGCGGGACGACCGTAGCGGGGTCGAGAGGCCACGAGGCGGCGGCGTTACTCGGAGAAGTCGGACAGCGAACCGGACGCGTCCGATCCGGAGTCTTCGTTCGAATCGTCCGCATCGGACGCGTCCGGTTCGGGCTCCTCGCCGCCGCCGTCCCACGGGTTCTCGGGGTCCACCGGCTCGACGGCGCGGTCGAGATCGTCGGGCGAGTAGCCCGTCTCGTCGTCGAGGAGCATCGCGAGGCGCTGCCAGCGCGCGCTCTGGTCGTCTTCGCCCTCCGGACCGACCCGAGCGCCGTGGGTCTTGAAGAAGTGCGTCCCGCGGTCGCGCCGCGCCCCCTCGCCGGTGTGGCCGTCGAACACCGCGTCGAACCGGCCCTCCGGTTGGAGATCCCCGACCGGGAAGTCGTGGGCGGGCGCTTCGCCGCGCTCGCGGGCCTCGGCGCGGACCTCGGCGACGGCGGAGAAGTAGGCGTCCGCGTTCGAGGCCTCCCGCGTCGAGCGAGCGCGGGCGGCCGCCAGCGCGGCGTGGATCGCGCAGAGCCGCCCCTTCCACTCGGCGGGCTCCCAGCGCTCGGTGGCGAGCTCCTCGTAGCGCTCGATCGTGAGCGCCACGTCGCTGCCCGCGCGGAGGTCCTCGACGACGTAGAGGTTCAGGCGGTCCCAGAGGTTCCACGCGTAGCCGGAGCGGGCCAGCTCCCACGCGGCCCACGCGGCGACCTCCTCGTCGGAGCGGCGCACCGCCTTCTGGAGGAGGCTGGAGACGACGTACCGGCTGTAGCCGCCGTCGGTCTCGTTGGCCGCCTTCTCCTCGCCGAAGTCGTTCTCGCCGGTCGCGTCCGGCGTCGTGTCGGTCTCCAAGCTCCCGTCCGACCCGAACGTCGCCTGTCTGTCGTCGCCGTCAGCCATACCCTCGCTCCCGCCGCGAACGACTTAAAAACCGCGCGAGACGGGGGTGGCGCGGGGCACCGAGCCGTCCGCGGTACTGCGGATCACACTCGGTTTGAAAGGGAACCCTTAAGTCGAATCCGGCGGGTAGAATACGGTAACCGCCCTTAGCTCAGCTTGGTAGAGCAGTCGACTGTAGATCGACTTGTCCCCCGTTCAATTCGGGGAGGGCGGACTGAAATTAACCGTTGATTCCGGGTGTACACCGGAATTAGCGTTCTTAGACTTCAGAAGACGTGAGACGGGAGTCTGCGTTTTCAGAAGACGCCCCGAAAAATCGGAGTGCAACGAGGTTCGTAACGGCCCCCTTCGCAGTCATGCGAATTTTGTAGTGCAAGGAGGTGCGGCATGAGTGCCGAGCGCGACAGCGACGAGGAGATCGCGATCGCTGTCGACGTGGAAGGCGACTCGGTCGAGATCGAGCGCGAGCGGATCGATTGCTCTGCAAAACCGGCAACATGTTCTCCAATTTCTTACATACCTATTTAATATCTATTACGTTAATTAGTTAAGAATGTCTGTAGGACAGGAGCTACTCGACGTACCGTTCCCTGAGATGATCGCGAGTATGGGTCAGGGTATCGCGGACGCACAGAACCAGTTGGACATGAACTCGGTCGAGGTGGCGAAAATCCTCGCCGAGACGGAGATCGAGGTCGTGCCGGCGATCACGCGCACGATCGACTCGCAGGGCGAGGTCACCTACTCCTCCGCGACACCGATCGACGTCTCGCTGCTGCAGGCCGGGCTGTTCCCGACCTTCTACCAGTTCTCGGAGGCGATCATCGAGGTCGAGATGGACATCAAGACGACGAGCGAGCGCGAGACGAACATCGACGTCAGCGCCGAGGCGCACGCGGGGTTCGGCCTGTGGGGCGGGAGCATCCAGACCGACGTGAGCCACAACCGGAAGTTCGGCAAGGAGGTCCACGGGACGAGCAAGCTGAAGACCACGTTGGTTCCGGTCCCGGAGCCGCCGTACCTCTTCCCGGAGGTCGAGACCGTCGACCAGCGACAGACCGACGACGAGGAGACGGAGTGATCGGACCCGCCGCGCTCCGCGCGTGCGTCTCCGCACGCATCCGCACGGCGGACGGAGTGCGGCACCCAGACCCATGCCATTACGAGCACATCACCTACCACCGCGCAGTATCGCCCCCGCTCGGTCGGGCCGACGGGAGGTGGCCGACCTCCCGTTCGACGACCTCGTCTACCTGCTCGCGGAGGGCGTCGCCGACGCCCAGACCGCGCTCGACGCCCACGCCGCGGAGACGCTCACGACGCTCGCAGAGACGGAGGTCGACGTCGCGCCGACGCTGACTCGCACCGTCGCGCCGGACGGAACGGTCACGCCGGACGGAACCGTCACGCCGGACACCGCGACGGCGGAGCGGCGATCCCTGCTCGACGTCGGACTGACGCCTGCCCGGTACCAGTTCAGCGACGCGACGATCGAAGTCGAGGTCGACGTTCGCACCACCGAACGCAGTCAGTCGGACCGAACCGAACCGGAATTCGAGCGTGCCGCGGGGGGATTCGGTCTCAGAGCGGGCACGCAGTCCGTGATCGATCGCCGGACCGTCGACCGCGAGGCCGGCGCGAACGCCCGCCTCACAACGCGGCTCGAACCCACCCCGATGCCGGCGGCGACCGGATCCGCGGAGACGGGGTCAGCGACCGACGGGGCCGACGGAGGCGAACGTGCCGACTGACGAGTGGCTTGCGCGACCGCTCAAGGAGTTCATCCGGACGGTCGCGTTCTCGGTCGCCGAGGGGCAAGAGGAGCTCGACCGCCGGTCGATGGCCGTCCAGCGGTCGATCGAACGCGACATCGAAGACGGGAGCCTCGCGTACGACCTCGACGCGTCGTGGCTCAGGTTCGCCGACGTGGAAGCCGACCTGGAGATGACGCTGTCGATCGAGGGGCAGGAGGTCCGCGATCCGGAGACCAACGAGGTCCGCGCGTACAAGCCGACCGTGACCGCCGTTCCGCTGAACCACCGCGTCAGCGACGAGTACGACGTGGACGCCGAGATCGCCAGCGAGGTGCGGCTCCGCATCGCCCCCGTCCCGCCGGAGTCCCGTAACCCATGAGCGATCGCGACCGCTCCGCGTTCAACGCCGACACGGCGCGATTCGCGGAGACGTTCCAGCTCGAAGAGCTACCGCAGGTCGACGCCGCCAAGTTCGAGACGGTCGAGCGGGCGGCGGTCGAGCGACTGGTCACGGACCAACAGGAGTCGCTCGTTCGCCTGCAGACCGACGTGTTAGCGGTTCAAAGCGAGCGGACCGCCCTGGAGCGCCGGCTCTCGAAGGTCGAGGCACAGCGGGAGGCACTCCGAGAACGCGTCGGTGAGCTGGAGGCGCAGCGCCCGGCGATGGAGCCGAAGCAGGTCTTCTCGAACCTCGGCGCGGCGCTCCAAGAGGTGGACGACGACCTGCAGAGCGAGCGCTACCGCGTCGACGACGTGGACTTCACGCTCAAGACGAACGTGATCCAGACCGACGAGGGGATCCGGATGCACCTGCCGTCGCTGGACGAGTCGTCGGCGTCGGCGAATCTCAGCGAGGTCTCCTTCCGACTGCGTGCGCCGCGGGGGGAGCCCGAGGACGCCGCGACGACGTACGGCGACGTGCCGGACCTCGGGGGGCTGTCGCACGAGACCGCGGCGCGCCGGCTCGCCGCGGCCAATCTGTCCGTCGGCGTGGTCGAGCGCGTCGTCGAGCCGGCGACCCCACCGGGCACCGTCGTCGAGCAGTTCCCCGACCCCTACGCGGTCGCCGAGCCCGGAGCGCCGGTCGATCTCGTGCTCTCCGCGGCGTCGAGCGAGGAGGCAGGAACATCGGACGGGGAGACAGGCGCATCGGGCGAACCGGATTCATCCGGTGAATCGGAGTCACCGAGCGACCCCGACTCTCCGAACGAGTCCGACGCGGCGCCGACCCCGGACCCGGACGACGACACCGCCCCCGCGGAGTCGCCCGAGCCGGAAGACGAGCGGGCCCGCATGGAGGCGTTCAGACGGGCGATCATCGACGTCGCCCCGGAGAACGGCGCCGCGGTGGTCGAGCGACTCCGCCGCGCGGGCGTGACCGACCTCGAATCGCTGGTCTCGCTCGATCCGGAGGCGATCGCGGCGGAGCTGTCGCTACCGGTCGAGCAGATCGCCGCGCTCCAAAAGCGGCTCGGCGCCCGCGGCGAGTCGGTCGCGCTCGAAGAGGTGTCCGGGATCGGGCCGACGTACGCGGACCGACTCCGCGAGGAGGGCGTCAGAAACGTCGCCCAGCTGGCCGCACTCGACCCGGAGGTCGTCGCCGACATCACCCGTGCGTCGACGAGCCGGACCGAGGGGTGGATCGAGGAAGCGACCCGGATGGCGGGTGACCGATGAGCGTCGCGGAGCGGTTCGGTGCGTCCATCGAGGTCGCCGGACCGGACCCCGAGTCGGAGGGGTTCTTCTTCGTGAAGCGGCGGGACGGGGTCGCCCACGAGGCGTTCGTTACCGGACTGCTCGGGCTGGTCGGCACGGCGGGTCGGCTCGTGCTCCACCATCTGTCGGGGTTCGCCATCGTTCGCCTCCCGCACGGCCGCGCCCGGCGACTCGGTCGGCTCCCGTGGATCGACACCGTCGGCGGCATCCGGTTCGATCCGGAGCAGTTCGCGGCGGTCACGGGCGCCCCGATGGGGTGACGGCGCCTCCGATTCTCAGTCGCGTCAGTCGCACCGACAGCGTATTCATCCTCCGTCCGCAACCCTCCGGACATGACTCTCGTCGTGGTGCCGGTCCGGTTCCCGCCGTCGTCACACTCGGAGGCGACGCTGCGGGAGGCCGTTCGCGTCGCCGAGGAGCGCGACGCCGACTTGACGATCCTCCACGTTGACCTCTACCAGAACTCCGGTGGGGTCTCCCGAAGCGACCTGAAACGGGCCGTCGAAGAGCGGATCGGCCGGCTCGACCGCGCGCGGTACGTCGTCCGCCGGGGGTTCCTCGTCGAGGAGACCATCCTCGAAGAGGTCGTCGCCGAGGGCGCCGACGTGGTCGTCATCGGCTCGAAGCAGGCCGGTCGGTGGCGGCGCATGGTGCAGAAACTCCTCTCCGACCCCGACATCGACGCGTACCTCCGCGACGAGCTCGACTGCACCGTCATCACGGTCGACGCAGACGGCGACACCACGACAAACGAGGCCGGCGACGGCGCCGACGACCCGCCGCTCCCCGAGGACGGCGGCGACTGACCGGCCCCGCCGGCGCGGCCCGCGCTCCGCTCCGGCTCACTCCGTGTCGGCGATCTCGTAGCGGCGCTCGTACTCCATGACGGTCGCGACGCGGTCGGCGATCGCTTCGCCGAACTCCCGCTCGACGAGGTACAGCGCCAGGTCGATCCCCGAGGTCACCCCGCCGGCGGTGAGCAGGTCGCCGTCGTCGACGACGCGCGCGTCCACCACCGCGGCACCCGACTCGCGGAGTTCGTCGACGGCCGAGGCGTGAGTGACCGCACGCCGGCCGTCGGTGACGCCCGCCTCCGCGAGCAGCATCGCGCCGGTACAGACGGCTGCGGTGCGGACGCCGGCGGCGTGGTACTCGTCGAGCGCGCGCGGTACGTCGCCCTTCTGCGCCTCCGCCCAGGCGCTCGCGTCCTCGTTGCGCGCGGACCAGCCACCGCCGGGGACGACGAGCAGGTCGGGTGCGTCGCCGCCGTCCGGATCCGGGAGTACCCCGTCGACGCCGACCCGCGTCCCGTGGCTCGCGGTGACCCACTCGCGCTCGTCGAGGGTGACGTACCGGACGCGCCCGGGTCGCTCGGCGGCGGTCGCGCCGTCCGCATCGCCGCTCGCCGCCTCCGCGGCGTAGCCGAGCGCGTAGTCGAACACCTCGTACGGGCCGATTCCGTCGAGCTCGTCGAACCCGTCGTACAGCAGAATGTCGATGTGCACTGTCGCCGACCTACGCGCCCCGTCGTCATGGGCGTTTCCCCGGATTCCGTCGCTCCCGGCGGAAGCCGTGCGATCGCCCCCGTCGGCAACCGAGGGCGACCCGATCACTCGAACAGGCTGTCGACGGTCCGGATGAACCGGTCGACGATCCGATCCGGGAGCGACGACGACACCTCGTCGAGCAGCGCCGCGGTCTGCTCGGGCCGCGCGAGCGAGAGCCGCATGGGTCGGTCATCCGACTTCTCGATGATCCCGCGTTCGACCATGTTCGAGACGTGCCACGAGACGGTGCTGCGCGCGAGGTCGAGGTCGTCGGCGAGCGTCGCCGGCCGCGTCGGGCCGCCGGCGTGGAGGCGGACGAGGATCCCGCGAGCGGTCTCCCGCCGGAGGAAGGCGAGCGCCCGCCGCTCCCACGGGTCGAAGGACGGGTCGAAGTAGTGAGCGCGCCCGCCGATCCGCTCGACCGCGACCTCGTCGTCCCGGACGAGCCGTCGGAGGTGGTACTGCGCCTGTCCGGTGGCGATGTCGAGGTCGCGGCTCACCCGGTTGAAGTGGACGCCCGGCGTGTCGCGGACGTGTCGGCGGACCCGGGATCTGGTGTCCGGCATGGGTGCTCACCCCGATCTACCGGGGCGCTGTTTAAAACCGCCGCGCGCGTTCTCTTCGAGCGGGAGCGTCCGGGGATGTATTCTTATCGCTCGCTGCCTTACGAGTCGACAGCGTGAATCCGATCCTTGCGAGCGCGACCGCCGGAGGGTGGGGCGTAGAGGGGTCGCTACCGCTGCTCGCCGTCGTGGCCGTCGCCGGCCTCGGCACCGGGGTCCTCTTTCTCGTGAGCCTCGTCGCGTACCACCGCCGTCGGAGCGGGCAGTACGCGCTCATCAGCGTCGCCGTCGGCGCGCTGCTCGGCCGGTCGGTCGTCGGCGCGGGCACCGTTCTCGGCGTCGTGCCGATGCCGGTTCATCACTTCCTCGAACACAGCCTCGACTTCCTGATCGCCGCGGTCGTCCTCTACGCGGTGTACGCGCACGCTCCGGGCTCCGTCGGCGACGACGCCGCCTCAAAGTGAGTAGGAAGGCGGTGGGATCGGAGTGATCGGAGGGCCGGTGGAATCGGGACGATCGAGGGTAGTCGGAGCGATCGAGGGTAGCCGAAGCGATCGGGGGAGGCCGAGACGACCGAGAGAAGCCGGGAGGGTCGCTCTCAGTCCCCGATCCCGCTGCGAACGCGCTCGATGGCCGCATCGACCTGGCTCCCGTACGCCAACGCTGTACCCGCGACGACGGCGCCGAGGAGCGTCCAGCCGACGAGCGAGCCGACCGCGCGGCCCGTCTCGATGAACTCGCCCTCCGGCGCGAAGGCGACGCCGATCACGTGTTCGAAGACGAGCCCACGGAACGCCCCGTTCGGCGTGAGCGCGAGCGATCCCGGGATCGTCGCCGGAGACGCTCCGGCACCGAGCGAGCGGAGCAGGAGGAGGTCGCCGCCGAGCACCCCCGCGACCAGCGCGAGGACCCCGAGCGCGATCGCGCTCCGGCGGTTCGCGGCGAGCGCGGAGACCGCGGCCGCGAGCGACACGTACGCCGCGCCCAACAGGAGGACGAACGCGAGGAACCGGAGGTACAGCAGCGGCGAGTCGATACCGGTGTGGGTCGCGAAGATGCCCGTGTCCGGCGCCGCGGTCAGCCAGACCCCGACGCCGACCGCGGCGTACGGAGCGCCGACGACCCCGACGAGCGCGACCGTCCGCGCCAGCAACACTCCCGCGACGTACTCGCCGACGCGCACCGGATACGTCCGGATCACCGCGAGCTCCCCGCTCGCGCCGTCGGCGAGCAGCGAGCGGTAGCCCAACACCACCGCGGCGAGCGGGACGAGCGCCTCCGTCGGGAGGAGCAGGTCGACGATCGCCGGCACGAATCCCGTGGCGCCCCCGCCGCCCGCCGCGAGGAGGCCGCCGACGGCGGCGAGCAGCCCCACCGCCAGCACGCCGTAGCCGGGGGTCCGGACCACCGTCGCGAGTTCGCGCCGGAACACCGTTGCGACCCCGATGAGCGGTCCGGTCATCGCTCCGACACCCCCGTGACGTGAACGTCCGGCTCCGCATCGTCGCCGTCACGCTCCTCCTCGTCGCTCCTCGTGTCCCCGTCGCCGTCACCGCCCTCCTCGTCGGATCGCTCGGCGCCGGTCCGCGCTTCCGCCGCCGTCACGGCGCGGTACAAACCGCTCACGTCGTCGACAGCGTGGTCGTCGAGCAGGCGGTCCACCGCCCCGGCGGCGGCGACGCCCCCGCGGCGGAGAAGCACGACGCGGTCGGCGTGGTCGTCGACGAGGTCGAGCGCGTGCGACGAGATCACGACGGCCGTGTCGCGGTCGGCCCGCTCGGCCGCCGCGCGGAAGGCGCGTTCGCGCATCCCCGGATCGAGACCGCTCGCCGGCTCGTCGAGGGCGACGAGGGTCGGGTCGCCCAGGACCGCCTGCGCGATCCCCAGCAGGCGTCGCATCCCGCCCGAGAGCGCCTCGACGCGCCTGTCGCCGGCGTCGGCGAGCCCGACCTGCTCCAGCGCCGCGTCCGGGTCGTCGCCGACGAGTCGGGCGTAGAACGCGAGCGTCTCGCGAGCCGTAAACCCGTCGCGGAACGGCACCCGCTGTGGCAGGTAGCCGATCGGCTTCGGGCCGGTCGCGCCGGGGTGCCGGACCTCGCCGGTGGTCGGCGCCGTCGCGCCGACCAGCAGCCGGAGCAGGGTCGATTTCCCGGAGCCGTTCGGGCCGATCACGGCGGTAACGCCGGGATCGATCGCGAGCGAGATCGAGTCCAGCACCGGCACGCCCCCGTACGTCCGGGTGACATCCGAGAGGGTCGAGACGGGCTCGTCAGGCATCGGCGGCCCCCTCCGTCGCCGCGGTGTGAGCGTCGATAACCGACGTGCGCGCGCCGGCGCCTGCCGATGCGGTCTCGGCGGCGACGCGCTTCGTTTCCGGCCCGATACCCCCGCCCGTCGCGTTGCGATGGCGTGCGTTCATGGCTGCGTCCTCGTCTCTGTCCCCCCGCTGGTCGGCCAGTTCCGTGCGCCAGTCGGCGCGGGCCGGGCCCGCATTCGGGGCGAGCGCGGCGTCGAGCCTCTCCGGCGAGTACGGCGCCGCCGCCGGCGCCGGGTCGATGATGCTTCCCGAGCGCGCGCCGGGGACGGTCCCGCGGAGGCGGTCGAGGAGGGCGACCGCGGGCGACTCGCGCACCGCGACGGCGGCGACGTGCCGGTGGAGCGCGCCGTCGACCGGAGAGGTGGGGCGATACGCGCGCTCGCCGGGGTCGTGGGGACCGACGTTCGCCCCCTCCCAGTAGTTCCCGCGGTCGCCGTCGGCCCAGACGCGGAGCGCGCCCGCGCCGGCGGTCGCGTGCTCCGCGTTCCCGACGAAGTCGTTCGCGACGACCCGGCTCGACGGGACCACCGTGGTCGCGCGCGCCCCGAGGTCGTTGTTCGCGGCCACGTTGCGCTCGTACAGCGACCCTCGCGAGCTGGTCGAGAAGCCGAGTTCGTTGCCGACGAGGGTGTTGTACCCGATGTACGCCCGGGTCCCCGAGGCTTGGACCCCCGCGCTGGAGTTCCGAACGTCGTTGCCGACGATCGCGTTGCCCGACGGCCGCGTCATCACCGTGATACCGGCGTACAGCTCGTCGCGGAACGCGTTGTCGGCGAGCAGCGCGTCGCTCGTGTACATGAGGTGCACCCCGTAGCGGTTGTCCGTGAACGTGGAGTTCCGGACGACCGAGCCGTCGGCGCGGTGGAGGTAGATGCCGTCGCGGCCACCCTCGAACCTGCTGTCCGTCACCGTCACCCGCGACTGCATCCCCGTGATCCCCATAAATCCGTCTTGCCACTCCTCCGTCCCGTTCACGCGGAGATCCCGGATCACCGCGTGGGAGCCCTCGCGGAGGAGTATCCCGCTCGCGTTCGCCTCGACCGTCACGTCGTCGACGACGAGTCCCGGCGCGCCGATCGCGCGGATCCCGGCGTCTCCGTGGCCGTAGCCGAGCTGGATGTTGGTGTCCCACACCTCGCTTTCACCCTCCCTCTCGCGACCCGCGCGCGCCGCCTCCGGGTCGCGCGTCTCCCCCCCGCTTCCGGCGACCGTGATCCCGGTGATCGCCACGTCGGGCGCCCGCACCGTGATCACCGAGCCGTTGCCGTCGCCGCGTATCCGCGCGTCTTCGCCGGCGATCGTCACCGACTCGTTCACCGTCAGGGTCTCGTCGTAGGTGCCCGCGGGGACGACGACCGTCGTGTTCGGCGGCGCGGCGGCGACCGCCGCCCCGATCGTCGGTGCGTCCTCACCGACGACGACCGAGACCGGTCGGTCGGCGCGGCGCTCGGCGGCCGCGATCCGCCCGTCGGCGGCGTCCCACCGCGCGGGAGCCATCGCCCGCACCGTCGCCGCCGAGTCTGTGTCGAACGACAGGCGCCGGACCGTCTCCCAGTCGACCACCCGCCCGCCGTGGTCGGCCGCGAACGCCTCGGCGGCGCCCCGCTCGCGGAAGGGGACGATCGTCTCGCCCGCCGGGCTCCGGGCGTCGCTCTCGACGACGTAGAGCGCCGCCGCCGCCGGCGTCCACTCGCCGCCGGACTCGGACTCGAACAGGCCGGTCTCGGTCGTCTCGGGCCGCGCGTCGTCGAACGTCTCGACGTAGGCGGCGATCGGGTAGCCGAACTGCCGTTCCGTCTGGCCGTCCTCGAGGGCCGCCGCGAACGACTCGACGCCGTTGTACCCGACGACGTACTGCAGCTGCGAGTAGAAGACTTGGGTCCGCGGGATCCGCGCCGAGCCGGTCATCAGCGCGTCCGTCTCGGAGGAGAGCCCGAGCTCGACCACGTCGTCGTAGGGGACCGGCGAGGGCGCGGCGGCCTCGGGGTCGGCGGCGAACGCCCCGGCCGTCGCGACGACGGCGACGAGGAGGAGGACGCCGAGCGCGATCCAGAGCGCCCGAGGCGGATCGCCGTACGGGTCGAAAACTGCCACGGCGTACGTTCAACCTACTGGGGTTTAGCCGATCTGGTTTGTTCCTCGAACGGCAGCCTGAATCGGTCCAGAGGAGCTAATACGGTTGTTTCGTAACTATTACGCATGACTGAACACCAGCGCCCGTCGGCGTCGCGTCGGCGGCTGCTCGCCGGAGTCGGTGTGGGGCTCTCGCTCGCCGCCGCCGGCTGTCTCGGCGACGAGAGCGCGTCTATCACACCGATCTCGCTCGACGGGGAGCGCGCGTGCGACCAGTGCGGCATGATCATCGAGGACCACCCCGGCCCGGTCGGGCAGGTCCACTTCGAGGACGACGAGCCGGAGGGCGGGCGGCCGGGGCAGTTCTGCAGCAGCACCTGCACCTACACCTACCGGTTCGACGCCGAGGACGCGGGACGGACCCCGCTGGCGACGTTCCTCACCGACTACTCGCTCGTCGATCAGGAGGTGTTCAAGGAGGGGTCCGACACGATGTTCTCCTCGCACGTCGAGAGCGAGGCGTTCTCGCAGACGACCGAACTGACGGTCGTCGCGCGCAGCGAGGTCGTCGGCGCAATGGGGCCCGAGCTGATCCCGTTCAGCGACGACGACGACGTCGACGCGTTCGTCGACGAGTACGGCGGCGAACCGATGCCGGCCGAAGACGTCGAGCGCTCGACGCTCGAGGCGCTGTAAGGCCCGCCGCGAATCGCGAACGTCGTCCGTGGACTACTCCGCGGCGCCCCACTTCTCGACGCGCTTCGGCCGGTCGGAGACGGCCATCACGTCGAGGTCGTCGGCCTTGTGCTCGATGGCTTCGAGCGCCGCCTTCGCCGAGGCGTGCGTCGAGAAGTAGGTGATCTCCTCCTCCACCGCGACCTCGAGCAGCTCGCGCTGGCGCGAGACGATGAGGTCGATCTCGCCGCGCTTCGCGGCCTCGATCAGGTCCGTCGCCTCGCTCAGCTCGAAGTGCTCGGCGTACCCCGCGACGAGCGCCTCGCCGGCCTCGGTGTCCGGGTCTGGGAACTCGTCGGCGGAGAGGTCGACGACGGCGGTGCCGGACTCCGGGATCGGCTTGTTCGTCGCGTCCTGCGCCTTGTCGTACGCCTTGCCGAACGAGCGGGCCGTCCCCATCACTTCGCCGGTCGACTTCATCTCCGGGCCGAGCCGCGGGTCCGAGCCCGGCAGGCGGTCGAACGGGAGCACGACCTCCTTCACGCTGCGGTGCTCCGGGATCTGCTCGTCGGCGTCGAGGTCGGAGAGCGAGAGGTCGTCGGTCATCACCTTCGCCGCGAGCTTCGCGATGGGAACGCCCGTCGCCTTCGAGACGAACGGGACCGTCCGCGAGGAGCGCGGGTTCGCCTCCAGCACGTACACCTCGCTTTCGGCGTCGTCGCCGACGCCCGTCACCGCGAGCTGGACGTTGAGCAGGCCGACCGTGTCGAGCGCGCGGGCGATGTCCTCGGTGACCTCGCGGACCCGGCCGAGCGTCTCGTCGTCGAGCGAGCGCGGCGGAATCATGCAGGCGGAGTCGCCCGAGTGGACGCCCGCGCTCTCGACGTGTTCCATCACGCCGCCGAGCAGCACGTCCTCGCCGTCCGCCACGGCGTCGACGTCCAGTTCGACCGCGTCGTCGAGGAACTGGTCGACGAGGATCGGCTTGTCCGGCGAAACCCGGACCGCCTCCTCGATGTACTCTTCGAGCTCCGCGTCGCTCTCGACGACCCGCATCGCGCGTCCGCCGAGGACGTAGGAGGGTCGCACGAGCACCGGGTAGCCGATGTCGTGGGCCAGCTCGAGCGCTTCCGCCTCGCTCGTCGCGGTTCCGCCCTTCGGCTGCGCGACGCCCATCTCGTCCATCAGGACGTTGAAGCGGTCGCGGTCCTCGGCGAGGTCCATCGCCTCGACGCTCGTCCCCATGATCTCGCAGTCGAGCCCGCGGCGCCGGAGCTCGTCTTCCAGCGGTTCGCCGATGTTCACCGACGTCTGCCCGCCGAACTGGACCATCACGCCGTCGGCGCCGGTCGCCTCGGCCACGTCGGCGACCTCCTCGGCGGTGATCGGGTCGAAGAACAGCCCGTCGGAGGTGTCGTAGTCGGTCGACACCGTCTCGGGGTTGTTGTTGACGACGTGCGCCTCGATGCCGAGCTCGCGGAGGGCCTGGATCGCGTGAACCGAACAGTAGTCGAACTCCACGCCCTGCCCGATCCGGATCGGGCCGCCGCCCACGACGACCACGCTGTCGACGCTCTTGTCGACGACCAGCTCACCGGCCGCGGCGTCCCCCTTCAGCGGCCCGCGCTCGAACTCGGCCTGGCGCGCGGAGTAGTAGTACGGGGTCTCGGCGGCGAACTCGCCCGCGCAGGTGTCGACCTGCTTGTACGTCCGGCCGGGAACGTCGGCCTCCACGGCGTCGACGTCGGTCCCGCCGCCGGCGAGCGCCGCGATGTCGGCGTTCGTGTGTCCCGCGGTGGCCGCCTGCGCGAACTCGCCGTTCTGGGCGGTCTGCGCGGAGTCGCTGACGCGCTTGAACCGTTCGAGGTACCACGTCTTGATCCCGGTCAGCTCCTCGATGTCCGCGACGGTGTAGCCGCGGTCGAACGCCTCGAACATCGCGTACGGGCGGTCCGGCGAGGGGCGCTCGAGGTACTCGCTCTCCAAGGCGTCGTCGTCGACCGCCTCCCAGTCGACCGCCGGGTCGTACTCCGACGACCGGAGCGACTTCAGCAGGCTCTCCTCGAAGTTCCGGCCGATGGCCATCGCCTCGCCGGTGGACTTCATCGCGGTCCCGAGCTCGAAGTCCACGTCGTCGAACTTGTCGATGGGCCAGCGCGGCACCTTCGTCACCACGTAGTCGATGGCGGGCTCGAACGCGGCCGTCGTCTCCCCGGTGATCTCGTTGTCGATCTCGTGGAGCCGCTTGCCGAGCGCGACCTTCGCCGTCACGCGGGCGATCGGGTAGCCGGTCGCCTTCGAAGCCAGCGCGGAGGAGCGGGAGACGCGCGGGTTCACTTCCACCACGCGGTACTCGCCGCCGGGAGTGCCGTCGTCGTGCCACGCGAACTGGATGTTACAGCCGCCCTGAATGCCGAGGTCCCGAATCACTTCGAGCGCGGCGTCGCGCATCTCCTGATGCCCGTCGTCGGGGATCACCTGCGAGGGGGTGACGACCGTCGACTCGCCGGTGTGGATCCCCATCGGGTCGATGTTCTCCATGTTGCAGATGATGATACAGGAGTCGTCGGCGTCCCGCATCACCTCGTACTCCAGCTCGACCCAGCCCGCGATGGACTCGGTGATGAGCACCTCGCTGTTCCGCGAGAGCCGGAGGCCCTTGCGGACGCGCTCGACGAGCTCCTCGAACTCGTCGACGACGCCCGAGCCGGAGCCGCCGAGCGTGTACGTCGTCCGGGCGATAACGGGGAGCCCGCCGACCGCGTCGACCGCCCCCTGGACGCGCTCACGGAGCGCCGCCTCGTCGAAGTCGGTGACCGACTCGCCCTCGTCCAGCGAGATGGTGGTCGACTTCGGCACCGGCTGGCCCAGGTTCTCCATCCGCTGGCGGAACAGGTCCCGGTCCTCGGTCGCGTAGATGGTGTCGAGCGGCGTCCCCATGACCTCCACGTCGAACTCGTCCAGAATGCCCTCCTCGGCGAGCTCGGCGGTGACGTTGAGCCCGGTCTGGCCGCCCAGCCCCGCGATGACGCCGTCGGGCTCCTCGATCCGGATGACCTCCGAGATCGCCTCCGGCGTGATCGGCTCGATGTACACCCGGTCCGCGGTCTCCGGGTCGGTCATGATCGTCGCCGGATTCGAGTTCACCAGGACGACCCGCGCTCCCTCCTCTTGGAGGGCGCGGCACGCCTGCGCGCCGGAGTAGTCGAACTCGGCCGCCTGTCCGATCTGGATCGGTCCGCTACCGATGAGTAGTATGGTCCGGTCCTCGCTCATTACCGCGACCGAGTGCGCTCATCGTAATAAGGTCGGCGATAGAATACGAATCTCGCAGCGACTTTGCGATTTTCGCAAGGTAGTCCTGCCCATGGTGAGTGATACATCGTGACACGAACGCGGCCGATTTATCTGGGCGCCGGCCGCAGTACGCCGCGATGGAGTTCACCACGCCACCGGCGCTCGACGACGACCAGGCCCTCGCGGTCGTGGCGCCCTCCCGACCCGCCGACGCGACGCGGCTCCGCGTCGGCCGCGAGCGACTCGCCGCGCTCGGGGTCGAGACGCGCGTGCTCCCGACCGCGGACCCCGACCGCGACGAGCCGGCGTCACCCGCGGCGCGGGCGGCCGACATCGAGGAGGCGTTCGCCGATCCATCGATCGGCGCCGTCATGGCGTACACCGGCGGCGACGACCAGATACGGGTCTTGCGGCATCTGGACGGGGAAATCCTCGCCGCGAACCCGACCCGGTTCTTCGGCTACAGCGACAGCGACAACCTCCGGCTGTTCCTGTGGAATCGCGGGATCGTCAGCTATGGGCTCGGCGTCCACCCCGACCTCGTCTGTGACGCCGAGCTCAGTCCCTACACCGAGCGGTACCTCAGGCGCGCGCTGTTCGAGGAGTCGATCGGAGCGGTCGAACCGGCCCCGGAGTGGACCGACGAGTGGTTCGACTTCGAGACGCGGGAGCCGCGGACGTGGCGGGAAAACTCCGGGCCGACGACGTGGGTCGGTCCGGCCGCCGCCCCCGATGAACCGGTCGGCGGTCGGGTGTGGGGCGGCTCCTTCGCGATACTGAAGTGGCACCTCCAAACGGATCGATACCTCCCGGACCCCGAGCGACTCGACGGCGCCGTCCTCGCGCTGGAGACGTCCGAGGACGTCCCGCCGCCGCGCGAGGTCGGCTACACGCTCCGCGCGATGGGCGAGCGCGGGCTCCTGTCGCGGTTCGACGGCGTCCTCGTCGGTCGGCCGCGGACGAACGCCCCGCCGCTGGCGTGGGACCCGGACCCCGACGAGTACCCCGCGGAACTGAGGGGCGTCGTCACTCGCGAGCTCAGTCGGTACGCGCCGGACGCGGCCGCCGGCTTCGGCTACGACTTCGGCCACACCGACCCGTCGTTCCCGCTTCCCCTCGGCGCTGTCGCGACGCTCGACCCGGCTGACGGCGCCCTGCGGTTCGAGTCGGGGTGACCCCGCGTACCCCTCGAACGGCCCTCAAGTCTCCAGTCGGTACCGGTAGGGCCGGTCCGCGATGACCTCGACGTCGCCGCGTTCGGCCCACCGGCCAAGCACCGTGGCGACGCGGTGGGGACTGTCGATCTCCTCGCACTCGCCGGCGAGCGCGAGAATCTCCCGCGCCGTCAGCGGCTCCTCGGCCTCGGCGAGCACGCCGCGGATTCGGTCGTACCGGTCGTATTCACCGGTGCTCATACGTCTTACGTACGGTCCCCGGACATATAGGGTTCAGTGAGACAAGAGTCGGACATTCGTCTGACAGGAGCGCTCTGCGGCTCGTTCTCGGCGGTTTGAGCACCGATCGGCAGCCGGGTTCGACCGGCGCCGGGGGGCCGCGCTCAGGCGTACGGGTCCTCGGCCTCGAGGTCGCGCTCGGCGCGGTACTGCTCGACGAACTCGCTCACGTCGAACTCGACCATCTCCGCTTCGAACGCCGAGAGCGCCTCGTCGTCGTCGGCGTGGCTCACGGCGTGTTCCATCAGCTCGACGACGAGCTCGACGACGATCTCGTGGAGCCGGCGCGAGTCGAAGTCGGTCACCCACGCCATCGCGTACCCCACGTCGGCGTTCTCGCTGGCGTCGTACGCGACGACGGCCTCCGGGAACTCCTCTAACACGACGCCGAGGAGGTGGGGCGTGTCGAACTCCGGCATCTCCTCGCTCGTGGTCTCGATCGCCTCGCGGAGCACCTCGACGAGGAAGTCCGGGAGGAACCGCTCCGGAGGATGCACGTCCATCACGACCGCGTGCGTCTCGCCGCAGTCGCACTCGAACTCGCGCATCCCCAGGTCCAGCTCGCCGGCCGCGATCGTCTGTCCGCACGGCAGCTCCAGCGAGTTCTCGTCACCGCCGGGGACGCGCGGCTGGGACATACCCGTCGTTGGTCGCTGTCGGGGTTAAAAGACGCGGAACGAGACGGGGAGCGGGTCGCTGCGCGCGCGGGCCCGATCTACTGGAACCCGATCTTGCCGCCGGTGTCGCGGATCGCGTTGCCGCTGCCGCCCTTGAACTGCTGTTCGACCTCCTCGTAGTACGAGAGGATGTCGTCGGTGATCGTGGGGCGCACCGACTCCATCGCGCGCCGGAAGTGTTTCATCTCGACCTCCTCGGCGTCGTCGTCGTCGCGCAGCGCCTCGATGGCGGCCTCGCGGGCGATGCCCTCCAGGTCGGAGCCGACGTAGCCGTCCGTGATCTCGGCGATCTCGCGGAGGCTCACGTCGGGCGCGAGCGGCGTGTCCTGCGTGTGGATGTCGAGGATCTGCTCGCGGCCCTCCTGATCCGGCTGCCCGATCATCACGAGCCGGTCGAACCGGCCCGAGCGCAGCAGCGCGGGGTCGATCATGTCGGGGCGGTTGGTGGCGCCGATCACCATCACGTCGCCCATCTCCTCTAACCCGTCGAGCTCGGTGAGCAGCTGGTTGACGACGCGCTCGGAGACGTTGTTCCCCATCTCCTGGCCGCGCGACGGCGCGAGGCTGTCGAGCTCGTCGAAGAAGATGACGGTCGGGCTCACCTGCCGGGCCTTCCGGAAGGTCTGTCTGATCGCCTTCTCCGACTCGCCGACCCACTTCGAGAGCAGCTGCGGCCCCCTGACCGAGATGAAGTTCGCGTTCGTCTCGTTGGCGACCGCCTTCGCCATCAGCGTCTTCCCGGTGCCGGGTGGGCCGTACAGCAGCACGCCCTTCGGCGCGTCGACGCCCATCCGATCGAACTTCTCGGGCGAGGTGAGCGGCCACTCGACCGACTCCTGCACCTGCTCTTTGGCGCTGGAGAGCCCGCCCACGTCGTCCCACGAGATCTTCGGGAGCTCGACGAGCACCTCGCGCATCGCGGAGGGCTCCACCTCCGTCAGCGCCCCGGAGAAGTCGTCGCGCTTGACGATCATCCGGTCGATCAGGCTCGGCGGGACCTCCTCGTCGTCGAGGTCGATCTCGGGGAGGTAGCGCCGGAGCGCCTTCATCGCGGCCTCCTTGGTGAGGCTCTCGATGTCGGCGCCGACGAACCCGTAGGTCTCGTCCGCGAGGTGATCGAGGCTCACGTCGTCCGAGAGCGGCATCCCGCGGGTGTGGATCTGGAGGATCTCCTTGCGGCCCACCTCGTCGGGGACGCCGATCTCGATCTCGCGGTCGAACCGCCCGGGGCGGCGGAGCGCGGGGTCGACGCTGTCGACGCGGTTGGTCGCCCCGATGACGACCACCTGACCGCGGGTTTCGAGCCCGTCCATCATCGTCAGGAGCTGCGCGACGACGCGGCGCTCGACCTCGCCCGTCACGTCCTCGCGCTTGGGCGCGATCGAGTCGAGCTCGTCGATGAAGATGATGCTCGGGCTCTCCTCCTTCGCGTCCTCGAAGATCTCCCGGAGCTGCTGTTCGGACTCGCCGTAGTACTTCGAGATGATCTCCGGCCCGGCGATCGAGAAGAACGACGCCGAGGTCTCGTTGGCGACCGCCTTCGCGAGCAGGGTCTTCCCCGTGCCCGGCGGGCCGTGGAGCAGGACGCCCTGCGGCGGCTCGATCCCGAGCTTCGAGAAGATCTGCGGGTGTTTCATCGGCAGCTCGACCATCTCGCGGACGCGCTGGATCTCCGACTGGAGGCCGCCGATGTCCTCGTAGGTGATCCCGCCGCCCGTCTTCTCGAACCCGGAGATCGGCTCCTCGCGGAGCTCGACCTCGGTGTCCTCGGTGATCAGGCAGACGCCGTCGGGCTCGGTCTCGACCGCGATCAGCGGGATCGCCTGTCCGGGCGACCGCATGAACGGGTGGTTCGTTGACGACATCACGGGGACGATGTCGCGCTCGACGACCGGCCGCTTGAGGATCTGGCGTTTCACCATGCCGGCGGCGTCGGAGCCGAACTGGACCGACGCCTCCTCGGGCGGGGCCAACACGAGCTTGTCGGCCTTCTCGGCCTCCGCCTTCCGTATCGTCACGCGCTCGCCGATGCCCACGTCCGCGTTCTGGCGGGTGAACCCGTCGACGCGGACGGTGTCGGTGTTCCAGTCCTGGCGGTCCGCGCGCCAGACCTTCGCGGCGGTGGTCTCCGCGCCCTCGATCTCGATGATGTCGCCGGGCGAGAGCTTGAGGTGCAACAGCGTGTCGGGGTCGAGTCGGGCGATGCCGCGCCCCGAGTCGTTCGGGTACGCCTTCGCCACTTCGAGTTGGACTTCGTTCATGGTTCCTCGCGGGGGTTATCCGTAACTGCACCCGGTTCGGGAATAAGCCTGTTGCCCCTGTCGACGCCGCCGGTTCCCCCGAGCGATGCGGGGGGCCCGGCGATCTGTGCCATCATATAGCATGGTATGACACCCGTATTTAAAACGCCGTCGCATGGGCGGGTTTTCGCCGTCTTCGCCGAGCGCGCCGGGGCGCCGGGTTTCTGCCTCAGGCGATCTTCATCATCCGCGTCTCGAACTTGCCGACGCGGACGCGCACCCACCCCGCGAGCTCGGCGTCGAGGTCGGGGTCGTCGGTGTCGACCCGGAGCGCCCGCACGTCGTCGAGCTTCGTCCGCGAGGCGACGATCCGCAGGTCACACCGACGGATCACCGCCGGCGACAGCTGCGGGTTCCCGCGACCGAAGACGAACCCCTGCCCGCCGATCGGCGAGACGACGATCACGTTCTCCTCGCCCAGCGCGTCGAGAATCTCCGCCTCGGTCCCGTCCCGGACGAGGACCTCGCCGTCGCGCCACACGTCGACGCCGATCGGCGACGGCTCGAAGCCCAGTTCCTCCTTGATCGCGCCGACGGTCGACCCCGGACCGAGCACGTAGGTGACACTCGCTCCGTCGCTGGCGCGGATGTCGTCCGCGACCCCCTCCGCCAGCGACTCGACGGTCCCGCTTGCGGTCTGTTTCGACGACTGGAGGTCGTCGGCGACCGGGACGCGCGCGACCGCGCGGAGCTCCGGGTGGACCTCCCCCTCGCGGTAGGCGTCCTCGTCGATGTCCATCACTTCGCGGCGCTCGGTGCGGGAGAAGGAGGCCGCGACCTCGGCGGCGTCCTCGGGCGAGACGGCGAACACGGACGAGTACACCTTCACGCCGGCGGGGACGCCGAGCATCGGGACCGCGGATCCGGTCCGTTCCAACGCCGTCGCCACGTCGGTCGCCGTGCCGTCGCCGCCGACGAACAGGACCAGGTCCACGGGCTCTGGAGCGTCCGCGGGCGCTGGTTCGCCCGTGGAGTCTGACCCGGCGCCGCCGACGAACCCCTCGACGACGCGCGCGGTGTGTTCGGCCGTCGTCTCCGTGGCGTCGGGCGCCGCGCCGTCGAACGGGTCGATCACGCGGACCGGCTCGAAGCCGGCGTCGCGGACCAGCCGCTCACCCATGGGGTCGGCGGCGGTCGTGACGCGCCCCGCGGACGCGATCGCCGCGAGCCGATCCAGCGCCCGACGCGCGCGGTCGGGGGCGCGGGGTTCCGCGCCGCGGGCGACCGCCTCCGCCACCTTCCCGTCGGTGCCCTTGAGCCCGACGCGACCGCCCATCCCGGCGACCGGGTTCACCACGAATCCGACGTGCATGTCCGGACGTTCGGCGGCGAGCCCTTAAGCGGGCCGCGTCTCGCCGCGGGACAATCAATACTTAAGATGCCCCCAGAACAAGCGCGAACCATGATCCTGGAAGCCGCCCCAGTCGAGCCGCTCCCGATCGACGCGACCGCCACCGCCGTGCTCGTCGCGAGCCTCGTCGTCACCGCGATGTGGCTCGCGTACCTCTACCGCTAGATCCCCGCGTTCTGGGCTCAGTTCTCCGCGTCGACCAACACGGAGCGCTCCCGCACCCACTCGGCGGCGCGCTCGGCCTCGTCGGCGGTCGTCGCCGTGATCTTCACGCGGACGCTCTCGCCGGGATACGATCCGACGCTCACGTCGAACGCCTCCTGTAGCTCCGTGAACCGCTCTAACAGCGCGCTCTCCGGCTCGTCGACGTCGACGACGACGGTGTGGGTCCGGGTCCCCTCGAACTCCTCGGCGACCGACTCGAACATCGCCTTCATCTCGGTCGGGACGCCCGGCAGGACGTACACCGACTCGACGACCGCGCCGGGCGCGACCCCCGCCTCGTTGGAGAGGGGCCGGCAGCCGGTCGGAAGGTGGGTCGTTTCGGCGACGAGGTCGTCCGCGCTGTACCCCTGTTCCGCGAGCCAGTCGGCGGCCTGGTCGTTGGCGGCGAGGTCGCGTCCGAAGGCGGCCGCGACCGCCTCCATCGTCACGTCGT
This sequence comes from Halorubrum sp. FL23, assembly GCF_052439115.2. Classification (NCBI taxonomy): domain Archaea; kingdom Methanobacteriati; phylum Methanobacteriota; class Halobacteria; order Halobacteriales; family Haloferacaceae; genus Halorubrum; species Halorubrum sp. FL23. The sequence goes on from NZ_JBQVRO020000002.1 coordinate 140,353, forward strand.
CGTGTGTCGGTCCGAGCCCGCCGGTGACGAGCACGGCGTCGTACTCGGCGTGGTACTCGTTGACGACGCGCGCGATCTCGCCGACCTCGTCGGGGACGACCGTCACCCGACGGACCGTCACGCCGCGGTCGGCGAGCCGGCCGCAGAGCCACGTCGCGTTCGTGTTCTCGGTATCGCCGACGAGGAGCTCGTCCCCGACGGTGACGATTGCGGCGTCCATACCCGCACAAGGCGTCGCGCACTGAAAAAGGGCGTCAGTCGACGGGGCGGCCCCCGCCGGCGGTCGGCTTACTCCTCGTCGTCCTCGTTCACGCCCAACCCCATCTGCCGGCGTCGCTCGCGGAGCGTCTCCAGCTGTCGCCGGAAGTACGCGGTCCCGACGATCGCGGCGATCGCGGCGATCACGAGGATCACCCCGAAGACGAGCAGGTCGGTCTCCCGGTACGACTGGACCACGACCGACCCGCTCGTGACGGAGTCCCACGTGATCCGGTCGCGGCCGTCGACCGTCTCGATCTCGTGGGCGCGCGGCGACACGTGCCCGACGATCGGCATATCGGTGCTGAACCCGGGCGGCAGCGTCACCGCGTACGACCCCTCGACGTAGGTGAGCGTGGAGAACCGGCGGGGCGACCCCGTCGCCGAGAGGGCCATCCGTCCGCCCTCCATCTCCTCGCCGAACCGGACCCACGTCTCGTCGGGGGTGCGCTCGATCTCGCCGCCGCGAGCGCGGAACTCGGTCCCGTTGACCACCTCGCCGTCGGCGTACTGGTACCGGAACGCCTCGAACTCGAACGGCTGGTCGCCCGCGTACGGGGTCTGCCGATAGAACCGGATCTCGTCGACGCCGGAGACGTTGTACACGACGGTGTACTGCGTCCCCGTCGACAGGTTGATCGCCGCGTCGCGGTCGGTCTGGAAGTCGTACGCGTGGGGCGGCTCGGCGTCGAGCGTCTCGTTCGCGACGTCGCCGCCGTCGTTGACGTAAGTGAGACAGCCGGCGCTGACGGCCAACAGCGCGACGACCGCGATCGCGAGGGCGAAACGTCGGTTCACGGGTCAGACGACGCAGCGCATCTCGGCCGGGAGGTACGAGCCGATCGCGGCCAACAGCCCCGGCGGGTCGGTGTTCTCGGTGCAGACGACGCTCTGCTCCAAGAGCCCCAGCCGCTCGACCGTGACGATGTCCTGCGCGTGGCCCGCGCGGTTCACGGTCGCGCGGACCTCGCCCCGCGTCGCCGAGTTGACGTTGAGGCGGCCGTCGCCGCGCTGCCAGTCGTACAGGCGGTCGCGCTCGGCGTCGGCCAGCCGACTCGGCTCGGAGTCGGGGTCGCCAACGTCGCCGCCGTAGACGAACCGCACGGGGAGGTGTTGGACCAGCCCGAAGCGTTCGACGACCTGTTCGGGCGACCCCCGCCCGAGACCGATCTCGTCGGCGGGGATCCGTACGTCGACGCCGGCGTCGACGACGAACCCGTCGTCGTCCCACGATTCGAGGGTGCCGACGTACTCCTCACCGGCCGTCAGTCCCTCGTCGTGGGCGACGATCTCGCCCCACGTCTCCGCGAGGACGTTTCGGGCGACCGCGGCGTCCTCGCCGCTCACGTCCGCCTGCACGAAGTCGTCGTCGCGGACGCCGACGTGCCAGTCGACGTCGAGCTCGCCGATGTCGTTGGCGACCAGCGAGTGCATGCCGTCGAGCGCTCGGTCGCGGGCGTCGCCCTCGACGTAGCACTTTGTTGCGAGGACGACCATCAGCCCGTCACGTCCGCGTTGAGTTCGTCACGAAGCTCCTCGACGCGCTGACCCATCGCCTCGCGGAGCCGGTCGTTGTCCATCGACTCCAGCGGGGAGCCGCACTCCGGACACTCGAAGCCGAAGTCCATCGCCTCGCCGAACTCGAAGCGGATCGAACACACCTCACAGAGGTAGAACTCGTGGGTGCGCTCGTACTCCTCGCGCTCCTCTAAGGCGTCGAGCAGGCGGTACATCTCCTCCTCGAGGTTCTCCGGGATGTTGTCGTAGTGGAACGTCCAGAGGTACGTGAGCCACCCCGAGTCCTCGTCGCGCACCCGGCGGTAGGTGGCGAGGTCGTTCTCGTACAGGATGAACAGCGCGCGTCGGACGTCGTTGAGCTCCAGTCCGAGCTCCTCCGCCAGCTCCTCGTCGGTGACCTCGCCGTCGGGCGGCGCGGCCGCGACCGGCATCCCCGTCGGCCCCACCAGCTCGTGGAGGTACTTCTGGATGACGGGGTCGTTCAGTAGATCCTCAAAAGCCATTACGTGGATCTGATGGAGGAACCGGGTTAAAAGCTCCGAAAGGTGCGGTCACCGGGGTCCGCGATCGCCTCCGTGGAAACCGGATTGCGCTATCGCCTCCGGCAAAGCTTTACCCCGCGTGTGACACGACACGGTCGTATGACAGCGACCGGTGATACGGGGGACGAGTCCGACTCACCGGCGGGGTCGTCGGGATCCGACGAGCCGGCCGCCCCGAACGCCCCGGACGAGACCGGCTCCCGGCCGCCGAAAACGCGGATCCGTCGGGCCGTCGGCGCGCTCGCGCTCCTCTCGGTTCCCGTCCTTCTCGCCGCGGTCCCGCTGGTTCCCGTCGCCGCCCTCCTCGGGCCCGCCGGGCTCAACGTCGCGGGTCCGGGGGCGGTCGGGGGGCTCCTCGCCGCCGTCGTCGTCGGCCTCGGGGGCTCCGAGCTCTGCGGTCCGATCGTCGTGGACCGCCGGATCGCGCGGCTCCCCGAGTCCGAGCTCGACGACCGCCCCGCCGACTTCGTCGCAGACCGCGTCGCGACCCTGGCAGGCGAGGTGGGCGTCGACGCCCCCGACGTGACGGTCGTCCGCGCCGACGCCGCCAACGTCGCCGTCGCCGACGGGTATCGCGGGGCGCGGCTCGTCGTCTCGACGCGGCTGCTCTCGCTGCCGAAAGCCGACCGCGACGCCGCCCTCCGCCACGCGCTCGTCCGACTCCGGACCCGAGAGGCGCTCGTCGCGACCGCGCTGCTCCCGGCGCTCGGAGCCGTCGAGACGATGGCCCTCCTCGCGACCCTGCTCGTCGGGCGGCGCGGCGAACGGACCGCGGCGGACCGCCGGGTCAACCGGATCCACGGGTACGAGCCGGAGCGAGAGCGGATCCCGTCGTGGGCGTACGCGATCGCGGGGGTCGCGCTCTGGATCCTCCTCCTGCCGGCGTGGATTCCGGCCGCCGTCGGCGACCGCCTCTACGTCGCGGGCGGGCGCCGGGACGCCGACGGCGCGGTCGCGCGGGCCGGGGCGCCCCAGCGCGACGGGCTCGGCAACGCGGTCGCGTTCGCCAGCGACGCCGCCGGCGCCGCCGACTGGCCGCCGCTCCTCGATCGCCTCTCCCTCGTCTCGATGGCGGACGCCGAGACGGGCCGCGTGCGGGGAACGAGCCGGCAGGAGGCGCGGGTGCGTCTCGCGCGGCTCCGGTCGAAACGGACGCTGTAGCCCGGGGTCGGCGACGCGCACGGTCAGGGATGCGCCGGGACGGTCATCCGGAGAAGCGTTCCGTTCCCCTCGGACGACTCCACCCAGAACTCCCCGCCCGCCTTGTTCACGACCCAGTACATCAGCCAGATCCCGAGCCGGTCCGCGTGCTTCAGCGAGGTCTCGCCCCGGTCGAGGACGTGCGTCTCGTGTTCCGGGATGCCCGGTCCGTCGTCTTCGATCTCGATCTCGATCCACTCCTCGTCGCGGCGCTCGACGCGTATCCAGACGGTCGGGTTCGGGCCGTCGTTGTGCTTGACCGCGTTCTCCACGGCCTCCTCGATGGCCGTCTGGAGCCCCACCACGCTCACGGAGAGGGAGTCGTCGTCGGGGAGCGAGAGCTCGAACGTCGCGTCCGGGTACTGGTCGGCCATCTGGCTGAGTAGCTCGGAGAACCGGTCGCGCAGATCGACCTCCGCCTCGCCCAGTTCGGATCCCGAGAACGTGTGTTCGATCTTCCGCACCGCCTCCGCGATCCCCATCAGGTCGTCGGTCGTCTCCCTGATCACCTCGAGCGACTTCTGTCGCTGTTCCTCGTCGGGGTCGCCCCGCAACAGATCCGTGTACCCCTCGATGAGGTTCATCTTGTTCCGGAGGTTGTGGTTGAGCACCCGGCTCATCACCTCCAGCCGTCGCTCCCGGATCTTCCGGTCCGTGATGTCCATTTGGAAGCCGACGAACCGGGTCACGTCACCGTCCTCGTCGTGGATCGGCGCGACGATGAGCCGGTTCCAGAACTTCTGGCCGTTCGCGCGGTAGTTCAGGATGTCGGTGGAGATCGGGCGCTCGTCGTCGATCGCCTCGTGGATCGCCGCCGTCGTCGCGGGGCTCGTCTCCTCGCCCTGCAGGAATCGGCAGTCCTTCCCGAGCATCTCCGGGCCGTAGCCGGTGAGCCGCTCAAACTCCTCGTTGACGTAGGTCAGCGGGTTGTTCTCCTCCCCCGGATTCGCGAGGGTAATGCCCATGGGCGCCTCGTCCATCGCCTGCTCCTTCTTCCGGAGCTCCTCGATGGCGGCCGACAGCCGCTGTTCGCGGTTGGCGAGTTGGAGGGTCGTGTACCGTCGCTCGATGAGATTCCCGATCCGGGTTCGGAGCGCCCGCCTGCGCACCGGGAGCTCGATGATGTCGTCGACGCGGTCCCACGCGGCCTCCGTCGTTTCCCGGGCGGTGTCGCCGCTCGCCAAGAGCACGAACGGAAGAAACGCGGGCGACGCGCGCTCTCGTCGCGCTTCGATCGCTTCGGCGACCCGCACGAACGTCTCGGTGTCGAAGATACAGCAGTCGAACGCCGACTCGACCGCCGACGGCTCGACCCCCGTCTCGATCTGATAGCGTTCGCCGAGCGCATCGGCCACCAGGTCGCGGTCGCGCCCCGGTTGCATGAACAGCAGGATCCGGACCTCCTCGTCCGGTTCCAGCGGTTCGCCGGAGGGGGCGCCGGTGGCGGTCCCCACAGGGCCAGGGGGCATGTCTCTTAGAGGGACGCCACGCGACCACTAAGAGGTATCCATTGAACGCCTTCCTACCCATTAACTACCCTCCGTCCGGAGTGGGCCGTATGTCAACGCCACTCGCCGAGCGCGCCTCGACCGGTATCGCGGGGCTCGACGAGGTGCTGTCGGGGGGCCTCGTTCCGGAGCGGAGCTACATGGTCCGCGGGCAGGCCGGGAGCGGAAAGACGATGTTGGGCTTTCACTACCTTCAGCAGGGGATCGACGAGGGGGAGACGGCGCTCTTCATCAACCTCGAAGAGGACATCCGCGACCTGAAGGAGAACGCCGCGGCGCTCGGCTTCGACACCGACGCGATCGAGTTCCTGGACCTGAGTCCGAGCGTGGACGTGTTCGTCGACGACGACTCGTACGAGGTGTTCGAGGCCGCCGAGGTCGAGCGGGAGCCGCTGACCGAGAAGATCGTCGACGGCGTGACCGCGGTCGATCCCGACCGCGTCGTCGTCGACCCGTTGACGCAGCTCCGCTTCCTGTTGTCCGACGACTACCAGTTCCGAAAGCAGGTGGTCGGGTTCATGCGGTTCCTGAAAGACCAGGAGGTGACGGTGCTGTTCACCGTCCAGAACACCGCGTCGCTGCCGACGGACGACCTCGAGTTCATCACCGACGGGACGATCCAGCTCGACGCGGCGGAGTACGGCAAGACGGTCCGCGTTCCGAAGTTCCGCGGGTCGTCGACGCAGAGCGGCGACCACGCCTACCGGATCACGGACGCGGGGATCGAGGTGTACCCCGCGCTCCAGCCCGGGACGCGGGACGGGACCCTCGAGTTCGAGCAGATATCGTCGGGGATCCCGGAGGTCGACGAGCTGCTTCACGGCGGGATCGAACGCGGCACCGTCACCATCGTGAGCGGACCGACCGGGGTCGGAAAGACGACCCTCAGCACGCAGTTCATGAAGGAGGCCGCGGGGCGGGGAGAGCGCTCGGTCATCTACCTGTTCGAGGAGAACAGGGAGACGTTCCTCGCCCGGTCGCGGGCGGTCAACATCCCCGTCGACGAGATGCTGGCGAAGGGAACGCTTCAGGTGACGGAGGTGGAGGCGTTAGAGCGGTCGCCACAGGAGTTCGCCCGCATGGTCCGCGACGAGGTCGAGGAGGAGGGGGCCGACATCGTCATGATCGACGGCATCTCCGGGTACCGGTTGACGCTGCGCGGCGATGAGGAGCAGATGCTCCAGCAGATGCACGCGCTCGGTCGGTACCTCAAGAACGCGGGCGTCACCGGCATCTTCGTCGACGAGACGCGGAACGTGACGGGGGAGTTCCACGCGACGATGGAGAACATCAGCTACCTCGCCGACAACATCGTCTTCCTCCGGCACCTCGAGGTCGGCGGCGAGCTCCGCAAGGCGATCGGGGTGTTGAAAAAGCGAACGAGCGACTTCGAGCGGACGATCCGCGAGTTCCGAATCACGAAACACGGGATCACCGTCGGCGAGCCGATGTCGCGGCTCCGCGGTATCCTGAGCGGCACGCCGGAGATCGTCGATCGAGAGCCGGAGCGGGAGCCGGAGCGGGAACCGGGGCGGCGGTCGAGGCGGCGCGACGCCGACGAGTGAGAGGCGGTTAGTCGCGGTCCGCGGTCGTCGGACCGCCGTCCCCGGGTTCCGAGCCGTCGTCTCCGGCGTCGACCACCGTCTTCCCGGTCGCTTCCGGCATCACCCGACGGTCGGCGTCCTCCCACTCGCGGTCGAGCTCCGCGCCCTCGAACAGCCGGTCGAGGAAGACCGCGAGCCCGGCGACCTCGGAGTGCGGCTGATTCGTCACGCCCACGTTGAAGTCGGCGCGCTCGTACAGCTCCCACGGCACCTTCTCGCCGCCCACCACGACGAGGAGGTCGCCGCCGCCGGCGACGGCCTCGCGAACGTCCCCCTCCACGTCCTGGACGCGCTCGCCGTACATCGTGAGGTGCGCGACCGTCCCCTCCCAGTTCCGAACGATCGCCGTCTGGTCGTCGCGCAGTTCGACCCCGAACGGGCCGCCGAACCGGTCGGTGATGTCTCGCACCGTCTCCGCCGACTGCCCGGCGTTGTCGGGAAACACCACCCGGTCGGCACCGAGCGCCCGGGCCGTGAGCCCGACGTGCGTCGTCATGCGGTCGTCGCGTCCGGGACGGTGGCCGTACCGGAGGACGACGACCTCGCGCGCATCGTTCATGGTCGGTCGTGCGCCCGCGAACGGCGTGGTCCTTTCGATGCGACCGCGGCGCCCGAGAGGCGACGCCGACCCGAGACGAGCGCGACCGTACTCGCGGACGTTCTACAACACAACCGTGGATCGTTTTTGCTGAAACGCGATCGAGGTGACCACGTAAGTGAAAGATTCATGGGGGAGGCGGTCGCCGGATGAGGTATGACGAGCGTCAAGGAGTTCCGCGTCGACGACCCCGCGACCGCCGGCTCGCTCGGCCGCGGCCGGTTCGTCTTCACCGACGCCTACTCGGTGTTCGACTGGGGACAGATGCCGGACGCGATCCCGCGAAAGGGCGCGAGCCTCTGTACGATGGGCGCGTTCAACTTCGAACTGTTGGAGGCGGCGGGCGTCCCGACGCACTACCGCGGCGTCGCGGATCCCGACTCGGGCGAGATCGTCTCGCTCCCCGACGCGTCCGCCGCGCCGGCGGAGATGGCGATCGACCTGACGCAGGTCCCCGACCTCCCGTACGAGGGGCCCGACGCGGGGTACGACTACGACGCCTTCCACGCGGCGGGCGGCGAGAACTACCTCGTCCCGCTGGAGGTCGTCTTCCGGAACCGGGTTCCGGTGGGGTCCAGTCTGCGGCGGCGCACCGATCCCGACGACTTCGGGCTCGACGCGGCGCTCGGGCTCGACGACTGGCCCGACGAGCCGGTCGATCTCCCCGAGCCGGTCGTGGAGTTCTCGACGAAGTACGAGCAGCAGGACCGCTACCTCACCCGAGACGAGGCCGACCGGATCGCCGGCGTCGCCGAGATCGACGCCCTCGAATCGCTCGCGCGCGACGTGAACCGGATCGTGACCGAGCGCGCCGACGACGCGGGGTTCGTCCACGAGGACGGGAAGATCGAGTGCCTGTACGTCGACGGGGAGCTCCGCGTCGCCGACGTGGTCGGCACCTTCGACGAGAACCGCTTCTCCTACGGCGGGCGAGGGATCTCGAAGGAGGTCGTCCGGCAGTGGTACAAGACCAACGACCCCGCGTGGGTCGAGGCCGTGAAAGAGGCGAAAGCGGCGGTCGCCGACCGCGACATCGACGACTGGCGCGAGCTCTGCGAGCCCGACCCGGACCCGCTTCCGCCGGCGGTCGTCGACGCCGTCGCCGACCTGTACGCGGCCGGCACGAACGCGTACACCGACCGTGAGTGGTTCGACGCCCCCGACATCGACGCGGCGCTCGACGCGGCCGACGGAGTGTAGTCCCGACGAGAGGGTCGCCGATCGCCCGGAGAACGCCCGGGAGAACCCTCACGATCGACGAAACGCGAGAGAAACTCTTTACCGCCGACGCGCGTGGGTCGCCACATGTCCACCGACGCAAGCTTCGGGGAACGGCTCGAAACCCAGACGGTCGCGTACCTCGACCAGATCGACGACTGCGTCGCCCTCCTTCCGCGGGCGCTCGACGAGTACGCGAGCGACGACGAGTTCCGCGAGACGGTCGACGAAATCGCCGCGCTCGAAAGCGAGTGCGACGACCGGGTCCGGGAGATCAGGGGGACGATCACCGACGCCGGCCCCGACGATATCGGCCTGCTCAACACCCGAATCAACTTCAACGAGTCGGCGCTGCTCGACTTTTACAACGAGCTCGACGTGGTTCCGAACCACACCGAGCGGATCGCCCAGGAGATCGCGATGATGCGCCCCGACGCCGCCGTCCCCCCGTTCCGGGACATGCGCGAGATGGCCACCCGTATCGCCGAGATGACGGTGATCCTCGGCGACGTGGTCGAGGGGTTCGTCCGCGGGCTCGCGCGGAGCGACGCCACCGCGACGCTCACCGAGGGGATAGCCCGGATCCGCGCGCTGGAGAGCGAGTGCGACGAGCTCCGCAACGCCGCCATCGAGTCCGCGTTCGCGGAGGACGCGGTCGATCAGCCGCTCGTCTACCGCGAGATCGCGATCCTGTTGGACGAGCTCGCGAACACGATCGAGGACCTCACCGATCGGATCGTCGTGATCGCCAGCAAGGAGCCGGGGATCGTCGCCGAGCGGAGCCCCGAAACGGACGAGAACTGACCGGGGGGTCGCTCACCGCCGCGCCCAGTCGAGCAGGCGCTCGTAGAAGGGCTCCGAGGCGAGCGCGTCGGCGTCGCCGACCAGCGTCAGCTGCTTTTTCGCCCGCGTGAGCGCGACGTTCATGCGCCGGTGGTCCTCGAATATCGGCCCGTCGAGGCCGCCGGTCGCGACCAGCGAGACGACGATCACCTCCTTCGAGGAGCCCTGGAAGCGGTCGACCGTGTCGACGGTGACCGCGGTGCGCCGGCCGATCTCGGCGACCTGCGCGCGGAACGGGGCGATCACGCCGATGTCGTCCGGGTCGACGCCGGCGGCGACGTAGGCGTCGACGATCGCCGCGACGCGCTCCGCCTCCCGGACGTTCCGGTTGCCGTCGCGGCTCCCGCCGGGATCGACGAAGTCGACGCCGCCGGCGAGTTCGGGCGCGAGGGAGTCGAGGTCGACGCCGAGATCGCCGAGGGTCTGCCCGGCCACCTCTGGCGTCGCCGGGCGGAGCGCGCCGTCGTAGAACTCCGCGGAGGCGAACGCCTGAATGCGCTGGCTCATCCGGTACTGGCGGTCGAGCATGACGCTCGCGTCGGGGTACGTCTCGATGAGCCGCTGGAACAGCGATGTCTGGAGGTCGTTCTCCGCGCGCACGACCGGCGGGAGCTGCTCGTGGTCGCCGACGAGCACGAACCGGTCCGCGCGGTTGATCGCGGCGTGGGTCCCCGGCTCCGTGAGCTGGGAGGCCTCGTCGACGAGCGCCACGTCGAACTCGCACTCGCGGAGGACGCGGGAGCCGCAGGCGGCGGTGGTGGCGGCGACGACCGGCGCGTCGCGTAGTTCGGCGGCCTTCGCGTCGGGGTCGCCGCGCTGGACGAGCCGCACGTCCTGCATGTCGCCGCGGACGCCGGTCTCGGTCCCGACTCGGAGCACGTCGTCGAACCCCTGATCGCGGAGCGCCTCGAGGGCGTTGTCGACCGCGCGGTTGGTGAACGCCGAGAGCAACACCCGGTTCCCCTCGGCGACCAGCGCGCGGATCGTCCGGGCGATGGTGTACGTCTTCCCGGTGCCCGGCGGACCGTGGATCAGCGCGCAGTCCTCGGCGTCGACGGCGAGTTCGACGGCCTCGTTCTGCGCGTCGTTGTTGTCGATGTAGGCGTCGGGGGCGTCCGCGGGGCGGTCGTCGGGGTCCCGGAACGCCGGCTCGCGCCGCCCGAACAGCACGTCCTTGCGCCGCTCGCTCCCTTTTAAGATCGCGTCGTGGAGCGCGGTGAGCGAGCGGTCGACCGAGATCTCGGAGGGGTACACGTCGAGCCGCCGGAGCGCGACCGGCTCGTCGGTCTCGACGACGACCTCGTCGCCGTCGAGCGCGGTGATCCGACCGAGTTCGCCGTGGCCGGTCACGGGGTCGCCGTCGCTCGCGAGCGCCACGTCGCCCTCGCGGAGCTTCGAGACGGCGTCGCCCGGTTTGCGGGCGCGAAGCTCCCACCGGGCGTCGTCGATCTCCGTCTGGGAGACCGGTTCGAGGTCGATCAGCGCCCGATCGTCCGCGGCGCGCTCCTCGGGGGTCTGCTCCCACAGCTTGCGGTACTCGGCGTGGGTCTCGCGGCGCTCCTCTTCGAGGGCGACGTAAAAGCGGTCGAAGTAGTCGCGCTCCTCGTCGGGGACCGGGCTCCCGACCGATCCCGCCTTCGACTCCTGACCGAGCCGCCCGGAGACGACCATGCAGGTGTCCTGCTCGAAGCAGTACTCACAGTTGGCGTCGGCCTCGTACCCCGTCGGGACGGTGGGGCGCTCGCCGGGGTCGCCGAGCGCCCGCCACTCCATCGCCGCGAGGGCGTTGCGCTCGCGGACGACGAACTCCAGCAGGCCGCGGCCCACCGAGAACTCCTTGGCGGGCGCCAGATCGCCGGTCGCCTCGTTGCGGTCGAGCGCGGTGTTCTTCGTGTACAGCAGCGTGCCGATGTCCGGGTCGACGCCGCGCTCCTCGAGCATCAGTGCGTAACACGCCGCCTGAATCTTGTCGTGGAAGCGCGGCTCCCGCTTGGTGTTCTTCCCGGTCTTCAGCTCGACGGGGGTCCCGCGACGGAGCGCGTCGGCGCGTCCCTTCAGGCCGAACGTCGGCGAGATGAGGGTGAACTCCGACCGCCACGTGTCCTCGTCGGTCAGCGTCCCCTGCGAGAGCCACCCCTCGATCGCGGCGGCGTTCCGGCGCACCTCGTCGGCGACCTCCTCGGGCTCGTACCCCAACAGCCCGAGTTCGAGCCCCGCCTCGTCGACGCGGTCGGCGACGGACGCCTCCAGCTCCATCCCGCGGAGCAGGTCGCCGAACACCTCGTGGACGACGGTCCCCTTGACGACGGGGTAGTTCAGCGGGATCCCGGAGAGCTTGTTCAGGTAGTACATCCGCGGGCACTGCACCCACGACCGGATCCCGGTCACGTCGACGAGGAAGTCGGGCTCGAGCACGACCCACGAGTCGCCGGTGGTGGCGTACCCCGTCTCGCCGCCGAACTCGTCCTCCTCGGCGTCGGTGACGAGCAGTTCCATCCCGGCTTCGGCGTGCTCGGCGGTCTCGGTCCACTTCCCCCACAGCGTCACGTCGACGGCGTCGCCCGCACCGCGGTCGGGCCGGATCCGGATCTCGCGGAGCTCGCGGTCGCCGTACGACGTCGACACCGTCCGCGCCTCTCCGACGGAGAGGATCGGCCCCCGAACGTTCACGGCCGTCATCGGCGACGCCCTCGAAAAACGCTGTCGGTGGGGTGACCGACTCGGCTCCGGCTGACCGGGACCGACACCGTCATGGGCCGCTGCCGCGTAGCAGACGCCGACATGCGCGTGCGAGACTGGGACGACATCCTCGCCGAGGTCGCGAGCGACTCGACCGACCCCGACGGCTGGCGCGCGGTCGCCGGCTCCAGGCGCGGCGGGCTCGGCGAGGACCTCTACTTCGGCCACCCGGGCGTCGGCGTCTACCACCTGAAGACGTACGCGAAGAACCCCCGCGACCTCCGCGGCGTGGGAACCCGCGTCGCCCGCCGGGTCGACGACGAGCTCGACCCCCTGCTCCCGAACGACGAGTCGCCCGGGCGGTTCGCGGTGCAGTCGCCGCCCGAGGACGAGGCGCAGGCGGAGGACGTGGCGACCCGGCTGCGCGAGACGCTGAAGGTCCACGCGGAGGCGCCCACGAGCCCCGATCACCTCTTCGAAGACGTGATGGAGGCGGTCGACTCGCCGGCGTTCGGCCCGATGGACTACGAGTTCGACGGCCGCCCCGACGAGCTCGACGACCTCTCTGACACCTTCGAGGAGGCCGAGGAGCTCCTCTCGTCCGAGCTCGAGGACCTGATCGACGAGGACGACGTGGACCGCGGGTTCCACTGATCCGGGCGTACAACGCCGGCTCGAAATCGGGGACTCGTCCGCCGACGGCCATTTATAAGTGACGACCGTACGATCCGCATGAGCTACCCGGTCACGTACTACTGTCCGCACTGCGGGACGCTCGTCGAACTTGCGCGCGAGGGGTACCTCGCGGACAAGTCGGTGACGCCGTACCCCCTCGAGGGGTGGTCGTACGTCGACCCGACGGCCCCGTTCGACGGTGACGGTGAGGGCGACGCGGGGAGCGACACCGACGCCGCGGGGGACGCGGGGAGCGACGACGAACGCGACGACGATGCGAGTGACGCCGACGGCGTCCGGTTCGTCTGCGGCGAGAGCGACGGCGTCGACTGGGACCCGCTCGACGGGGTGCGCGGCGGCGATGTCGGCGGCGACGAGCCGTACCGGGAGCCGAACCCTGACGGCGTCGGCTGCGGCGAGCCCTTCTACCTCTCGTTCGTGCGCTACGAGGCGGGCCGCGAGGTCGAGCCGCGATCCGAGTCGGAGTTGGTGGAGATCGACCCCGATCCGCGCCCGAGCGGGCCGCGCGGACCGAGCGGGCCGTCCGGGCCCGACGGCTCGGACGGCGGCTTCTGGTAAGGCCACCGCCCTCCGCGACCGTAGCATTATGTCGCTGAGGCGTGACGGAGGGGTATGGCGGACACCAAATCGGGACGCGACAAACAGGCGCGGGACGAGGAGCGCCGACGAATTCGACGAGATATCTCGGAGGCCAGAGAGCGCGGCGACGAGCCGGAGCCGGTCGCAGACCCGCCGACCGAATGCCACCGTCGGGGCTGTTCCGAGCCGGTGGCGTTCTCGGTCACCGAGCGGTATCAGGAGGAGACCGGCGCGGGCGCCGTGGAGGCGACCGCGTTCCTCTGTGCGGACCACACCGCCGACGAGTCGCCGGCGAACGTGGAGGCCGCGTACGAGGGGTATCTCTTCCACGTCGAACCGGTCGGCGACGACGCCGTCGACGCCGACGCGGACGACTGACAAACCACTTACTGCGGGAGCGAGAAGGACCGGGCATGGAAAGCATCAACCGGACCGCGATCGAGCTCGTCGACGAGGCGCTCGACTTCGCCGGCGAGCTCGACGTCGTCGGCTACGAGCTGGACAACGGCGCCACCGTCGTCGACTTCGGCGTCGACGCGGCGGGCGGCGTCGAGGCGGGACTGCTGCTCGCCGAGATTCAGACCGCCGGCCTCGCGAACCTCCGCACCCGCATGGGCGAGGTCGCGGGCGCGCCGCGCCAGTACGTCGAACTGTCGACCGACCACCCGGCGATCGCGCTGCTCTGCTCGCAGAAGGCGGGCTGGGAGCTCGAGTTCGACTCCGGCTTCGAGGGGCTCGGCTCGGGGCCGGCCCGAGCGCTCGTCGGACAGGAGGCCGAGTTCGAGCGGGTCGGCTACTACGACTCCTCCGAGTTCGCCACGCTCGCCGTCGAGTCGACGACGCTCCCGACCGAGGAGGTCGCCGAGCACGTCGCCGACCTCGCCGAGGTCGACGCCGAGGGCGTGTTCCTGCCGGCGTACGCGACCGGCTCGACCGCGGGCTCGGTCGCCACCGCGGCCCGCGCCGCGGAGCTCGCGGTCTTCCGCCTGCTGGAGCTCGGCTACGAGCCGACCGACGTGCTCCACGCCTCCGGCTCGGCGCCGATGGCCCCGGCCACCCGCGACGAGGATCTGGCGATGGGGCGGACGAACGACGCCCTCGCGTACGGCGGGGAGGTCCACCTGCAGGTCGCGCGCGACGACGACCGCTTCGACCAGATCGTCTCGACCGCCCGCGAGGAGTACGGGACGCCCTTCGTCGAGGTGTTCGAGGACGCCGGCTGGGACTTCTACGAGGTCGACGAACGCGTCTTCGCCCCCGCGACGGTCACCGTCGACGTCGTCGACGGCCCCGTCTACACGGTCGGCGAGACGGACGAGGAGCTGCTGGCGGAGTCGTTCGGCTACCGCTGAGACGGCCCGGCGATGCGTCTCAAACCCGTCCCCGACCCCCCCGACTCCCTCGACGAGCTCCGCGCGCTCCAGCGGGCGGTGCCGCTCGTCCCGGGGAGCACCGACGACTGCTGCGCCCGACTCCGCGAGCGGCGGGGGCTCCCCGACCGGCAGACCGCGAACGACTGGCTGGCGTTCCTGCGCGCGCTCGGGCTGGCTCGGGAGACGCCCCGCGGGTTCGTCAGGGCCGACGCGGAGCCGACGCCCGAACGCGTTCGGGAGGGGCTCCGCGAAGGGGTGCTTCTCGTTCCCGAGGCGCTCGCCGCCCTCAGAGATGCCTCGCCCGAGGAGCCCCTCACCCCCGCGGACCTGTTCGCGGCGACCCGGGAGTCGGTGCCCCGCCACGACCGCGCCCGCGACCCGAACTGGGAGGCGACGTGGCGGGATCGGGCGGACAGGCTCCTCCGGTGGCTCGCCCTCGTCGACCTCGCCGAGGCGATCGAGCCGGGGAGCAGCGGGAATTCGGAGCCGGAGTCGGTCGCCTACGTCGCGGGCGACGCCGCCTGAATCGACGGGTTTCCGGCGCTGACGCGAAGCGTAACAAGTCTTTTACTCGGAGCCGGAGAGGTACCCCCATGGGACGATTCGACGGGCGGGACGGGCCGTTGCGGGTCCGGTACGAGCCGACGAGCGTGAAGGACCTGCTCGTGGAGATGAAAGACACCGCCGAGCTGTTGATCGACCTGTCGTACTCCGCGGTCCTCCACGGGAGCCCGACGATCGCCCACGAGGTCGTCGAGCTCGAACACCGGATGGACGTGCTCCAGATGCGCGCGCGCATGAGCCTCATGCTCGCGGCGCGGAGCCCGGACGAGGCCGAGACCCTCGCGCCGGTGCTCGGCGTGGTCGGCGCGGCCGACAAGATCTCCGACGCCGCCGGCGACATCGCCAAGATCGTCACCGAGGAGATCGGCCTCCCCGAGGCGATGCGCGGCGCGCTCACCGAGGGCGTCGAGACGCTGGTCCGCGCCACCGTCTCGCCCGACTCGGCGTACGCGGGACGGACGCTGAAGGACATCGACCTGGAGTCGGTGACCGGCGTGCGCGTCATCGCGATCCGGCGCGACGACGACTGGATCCTGAACCCCGGCCCGACCACGCGGATCGAGGCCGGCGACGTGACGCTCCTCCGCGGCCCCGAGACGGGCGTCGCCGACGTGCACCCGACGCTGACCGGCGACCCGTTCGACCCGAGCGAGCCCCCGGAGCCCGCCATCGACGACCTGGAGCGCGCGGTCGACTCCATCGTACTGATGAAGAACCTCTCCGAGCTGGCGGTCGATCTGGCGTACGGCTCCGTCCTCTTCGACAACGAGGCGCTCGCGGAGGAGGTGTCGAACCTCGAGATCGAGGTCGACGCGCTCCAGTCGCGGTTCGAGGCGTGGACGCTGCGGGCCGCCCGCGAGGCCGACGACCCCGTCTCGCTGCGCGGGCTGATCCACCTCGGCGTCGCGACCGAGGAGATATCCGACGCCGCCTTGGAGATCACCGAGGGCGTCATGCGCGACATCGGTGTCCACCCGGTCGTGGAGATGGCGGTCCAGCAGTCCGACGAGATCATCACCCGGACCGTGATCGGCGGGGGGAGCGCCCTCGACGGCACCGCCGTGGAGGAGGGGATCCCCGCGACGGACATCTCGACGAGCGTCATCGCGATCCGGCGCCCCGACGAGGGGTGGCTCATCGGCCACGACATCGACACCACGCTCCGGGCCGGCGACGCGGTGCTCGCGAAGGGGACCCGGACCTCGGCCGAGGAGTTCGAGGCGCTCGCGGCGTGACGGGGCCCGAGACCGACGACCCGGCTCGGCTCGTCCGCGCGTACTACGACGCGCTCGACGCCGGCGAGTACGACCGCCTCGCCGGCCTGCTCGCCCCAGGCTTCGTCCAGCGGCGCCCCGACCGCACCTTCGAGGGGCGCGACCGGTTCGTCGCGTTCATGCGCGACGAGCGCCCGATGACCGACACGTCGCACGCGGTCGACGCGGTGTACCCCGCCGGCCCCGGCGTCGCCGTCCGGGGTCGGCTGCTCGACGCCGACGGCGACGAGGTGTTCGCGTTCGTGGACGTGTTCTCGGTCGAAGCGGGGCGGCTCGCGGCGCTGGAGACGTACGCCGGGGCGGACGGGGAGTAGCACGCGCCAGACCGGCTACGACTCGTACTCGGCCCAGACGTACCGCGTCCCGTAGCTGCGGTAGGGTCGCCACGCGGCCCCGATCTCGCGCATCTCCGCGCGGGTCAGCTCCCCGCCGTCGTTGTACACCTGTTCGATCCCCTTCCGCACCGCGAGGTCGCCGAGCGGGAGCACGTCCTCGCGGCCCAGGGCGAAGATGAGGTACATCCGCGCGGTCCACTCGCCGACCCCGTGGATCTCGGTGAGCGCGGCGACGACCTCCTCGTCGCTCGCGTCGGCGAGCCCCTCCCGCGTGAGATCGCGGTCCCCGTCGCGGAAGGCCGCGGCGACCTCGCGCAGGTACTCGACTTTCGTGCCGCTGAGCCCGGTCTCGCGGAGCCGGCCCTCGTCGGCCGCGAGCACCTCCTCCGGAGTCGGGTCGCCGCCGAGGGCGTCGAGGAACCGCTCGTGGATGGCCGACGCGGAGGCGGTCGAGAGCTGCTGGTTCACGATCGAGGTACAGAGGCGCGCGAACTCGTCGCCGGCGGGCTCGACCCGCAGCGGGCCGTGCCGGTCGATCAGCCGCGCCATCGTCGGGTCCTCGCGCAGGGTCGCCGCGACTCGCTCGTTCATGCGGGGGTAGTCGGGCCCGGAGACGGGAGTCAGTTTCTCCCGGGAGGCGCACGGGGATAAACTTACAGTACGTTTTCCGTTTGGAAGATGGAAACGTTCAACCATTATCGTTCCGACCGTGACGGTATGCAGCTCGAAGACGTCCAGCGCGTAACGGTTCTCGGCGCCGGAAACATGGGGCACGGCATCGCGGAGGTGGCCGCGCTCGCCGGCTACGACGTGGCGCTGCGGGACATCGAAGAGGAGTTCGTACAGGACGGCTACGACCAGATCGAGTGGTCGCTCGACAAGCTCGCCGAGAAGGACCGGATCGGCGACGACGAGGCCGAGGCCGCGCTCGACCGCGTGGAGGCCTTCGTCGACCTCGAAGCGTCGCTCGCGGACGCCGACGTGGTGATCGAGGTCGTCCCCGAGAAGATGCCGATCAAGAAGGACGTGTACGACGAGGTCGTCGAGTACGCGCCCGAGGAGGCCGTCTTCGTCACCAACACCTCCAGCCTCTCGATCACGGAGCTCTCTGAGGTCACCGACCGGCCCGAGCGCTTCTGCGGGATGCACTTCTTCAACCCGCCGGTGCGGATGGACCTCGTCGAGGTCATCTCCGGGAAACACACCT
The DNA here is from genome assembly GCF_052439115.2 of Halorubrum sp. FL23. Lineage (NCBI taxonomy): Archaea > Methanobacteriati > Methanobacteriota > Halobacteria > Halobacteriales > Haloferacaceae > Halorubrum > Halorubrum sp. FL23. Next base: position 158,349 of record NZ_JBQVRO020000002.1, read on the forward strand.
CCGAGGACACCCTCGAACTGATCGAGGGGCTCGCGGAGTCGATGGGGAAGACCCCCGTCCGCGTCCGGAAGGACAGTCCCGGCTTCATCGTCAACCGGATCCTGGTCCCCCTAATGAACGAGGCCGCGTGGATCGTCGAGTCCGGCGACGCGACGATGGAGGCGGTCGACTCCACGACGAAGTTCGACATGGGGCTCCCGATGGGGTCGTTCGAGCTGGCCGACCAGGTCGGCATCGACGTGGGGTACCACGTCTTGGAGTACATGCACGAGGTGCTCGGCGAGGCGTACCGACCCTGCCCGCTGCTGGTCGAGAAGGTCGAGGCCGAGGAGCTCGGGAAGAAGACCGGGTCGGGGTTCTACGACTACGAGAACGGCGGCGCGGAGATCCCGTCGGACGCGATCGACGCCGACGTTCGCAGGCGCCTGCTCGCCGTGATGGCCAACGAGGTCGCCGGGCTCGTCGGGAACGACGTGGCCGACGCGCCCGCGATCGACCGCGCGGTGATGCTCGGCGCCGGCTTCCCGGACGGCCCCGCGAAGCTCGCCGACAACGAGGGACTCGCCGACCTCGTCGACGTGCTCGACGACCTCCACGAGGAGACCGGTGAGGAGCGCTACGAGGCGACCGACTACCTCCGCGAGGCCGCCGAGGCGGGCGGCTTCCACGACGGAGGCGACGCCGACGACGAGGGCGGCGACGCGCCCGCCGGCTACGACACGCTCAACGTCACCGTCGAGGACCGCGTCGGGCACGTCGAGATCGACCGCCCGCACCGGATGAACACGATCAGCGGGGAGCTGCTCGACGACCTCGCCGACGCGATCGACCGGCTCGATGCCGACGACGAGGTGCGGGCGATCCTCCTCTCCGGCGCCGGCGACCGCGCGTTCTCCGCGGGCGCCGACGTACAGAGCATGGCCGCCGGGGGCGCTGAGCCGATCAGCGCGGTCGAGCTCTCGCGACAGGGCCAGCAGACGTTCGGGAAGCTGGAGGACTCCGACAAGCCCGTGGTCGCCGCCATCGACGGCTACTGTCTCGGCGGCGGGATGGAGTTCGCGACTGCGGCCGACCTCCGGATCGCCTCCGAGCGCTCGGAGCTCGGCCAGCCGGAGCACAACCTCGGGCTGCTCCCGGGGTGGGGCGGCACCCAGCGCCTCGCCCGCATCGTCGGCGAAGGGCGCGCCAAGGAGATCATCTTCACCGCCGACCGCTACGAGGCGGAGACGATGGCGGAGTACGGCTTCCTCAACGACGTGGTCCCGGACGACGAGCTCGACGAGCGCGCGTGGGAGCTCGTCGAGTCGCTCGCCGCCGGCCCGCCGATCGCCCAGACGTACACGAAGCGCGCGATGCACGCCGGCCGCACCGACGCCGAGGCCGGCCTCGAGGTGGAGGCGATGGGCTTCGGCCACGTGATGAACACCGACGACCTCATGGAGGGGGTCACGGCGTTCATGGGCGACGGCGAGCCCGAGTTCGAAGGCAAGTAAGGGTCCGTCGCTCTCCGCCGCCTTACCCCTCCACTCGCGCCGTGAAGAACGTCCACCGGGCGTCCTCTCCCTCGTCGAGCGAGTCGCCGACTTCCCACTCCCGTTCGATCGCGAAGCCGGCGGTCTGAAGCTGGTCTCGCGTCGCCTCGGCGCCCGCGATGTGCCACTGCATCTCGACGCCCGTGTCGAGCCAGTCCGGGTTCGTCCCGCGCCATTCGGCCGGTCCCTCGGAGCAGAGCAGTTGGCCGCCGTCGGCGAGGACGCGGGCGAACTCGTCGACGACCGCTTGGTGTTGGTCGCGCGGCACGTGGATCAGCGAGTGGTACGCCGTCACCGCGTCGAACGCGCCGTCGTCGAAGGGCAGCGCCGCCATATCTCCCTGCGCGAGCGCCGCGTCGGGGACCCGGTCCGCGGCCAGCTCCAACTGCGCGCGCGATACGTCTACCCCCGTCGCGGTCGTCGACCCGCTCAGGTCCCGGAGGACCGGCGTACCCTGTCCGCAGCCGGCGTCGAGGACGCGCGCCGACTCGGGGAGCCCTCGGCGGAACTGCGCGAGGACCTCGCGCCCGCACCCGTCCTCGTTCCGGTCCGCGGCGTACGCCTCCGCCAGCTCGTCGTACCCGCGACGGACGACGTTTTTGTCGACCATGACTCCCGGCTACCGGGACGCGACTGTTGAAGCCTTCGGTCGTCGCGATCTGGGTTTTTGACGCTCCGCCGGCTACAGCGCGGTGTCGGCCGCCGCGGCCACCTGCCGGCCGACGCTGCCGGCGAGATAGCAGACGGCGGCGACGAACAGCGCGCTGCCGAGGAGGTCAGAGAGCCCGGGCAGCGCGGGCTCGACGAATTCGGGGAGCGCCGTCGCCCCGGACAGCGGGACGAGAAGCAGAGCGACGCCCCTGCGGAGGGATCGGGTCGTCTCCGACACAGCGGCCGTAGCCGGTACGCGGAGGAGAAAGTGGTTGGTGGTCGCGGTCCGTCTCGGCCGGGGCCGCGCCTCAGACGTAGCCTTCCTCGACGAGCAGCTCGCCGTTGAGCAGCGAGGCGCCGGCGGCGCCGCGGATCGTGTTGTGCGCGAGGCAGTTGTACTTCGCGCCGGCGTCGGTCGTCTGGACGCCGCCGGCGACGATCCCCATCCCGTCGGCGTAGGTGCGGTCGAGCCGGGGCTGCGGGCGCTCCGGCTCGTCCTCGCCGAACACCTTGATCAGCTGGTCGGGCGAGCTGGGGAGGTCGCCGGCGCCCTCGAACGACCGCATCGCCTCGCGGAGGTCCGCCGGCGACGGGTCCTCGGCGAACTCGGCGAAGACGTTCTCCAGGTGGCCGTCGAGCGTCGGGATCCGGTTACAGGAGGCCGCCACGTCGGCGCCGTGGAGGCGGACCTGCGCGCCGTCGAACTCGCCGAGGAGCTTGCGCGACTCCGTCTCCATCTTGTCCTCCTCGCCGCCGATGTGCGGGATGGCGTTGTCGATGATCTCCATCGAGGTGACGCCGGAGTAGCCGGCGCCCGAGACGGCCTGCAGGGTGGAGACGCGGACGCTCTCCAGCCCGAACCGGTCGATGGCGGCGAGCGTGGGAACCATCGTGATCGTCGAGCAGTTGGGGTTCTTCACGAGGGCGCCGTCCCAGCCGCGCTCGTCGCGCTGGACCTCGATCAGGTCGAGGTGTCCGGGGTTGATCTCGGGGATGGTGAGGGGTACGTCCATCGCCATGCGGTCGTTCGAGGAGTTCGAGGAGACGACGTATCCCTCCTCCAAGAACGCCGGCTCGACCTCGGCCGCGACGCCGGAGGGGAGCGACGAGAAGAGCAGGTCCACGTCGGCGTCCGCGACGCCAGCGGGCGTCGTCTCCGTGACCTCCATCTCGGCGACGTCGTCCGGGATCGGGGTGTCGACGCGCCACTTGGCGGCCTCGCGGTAGGTCTTGCCCGCGCTGTCCGCGCTGGCGGTGACCGCGGCGAGGTCGAAGGTCGGGTGGTCGTCGAGCAACTGGATGAACCGCTGACCCACGGCGCCGGTGGCACCGAGGATGCCGACTCGTACAGACATTGCACGTGGGTCGGTCACAGGGACGTAAGTGCGTTCGGATACGCGCCGATTCCGCCGGGCGGGGTAACGACAGCACCTCCCTGTCGACTCGATCGCGACCCGTCGCCGACGGCGCCGGGTCCCCGACGAACCGCCACCGATGGGCGCCGTTCAGTCGCCGGCCACCGCGCTCCGGTCGGCCGCGAGCGGCCGACTCCGCTGGTTAACACGTTTTAAATACGGGTGTACGGTATCTTCGCGCCATGTCAGAGTTTGGAGCGCTCTCGATCCTGCCGCCGCTGCTCGCCATCGCGCTGGCGGTCGCCACTCGCAAGGCGATCCTGTCGCTGTTCCTCGGAATCTGGTCGGGAGCCGTTATCTACACGGGCGGTCTCGGAATCGTCCAGACCTTCGACTGGATCGTCGCGGCGATCATCGCCGACGACGGGTTCCAGGCGACGATTCTCGTGTTCACGCTGCTGCTCGGCTCCGGCGTGGCGATGGTGTGGAACCTCGGGGGGACCTACGCCGTCCGCGACTGGGCGATCGAACGCCTCGACACCCAGCGCAAGGCGGGGCTGGCGGCGTGGGTCCTCGGGCTGGTCCTCTTCTTCGACGACTACGCCAACACGGCCATCGCCGGCTCGGCGATGAAGGACGTCTCCGATCAGCTCCGCATCTCCCGCGAGAAGCTCTCGTACATCGTCGACTCCACCGCCGCGCCCGTCGCCACGCTGGGCATCTCCTCGTGGGTCGCGTTCCAGCTGTCGCTGATCGACGAGGGGTACGCGGAGGCGGGCGTCGCCGAGGCGAACCGACCCAGCACCTTCGAGGTGTTCCTCGCCTCGATCCCGTTCAACATGTACGCGATCCTCGCCGTCGCGATGGTCGCCATCGTGGTGCTGTGGGGCCGCGACTACGGGGAGATGCTGACGGCCGAACACCGGTCGTGGACGAGCGGGAAGGTCACCCGCGACGAGGCGGTGCCGATGCAGGACGTGGCCGGCGAGCTGGGCGAGCCGCCGGCGTCGACGACGCGGCTGATCAACTTCTTCGCGCCGGTCGCCGTCCTGATCGTCGTCACGGTCGCGACCGCGTTCTGGTCGGGCGGGTTCGCGCCGACCGGCTTTCTGTCCGACCTGCTCGCGGCCGAGTTCGGGAGCGCGGGCGACCGCCTGTGGAGCGCGGTCATCGGGGCCGACTTCGCGACCGCGCTGATGATCGGCGCGTTCGGGATGGTGCTGTCCGGGTTCGTGCTCGGGAGGGCCTACCGGATCTTCGGGTTCGGCGAGGCGACGGAGTACGCGGTCGACGGCTTCGGGATCATGCTCACCGCGGTGTCCATCCTCGTGCTCGCGTGGGGGATCGGCGAGGTCATCTCCGCGCTGGAGACGGGGCAGTACGTCGCCGAGGCGACGGTGGGAACGGTCCCGCAGCCCGTCCTCCCCGCGCTCGTGCTGATCGTCGCCGGCTTCATCGCCTTCTCGACGGGAACCTCCTGGGGGACGATGGGGATCATGACGCCCATCGCCGTCCCCATCGCCTGGGAGATCACCGGGGGCGGCGCGGAGGGACACACCCTCGTCGCGGTCATGGTCGGCGTCATCTTCTCGGGGGCGATCTTCGGCGACCACAGCTCACCCATCTCTGACACGACGGTGCTGTCAGCGACCTTCACGGGCGCGGACCTCATCGACCACGTCCGCACCCAGATCTACTACGCGGTCACCGTGGCGATGGTCTCGGTGGCGCTGCTGCTCGTGTGGGGATTCTTCGGGATCTCGCCGTTCGTGCTGCTCCCGATCGGCGTCCTGCTACTCGTCGCGCTCGTTTACCTCCTCTCCGAGTTCGACGCCGCTCGGCGGGGGATCGATCCCGTGTCGGTCTCGGAGCCGCAGGCGGACGACGGCGACGGGCCGGTCGTCGGCGGGGCCGAACAGGAGGAGTGACCGCGCAACGGACCTTTTAACCACGGTCGGCGGCTATCCGGGGACGCGCGCCCTCAGTCCCCGCCCGAGTACTCCCCGATGGGAGCGATGACCGCGCGGAGAACCCAGGCGCGTCACATACGGTCGCTGACGCGACCCGCCCGTCGCCGCGCAGGCGACCGCCCGCCACGAGGGTTTCCCGGTCGACGCGGCACGCCGCCGGAGATGAGACCGGTCGTTAGTGTTGCGGGCGACACTCCGTATCTACCGGAGATACGTCTCGATCTCGTCAACGACGGCATCGACGAATTCGTCAGTAACACGGCCCTGCCACGCTACCAGGTCTTCGCTTCGCGGTGAGTGGACTGCCCACGGAGAGACGAACGACTCGCGCGGAACACTGCCGACTTCCCACACGTCGGACTCCAACGAGAGAGAGAGTCTTCGTACTCCTTGGTCGAGATGGCAACCGCGAGGAACTGCTCGTCGCCGAACGGGTGGGAGTCATTGTTGACGATCAACCACGGACGCTGGCGCTCTTCGCCCAGTTTGAACGGATCGGAACTCCGAACGACATCTCCTCGCTCCGGTTGCATTTATTAATCCCGTTCACTCGGGTGTGGTTCGTCCGGAGCGACGGCGTCCCATTCGTCCGGATTGATGCCCCCGTCCTCGTCGTCGAATTGTTCCGTTATTGTATGGAGATCGTACGCATCCTGTACACGATTCAGATCCTCGGTTATCGCCCAGTATTCTCCTTTGTGTCTGACGAGATCTCGCTGCTTCAACCGGGAGAGAGCGGTTCCGACTGTGTTCGGGTCTTCATCGATTCCGGTCGCAATTTCCGACCGGGTGAACGCTTTGTCTTGATTCGCATACAGGTGGACGAGTATCTGCTCGGGGACGCTCGGGCCGTCTGGTAGGTCGCCTGTTTCGAATTCCTCGATACGAACGGGCATATCCTGTACTTAGTGTGCTGAAGTAATGAATGTACTGCTGTGCCGAAGTCGCTGATCTTCGGTTCATTTTCACCACGCCCACAAGTAGATTCTCGCCCGGTAGTGTCGCGGACGACATTTCCGCGATCCGCGAGCGGCCGCTCCCGGGCCCCTGACAGGCCCCCGACACACCGAAACGCGGCCGGGAGGCTCAGTCCCCGGCGTCTTCGGCGGAAGGGGCGTCGTCGACCGACGTTTCTCCTTCCTCGCTCAGGTGCTGCTCTATCCGCTCCATGGCTCGCCGCGTGCCGCGAAGCTCCTCCACCAGTTCCTCCATCCGGTCGGCCGTATCGGCGACGGCCGGGTCCGTCGTCTCGTCGCCCGTCGGACTCGACCGCCGGTGTTCCGCGCCGTATTCGCTAACCATCCCGGAGATAGTCTCTCGGACGCCGCGGGCGTCCTCGACGTTCTGGAAACTGATCTCGGCGCCGGAACTTCCGGCGGTGCTGATATCGATACTGCCGAAGCCGAACTGCTTCCCCCAGAAGGACTGGCTGTACTCGGTGTTCTGAATCTTGTCGAGGCCGACGCTCTCGATGTTCGTTCCCAAAATTCCCTTCTTGACGTACAGGGACTTGTTGGTCACCACGTAGTCGGTGTTCTTCAGCGAGAGCCACGAGAACGGCAGCATGAGCAGGATGAGAAAGCCGATGAGGACGACTGTGAGAACCACTCCCCAGACGGCCGTCCCGACGATGCTGACCGGAACGGGTTCGCCTATCCACTGAATCTCCTCGTCCTCCTCGAGCGAGAGCCACTCGGGGACCGGCTGGTCGGTCGGCGTCGATGCGGGGGCGTCGGATTGGGTAGTCGGGTCTGCCATGGGTCTATTGGAGGCGTCGCTCGATGGTTTCCGCGGTTTTGCGCAGTTCCGTCGCCTCGTCGACGAGAGTTCCGACCGTTTCGGGATCGAGGCCGCCGTGTCCCTCTCCGGGTCCATCCCGGCTCCCGTCGCTGGTCCGGGAGATCCTCGACCGGAGTTCGGTGCGGAGTTCGTCGGGGTCGTCGAGATCCTCGATCGACATCTCGACGCCGCTCCCGCCGGCCGTGCTGAGGAGGATCGTCCCGTAGTCGAAGACGTTCCCGAAGAAGCTCTTTTTCAACTGCGTGTTCTGGACGTCGCCGACGCCGATTCGGGTGACGTTCTCCGACCAGACGCCGGTCTTCTTATACACGTTCTCGTCGGTGAGGAGGTAGTCGGTGTTCTTCGTTCGCAGGTACGCCCGGACGGGACTGACGGCTTGAAGCAGCGCCCAGAGGGCGGCGACGGCCCACACCGCCCGATCCGGGACGGGAAGATCGACGTTCAGCACGGCGGTGAGAACGAACGCCGCCGCGAACGCCGCCAGCGACCAGACGACGAACGTCACGACGTTCGAGACGATCCGTCGCAGCCGCGGCTGTCCACTCCAGACGACGTCCTCCCCCTCATCGAGCGAGAGCCAATCGTGTGACGGTACCATATGTCACGATTAATATCGATCTAAATATAAATTAGGGCTATCAGAAACCTGGCTCGGTGAGACCGGCCGTTCCGAGACCGGTCGCGCTCGACTACCCCGACTCCCCGGAGTCCCGCAACACCAACGGACCGATCGCGAGCGTCCGCTTCGCGAGCGTGAGGACCCGGAGCACGTAGGCAACGAACAGCGAGAACGGCAGGAGCGTGGCCGCGAACGCGCCTCCGACGACGAGCGTCACGTGGTCGATCCCGAGCGTCTGCCCCGGGAACGTCCCGGCGTCGACGACCGCGACCATGAACCCCGCGGCGAGCAGCGCGGGCACCGCGGCGTAGAGGATCAGCCGCGAGAGGTCGATCAGCGCCCACTGGAAGTACAGCGTCTTGACGTGCTCGCGGGCGGGGGCGAACAGCGACAGCGACTCCCTTAGCTCCCCGAGGCGGTCTCGCTCCGCCTCGGTGAGCGCCTCGTCGTGGTCGGCGAGGATATGCTCGATCCGAGCGATCTTTCGGCTGTAGTTGAAGTCCAGCGCGGCGAACACGACGTCGAAGGAGCCGAACGTCGCGCCGTCGAGCCGACCGCGCACGGCGGAGGCGTTCTCGACGACATCCGCGGTGAGGTCGTCGATATCGGCTTCGAGGGCAGTCCCGGCCGGCCCGCCATCGCCGTTCCCCCGACTGCGGACCGACTCGCGGAGGTCCCGCGCGCACCCCGACGCGGCGCCGAGGATCGCGTCGAGGAACGCGGCGGGGTTCGTGGGAGCCGGCGCACCGGTCAGCGCCGCGATGTCGTCTCTGACCGCGAGCGTGTCGTCCATCCGCTGCCGCTGGTCGCCGAGGGGGCCGTTCTCCTGCGTGAGCACGAGCTGGCCGATCGTGACGACGAGCGTCGCTCCGGTGACGATCGCCGTGATCATCGAAGCGAACAACGTCTCGATCGGGTCGCTCGCCCCGACCTTCCCCGCGAGAGACGGGGAGAACGCGGCCGCCACGGCGACGAAGGCGAGGAAGACGACGACCGTCAGGACGCCGGCGACGACGAGCCGGTTCGCGCGCACCAGCAGCCAGAGCTTCAGTCGACTCTCGTCGGCGCGTTCGCGCATCGTGTCGGCGGTAGTTGCGTCGCGCTCGCCGTCGACCGCGCGACTGTCGTCGGTCGCGGTACTGTCGTCGTCGGCATCTGGCCCCGGATCCGTCGTCCCGCTCATTGCGGTTCGACGGGCTCCGGGCGGTCGTCGACGTAGTGGGTCGCGTCGGCCTGCCGGATCACCGCCGCGCCGGCGACGCCGATCCCGGCGCTCCGCCGAGGCAGACGCCGCCCTCTCACGGCGCGCCACGTCCGTTCATAACGGGCGACACGACGCCCGACCGACACATAAGTTCACGGTGCGTGACGGAGCGCGTCGGACGTTCCCCCCGGTAACACCGCCTTGCGAGAACGTCCACCGACTCACGACACCGTGAGGGGCGCCGGTCCAGTTCGCGATCACGCGACCCGGATCAGCACCGCGGACACCCCGACGAGCGCGACGTGGAACGCGGCGTGTGCCGCCATGGCGGTTTCGAGCGACCGCCGCCAGAACAGCCAGCCGAGCGCGATCCCCGCGAGCGCGTTCAGGAGCACGGTGCGGACGATCAGGGCGGGCGCGGACCCGACCGTCGAGACGAGCACAGGCAGATGCCCGACGCCGAACGCGATTGCACTGACGACAATGGCGATCCACATCGTCGTCTCCCCCGGCGCCGCCGAGGGCTCGCCGATCCTGTTCCGAACCCACCAGACGACGAACGCGGCCGGGGCCATAACGCCCCAGCGGAGGAGTATCTCCTCCGTCACCCCGCCGTAGAGCAGTCGCATCGGGACCGACGCGTAGAGGTCGCTCAGCGCCCCGCTCCCGGCCGACAGCTCCCCGAGAGACGCCCGGGTGAACTGCGCGAACGCGGCGTCCAGCACGGCGATGACGGCGAAGAGAACGACGCCCGCGACCGCCGCGAGCGGGAGCGACTTTCGGAAGGCCCCCCAGTCGGGATCGCCGCCGGTCGCCCACGAGAACACGTGCGAGTCGAGGCCGAGCCGCGGAGCGGTCAGCGTTCCCACTCCGGTGAACACCGCCAACAGCAGCAGCGAATTGACCGACGCGATCGCCACGAGCGCCGCGTATGGCAGCGACGCGAGTTCGGGGGTCTCGCGGAGCGACGGCACCGAGTACGTCGCGAGGGCGAGCACGCCGAGCGTGCCGAACGCGAACAGCGCCCCCGCGCCGCGGACGAGGGCCCGGCGATCGGGAATGTCGGCCATCGGAAGCATCCATCGCCGCCGGTCGACATATACCTGCTGGCGAGAGCGGCAGGGGCGGGCGAGCGGACACCCGCCGAAACGCAAGAAAACGCCTATCTTTCCGGCCGTCGCAGCGTCGGTATGCCCCGTTCGTTGAGCTGTTACCGCTGCGGAGAGCGCTACGACGACGACCGCGTCCGATGTGCCTGCGGTGAGCCGCTCTGGATCGACGCGCGGCCGACGGCGTTCTCGTGGGACGACTGTCGAAGCTGGGACGGAATGTGGCGGTACGAGGCGCTGTTGCCGATCGATCGCCCCGAGGGCGTCTCGCGGGCCGCGGGCGGCACGCCCCTCGTTCGGAGCCCCGGGCTCGACGAGGTCGCCGGCGCTCGGGTGTTCGTCAAGGACGAGGGCGAGAGCCCGACCGGCGCGTACAAGGACCGCGGGAGCGCGGTGGCGGTTCCTCACACGATCGCGACCGGCGACGACGTCGTGGGGACGGTTTCGTACGGCAACATGGCGATCAGCACCGCCGCGCACGCGACGAGCCTCGACCGGGAGTGCGTCGTGTTCGTCCCGGCGGACATCCCGGCGGGTCGGCTGGAGCACATCGCTCGGTACGAGCCGACCGTCGTGCAGGTCGACGGCGACTACGGGGAGCTGTACGGCGACGCGCTCGACCTGTCCGAGCGGCTCCCGATCGACGTCCTCGTGAGCGACGCGCCGACCCGCATCAGCGGGTACAAGACCGCGCTGTTCGAGATCTGCGAATCGTTCGCCCCGGAGATGCCCGACGTGATCGCGCTGCCGGCGAGCTCCGGCGGGTTCGCCTCGGGCGTCTGGCTCGGTATCCGGGACCTCGAACGCGCGGGGCTGATCGACGAGTCGCCCCGGCTGTGTCTCGTCCAGACCGCCGCCAGCGACCCGCTGACCCGGGCGTTCGAGGCGGGCGCGACGGATCCGACGCCGCTGTCGCCCGACGAGACCGGCGAGACGATCGCTCACTCGATCGGGAATCCGAACCCGCCGAGCGGCGCTCGTGCGCTCGCCGCAGTTCGCGACACGGACGGCGCCGTCGTCTCCGTCACCGACGACGAGATACGCACCGCGACGCGCCAGTTCGCGGTTGACGGTGGCTTCTGCGTCGAGCCGTCGTCCGCGACGACGCTCGCGGGCGTGTCGCGTCTCGCGGACCGGGGCGAGATCGACGCCGACGAGTCCGTCGTCCTCGTCCCGACCGGAACGGGGTTCAAGGAGTCGGGGGCCGGCGGGACCGACGTCTCGACCGAAAAGGTCCACCGGGACGATCTCGCGGACCGACTCGCGTCGATGCTCCCGGCGTAGGGCGGGGAACACCGACCGTATCTCCCGGCGGTACCACTCCTCTTGGTGGTCGTCGCGAAAAGGTCCGGGTGCGAGAATCGAACCCGCGTCTCAGCCTCCACAAGGCTGAAGGATAGTCCACTACCCTAACCCGGACACGCGTCGATATCTATCCCGCTTTGATAAATAACCGTTACGACTCCCGGACGGGCGTGTGACGCGGTGCCGTCCGGTGAGCGGCGTCGGGCGCCGGCGCGTCGACTGCCACCGCGACCACGTCGCTTTTACTCCCAGCCGGCGTATTCGCGGGTAACCGTGGCGTTCACCAACAAGATCTACGTGAAGAACCACCGGCAGCTCGCCTCCCAGCTGGAGACGAACATCCCGAAGGGAGCGTTCGCCGGCGCGACGCTGGACATGCTGTTCACCGGCGACGGGCTCTCGAAGCTCGACTCGACGACGCGGGACCGGATCTTGGACTTCGCGGAGGATTTCCTCGACTGCGACTGTCAGGCGAACCCCTACTGCGGCTGTCCGGAGGAGAAGTTCATGCGGTACGTGTTGGAGCTCCGCGCGGAGGGGCTCGGGCCGCAGGCGATCGTGGACGTGATGAGCGACGACTACATGGTGTACGCCTACACCGGCGACGTGCTCTCGTTCCTCGACGACTCGGTGCGGCAGCTGGAGGCGCTCGAGACCCTCGCCGACGTCGAGGGGAACGAGGAGATGTCGGACCGGGCCCGCCGCGCGAAGCGGGAACTGTCGGGGTAAGGGCGGGCCGTCGCTGTCTCCTCGATCGCTGTTCTCCGGTCACCGCGTTCCCGTCCGCGTGGAGCCTCCGAACGGTCTAAGTGCGCTCAAACCCGAACTCGACCAATGAGTCTTCGGCCCGCGTGGTTGACCTTCAGGCGATACGCGGCGACGACGACCGGGATGACGCTGGTGTTGTTCGCGCTCGGCGTGTACACCGCGGCGACCGGCTCAGGGCTAGCGTGTCAGGCCCAGTGGCCGCTCTGCTCCGATCAGTTCATCCCCACGCTCACTATCAACCCGGACTTCATCGAGTGGTTCCACCGCGTGTGGGCGATGGTCACCGGGTTCCTCATCATCGGCGTCGCCGGCTGGTCGTGGTTCGGCGGTCGGGACCGTCGAACCCGGCTGGCGGCGACGCTCGCGGTCGCGATCCTCCCGCTGCAGATCACGGTCGGCGCGCTCACCGTCACCCTCGGCGGACTCGTTCCCGGCGGCTACACGGTGTCGACGCACGCGGCGCACCTGATCGTCGCGCTGGGGATCTTCACGCTACTCGGGCTGGCGACCATCTGGGGCGGCGGCCGCGGCTCCCCCCGGCTGCTCAGGGCCGCGGTCGCGGTCGCCGCGGTCGGGATCGTCGCCAGCGCGGTGTTCTCGCGGGCGGTCCCCTTCGTCACCTACTCGCCGGGCGCGCAGGCGGGGTTTTACGTGACCGGGCTCGCCGGCCACCTCGGGCTCGTCGCGACCGTCGCGTACGCCACGGAGGCCGTCCGCAGCGGCTACCCGGGGCTCGACCGGTCGACCGCGAAGACGGTCCGCCTGCTCGCCGCCGTGTCGATGGCCGCGCTGGTCGGGACCCTGCTCCTCGGCCGGGACCTGGTGTTGTACACCGCGTTCTGGCAGCAGCTCAACCTCGTCGCCCTCGGCGTCGCGGCCGCCCTCGCGCTCGGCGCCGCGTGGGCGGTCAGAGACGTCGGGTCGGAGGGGGCGACGACCGGTCCCGTCCGCGGCGACTGAGGCGCGGAGCGATCGGGTGAGAATCCCGCTTGAGCGCGTGCAACGGCGCGTCCGGGCACGAATCACGCGCCCAAGGAGGAAAGGTTAAAAACGATTCCCGTTCTCCCACCGGTATGTCATACCGCGCGGAGACGGACATGAGCCGTCGCACGTACCTGAAGCTGACCGGCGGGGCCAGCGCCGTCGGACTCACCGGCGTCGCCGGCTGCCTCGGCGACGACAGCACCACGATCACTCCGGGTACGGCGCCCGGCTTCCCGCCGTTCGAGATGCAGCAGGACGGCGAGCTGGTCGGATTCGACATCGACCTGCTGGAGGCCGTCGTCGGAGAGACCGACTACGAGCTGGGCGAGTGGGCCACCTTCGAGTTCGACTCGCTCATCCCCGCGCTCACCCAGAACGAGGAGATCGACGTGATCGCCGCCGCGATGACGATCACCGAGGACCGGCAGGAGACGATCGCCTTCTCCGACCCCTACTGGGAGTCGGATCAGGCGATCCTCGTGCGCGAGGGCGGCGACTTCCAGCCGTCGGCGTGGGAGGACTTCGAGGGCGTCCCCGTGGGCGCGCAGTCCGGGACGACCGGCGCCGACCAGGTGTCGGCGAATCTCATCGATCCGGGCATCATCGCCGAGGGCGACTACTCCTCGTACGACAGCTACGTGTTCGCGGTCGAGGACCTCGCGAACGAGAACGTGGACGCCGTCGTCATCGACCTCCCGGTCGCGGAGACGTTCGCGGCCAACCGCGACGTGGCGGTCGCGTTCGTCGAGGAGACCGGCGAGCGGTTCGGCTTCGGTATCCGGCAGGGCGAGTCGGAGTTCCAGTCGGCGCTGAACGACGGGCTCGCGACCGTCCGCGACGACGGGACGTACAGCGAGATCACGAACAACTGGTTCGGGCAGGAGTAGGATGTCGGACCCGGGGACGCTCGCGCTCGCGGCGATCGCCAGCGTCGCGGCCGATCTCCCGGCGGGAGAGGCGCTCGCGGCGCTCGCGTTCATCGGCGAGGCCGCGGACTGGGAGTTCGTCGTCAGCAACGCCGACTACCTCGGTGTCGGCGCCCTGTTGACGATCGGGATCACGTTCGCGTCGATCCTCCTCGGTTTCGTCGTCGGGTTCCCCGCCGGTGCGGTCGAGGTGTACAGTGACGGACTCCTCGAACGGGCCGTCAGCATTGTCGGCATCGTGCTTCGCGGGACGCCGATCGTCGTGATCCTCATCGTGATGTACTTCGTCGTCGGCGTTCCGCAGATCAACCTGGGCGTCGTCTCGATCTCCTCGGCGATGACGGCGGGGATACTGGGACTCGGCCTGCGCAGCGCCGCGTACCAGTCGCAGATCTTCCGGGCGACCCTCTCGAGCGTCGACGACGGCCAACTCGAGGCCGGGCGCTCGATCGGCCTGTCCCGGTTCGAGGCGGTCCGGTACGTCGTCGTGCCGCAGGCCCTGCGCCGGTCGATCCCGGGCTTTCAAAACGAGTTCACGATCGTGTTGAAGGACACGAGCATCGTGTTCGCAATCGGGCTCGCGGAGCTGCTCACTCGGGGGTACGACCTGTTCTCGGAGCAGACGACCGCAGTGCTCGAAGTCATCCTCTTCATCAGTGCAATCTACTTCGTCCTCACGTTCACGACGAACCGCGCGCTCGATTACCTCGGCGACCACTACGCGATCCCGGAGGGTGAGTCGGCGTGAGTGACGACGACTTCCTCCGCGTGACGGACGTCTCGAAGTGGTACGGCGACGAGCAGGTGCTCAACGAGGTCTCCTTCGAGATGAACCGGGGCGACGTGACCGTCCTGATCGGGCCGTCCGGTTCCGGGAAATCGACCATGCTGCGCTGTGTCAACCGGCTCGCGGAGGCGCAGGAGGGATCGATCCGACTGGACGGCGAAGAGGTGCTCTCGCCCGACCTCGACGTCAACGCCCTCCGCCGCGAAGTCGGGATGGTGTTCCAGGGGTTCAACCTGTTCGCGCACCTCACCGCGGTCGGTAACGTCGCGCTCGGCCCGCGCCGCGTGCTCGGGCTCTCGGAGGCGGAGGCCCGCGACCGCGCCGAGGCCCAACTGGAGCGCGTCGGGCTCGGCGAGCAGTTCGACTCCTACCCCGCGGAGCTCTCCGGGGGCCAACAGCAGCGGGTCGGCATCGCCCGCGCGCTGGCGATGCAGCCGAAGCTGATGCTGTTCGACGAGCCGACGAGCGCGCTCGATCCGGAGCTCATCGGCGAGGTGTTGGAGGTGATGCACGGGCTCGTCGACGAGGGGATGACGATGCTCGTGGTCACCCACGAGATGAGCTTCGCCCGGGAGGTGGCCGACGAGATCGTGTTCTTGGACGACGGCCACGTGATCGAGCGCGGACCGCCGGAACAGCTCTTCGAGAACCCCGAGGAGGACCGGACCGGCCGGTTCCTCGAACGGATCGCGAGCCACGACTGATGGCGAGCGCGACGAGACCCGCGACGGTCCGGGAACGCGTGGCCGACTCCGACCGCTCGGTCGGCCGGCTCCTCCTCCTCTCCGTCGGCGCGCTGTTCTGGAGCTGGCTCGTCGTCAGCTGGGTCAACCGGTGGCTCGGCGGCGTCCTCGTTCCGGTCGGCCAGCCGCTCCTCCCGCCGGGCGCGGTCGAGGCGACCGTGGCGGCGGTCCCCGGACTCGCCGCGTACGCCGCCGACGCCGCCTTCGTTGTCGAGCTCACGCCGGAACTGGCGCGGGGAACGTGGCTCACGGTCGTGATAACGGCCGTGAGCCTCGTGTTCGGCTTCTTCATCGCCGTGCCGCTGGCGGTGTCCCGCGTGTACGGGCGGTTCTCGGCGTGGCTCTCGCTCGCGTACACCGAGCTGTTGCGCGGGACGCCCCTCCTCGCGCAGCTGTTCGTGCTCTACTACGGGCTCAACCTCGCGAGCTACGTGCCCGGCGCGTTTTCCGGCGTCTTCGTTCGCGACGTGGTCTGGGTGGCGATCCTCGGCTTCACGCTCAACGGGGCGGCCTATCAGGCCGAGTACATCCGAGGCGCCTTAGAGAGCGTCGAGGAGGGGCAGATCACCGCCGGCCGCGCGATCGGGCTCTCGAAGCTGGAGACGATATACCACGTCGTGCTCCCGCAGGGGCTCCGGTACGCGATCCCGTCGTGGACGAACGAGTTCGTCTACCTGATCAAGTACTCGTCGCTCGCGGCCTTCATCACCGTCCCCGAACTGTACTACCGGGCCGACCAGGTCGCCTCCGAGACGTTCCGGTACACGCTCATCTTCGTCGTGACCGGGGTGACGTACCTCGCCTTGGTCCTCACCGCGTCGAAGCTGATGGAGCGCGTCGAAGAGCGCGTCGCGATCCCCGGACTCGGCGTCGAGCGCGAGGAGTGAGGCGCTACCCGTCGAACTCCGTGACGACCTCGACGCCGCGCGCGTCGTACTCGTTCATCCCGGCGAGCCGCGCCGAGACCTCGGAGAGGGCGAGCTCGTCGCTCACCAGCGCGGCGGGATCCACGTCGGTCGCCTCGACCAGCGCGAACAGGTCGTCGTAGCTGGTGGGGGACATGCCGCGCGAGCCGACGAACGACACCTCCCAGCGGGTCATCCAGTCGGTCGGGAGCGACACCTCGCCGCGTTCGGCGTCGGTGGTCAGCCCGACCTGCACGTGGGTCCCCCGCGGCCGCACCGACCGAACCGAGTTGCGGCACGTCTCGGCGATCCCCAGCGCGTCGACCGACACGTCGGCGCCGCCGTCGGTGAGGGACCTGACGCGCTCGGGGACGGGTTCGCTCTCCTCACCGCCGAGCGTGCTCGGGTTCACGGTCTCGTCGGCGCCCACGTCGCGGGCGAGCGAGAGGGCGCCGTCGTCGACGTCGACGGCGACGATCCGCGCGCCGAGCGCGTCGCCCAGCTGGATCGCCGAGAGCCCGACGCCGCCGCAGCCGTGGACGGCCAGCCACTCGCCGCCGTCGAGCCCGGCTCGGTCCGCGAGGGCGTGGTAGGCCGTCATATACCGGCAGCCGAGCGCGGCCGCCGCGGTCGCGTCGAGCCACGGCGGGCGCTCGACGAGGTTGTAGTCGGCGTCCGGGACGGCGACGCGCTCGGCGAACGCTCCGGGGGCGTCGGGCTCGAACCCGAGCGCCCGCCCGTCGTCGCAGACGTTCCCGTGCCCCCGCCGGCAGCGCGGACAGGTCCCGTCACCGAGCGAGAAGGGGACGACGACGCGGTCGCCCGGCGCAAACCGATCCACCGCGTCGCCGACGGCGACCACCTCGCCGGCGGGCTCGTGGCCGAGCACCTGTCCGCGGGGGACTCGGTCGTCGGCCCACTCGCCGTGCCCCGCCCACGCGTGCCAGTCGCTCCGACAGACCCCGCAGGCCGCCACGCGGACCACGGCGCCGTCGGGGCCGGGCTCCGGCTCGGGGATGTCGCGGATGGCCAGCGGTTCGCCGTATTCGCGAAGGATCGCCGCGCGCATACCGGGACCACGATCCCACGGTGATTAAAACCGATCTCCCGGTCAGCCCGCCGTCAGACACGTGATCCGAACATGATACGAATTAGGTAGATGTTAGATCCAACGGTTGTTTTCAGGCATAAAACGATGTACCAACGTCTCTGAGGCACGAATGATGTTAGCATCGTGTCAACACGACCCCCAAAATAACTGATATTTGAGAAAGGTTTATTATTCTACAGATGAGTGGACCACGTGTGACGGACCCAATGGAGCGTCGGCCGGGGGTC
Source organism: Halorubrum sp. FL23 (assembly GCF_052439115.2). NCBI lineage: Archaea > Methanobacteriati > Methanobacteriota > Halobacteria > Halobacteriales > Haloferacaceae > Halorubrum > Halorubrum sp. FL23. The sequence continues at coordinate 176,345 of NZ_JBQVRO020000002.1, forward strand.
GCGTATCGGCGACCGGACGGCGACCCGACCCGACTCGTCGTCGAGGCCGCCGGCGAGTCGTATCTGAACCCGGAGGCGCTGCCGCGGTCCGACTGGCTCCGGGTCGTCGCGTCCGACGACAGGGGCCGGCTCCGCGACGCGCTCGACGAGGGCGCGGTCGACGTGACGTACCGGATCACGGCGAGCGACGAGTGCGAGTGGGTCCACGAGCGCGGCGCGCGTGACGAAACCGGCGACGTGGTGGGTTATCTCTTCCCGGCCGACGAGCGGGTCCAGCGGCGCAAACAGCTCGAACAGCAGCGGGAGCGGTTAGAGGAGTTCGCCAGCGTGGTCTCTCACGACCTGCGAAACCCGCTGTCCGTCGCGGTCGGGAACATCGAACTCGCCGGCGACGCCGACGGCGAGGCGGTCCGCGAGCGGTTGGACCGCGCCCACGACGCGCTCGATTACATGGACAGCCTCATCTCGGACCTCCTCGCGCTCGCCCGCGAGGGGGAGTCGGTCGAGGAGACCGCGACGACCGACCTCCGGTGTGTCGTGGATCGGGCGTGGAAGACGATCGACGCCCCGTCGGACGCCGCCCTCACGGTCGACGAACCGCTGCCGTGGATCGAGTGCGACCAGAGCCGGCTCCGTCAGGCGTTAGAGAACGTGTTCCGGAACGCGATCGAACACGGGGCAGAGGACGGATCCCCGATCCAGGTGTTCGTGGGAGGGTTGTCGGACGGCTTCTACGTCGCCGACGACGGGACGGGGATCGACCCGTCGGAGCGCGACACCGTCTTCGATCCCGGCCACTCGGCCGACAAAGACGGGACCGGATTCGGGCTCTCCATCGTCGAGCGCATCGCGGAGGCCCACGGCTGGGAGGTGGCAGTGGCCGAGAGTCGGACGGGGGGCGCCCGGTTCGAGTTTACCGATGTCGATCTCACCGATCCCGAGGAGAGCGGCGCACCCGACGCCGCGCCGGACAGGCGGGTCGCGCCCCGCTCCGACGGGGCCGGTTCGGAGACCGGATCCGGGACGCCGCCGGACGAGTGACCGTCGCGCCGACCGCACGGGCGCCCCCGAGCGCGCGCTCTCGCTAGACGAAGTCGCTCAGTCCCGCCTGTCCGTCGTCATCGTCGGCAGCGTCATCGCCGCTGTCACCGCTGTCGCCGTTTTCACCGCTTTCGCCGCCACCGCCGCCAGGTTGATCGCCGGTCGTCGCCCCGTCGTGGCCGGCGGCAGCGCCCGAGTCGTCGTCCGCTGGAGCACTCTGGTCCGCCGGGCGGCGGCCGCCGGCGAAGGCGCCCTCGGCGTGGTCCTCCATCCGATCCTCGCGCAGCGCCTGCGCGTCCTCGACGATCGACGCCACCTTGTTCGTCGACTCGCCGGAGCCGGTGACGAAGGCGACGCCAGCCTCGTCGAGGTCGTACGCGGCCGCCATCGCGACCGTCAGTTCGCGGGGCTTGCAGTGGTGGGTGACCGCCTGCAGAAACGGGAGCACCTCGCGGCGCGCGGTCGCGACGCTACACCCGCTCTCTGCCGCGATCTGTCCGACCACTTCATCCGCGGTCGCGTCGGAGGAACTCCAGAACTGCGGGCGACCGTAGCGCGTCCACCCGCCCTTCGTCCCGTCGCGCGCGGCGGCGACGCCCGCCGCCGCGTTGTCGGTGGCGTACCGCCAGTAGGTGTAGTTCTGGGTGGCCCGAACGCGGCCCAGCCACACGTCGGCGTTCGCGAGGAAGTCGTACGCGCGGACCGCCTCCATCGGGTCGTACACGTCGAGGACGTTGTTCTCGATCCACTTCGTCAGGTCGTCCGGCGTCTCGTCGACGGCGTACGCCGACTGGAGCGCCTCCTCCGCCGACTCCTCCTTGAGGACCGCGTCGAGGAACGGGAACAGCCCGAGCGCCTTGTCCCGGTCGCCGGTGACAACGTCGTCGACCGTGATCGAACCGCGCCCCTCCGTGGCCGCCTGCAGGTCGTTCACCGCGCCCCGGAGGTCGCCGCGGTTCCGCTCGGCGATCCGTTCGAGCGCGTCCGACTCGAACTCGATCCCCTCCTTCCGGCACACGTCGCGGAGGACGGGGACGATGGAGCGCGCGGAGACGTCGCGGAACTCGATCTCCTGCGTGGCGTTGCGGAGCCCGCGCGCCATGTCGTAGTAGTCGTTGGCGATGAGGACGATGGGCTGGCCCGACTCCTTGACCAGCTTCGTGATCGCGGAGGCCCCCCCGCGGTCGTAGTTGCCGTGGATGTTGTCGGCCTCGTCGAGGATGACGAGCTGCCGGGAGGCGGTGTCGCCGCCCGCCGCGCCGCCGCCCGCCGCGCTCCCGCCGAGGGTGGCGTTGCGCGCGGCCCGTCCCGCGAACCGCTCGATGACGTCGGCGGTGCGCTGGTCGGAGGCGTTCAGTTCGACGGTTTCCCACCCCATGTCGTTCGCGAGGGCGTGCGCCGCGCTCGTCTTCCCGACGCCCGGGCTCCCGTGGAGGACGACGGCCTCGCGGTGGTCGTCCCACGAGCGCGCCCAGTCCGCGAACGCGTCGCGGGCCTTGTCGTTGCCGCGGACCTCCGAGAGCATGCTCGGGCGGTACTTCTCCGTCCAATCGGCCATTACCGAGGCAAGGAGCGAGCCGCGTTTAGTGGTTGCGGAGCGGCGCCCGCGGCGGCCGTCCGGCTCCCCCGCCTGCGTCCGCGCCTCGGTGTGAAGCCGCTACTCGGTCGCGATGCCCGCGCCGTCGTCGAGCGCCGGACGGCCGACCGCGCGGTCGAACGAAAGCGGGCCGGACCCGAGCGTGAAGACGGCCGACGCCATCCCGAACAGCGCGACGTGAGCGAGAACCGGGTCGTCCGGGAGGCCGAACAGCGTCGTCGTGAACAACACGAACGAGAGCGCGGCCGCGCCGCGGGTGAAGAACCCGGCGATGAGCGCCACCCCCACCGCGATTTCGGTCACGCCGGCGCCGACGACCCACAGCCCCGGGTCGACGGGGACGACCGACGTGAGGTCGTACTTCTCGACGACGAGCAGCGCCCGTCCGGGGTCGGCGAGCTTCTCGATGAGGCCGAGGTAGACGAACGTGACCCCCATTCCGACGCGGAGGACGGTCGGGACGTACCGGCGCAGCGGGGCCGTCGACGCGTCGAGGAACGACTTCAGGTGGTGGACGGGGTCGATCCGACCGTAGTACGACCCCGGTGTGCTCGCGACCGCCAGCAGCATGTCGTCGGCGCTCGGGCGCCCCCCGCCGAGGATCACGAGCGCGGTCAACACCGGGACGTACTCCATCGCGATGACGGCGGCGGCGTCGACCGTGAGGAGGACCCACGCGTACGTCAGCAGGCCGACCGCCGCAGCGATCCGCGTCGCGAGCCCGAAGAGGACGAAGAAGCCGAGCCCGATGAACAACACCCGCAGGAACGGGCTTGCTCCGGTGTCGAACGCGAGCGTCGGGGCGAAGAGGTACCCCTGGAACCCGGCGCCGACGAGCGGGAGGCCGATGGCGAGCCGCAGCATCCACGGGACGAGGTCGCCGTAGCCGGCGAGCTTCTCGCGGAGGACGACCACGTCGGTGATCGTCGGCCGCACCCAGAGATACACGGCGATCCCGGCGACCGCGGCGAGCCCGCCACCTGCGAACACCGCGGCGTTCAGCGGGTCCGACAACACGTCTGCGGTGAACGTCGCCGCGTCGATCGGGTCCCCCGCGTCTTCGGTGACGTAGTCCACGTGGGCCGCGACCGGTCGCGCGACCAGCGTCGCGATCAGGGCGAACGCGGCGACGGCGACCGGCCGAGAGCGGACGGACATGGCCCCCCTACGGGCCGAACGCACCTAACGGTGTTTCCTCATGGACGTTCGGGAGCGACCCTGAAAGCCCCGATCCCGTCCGCACCTGGCGGCTCACGATCGGGGATCCAACGACGGACAGTACGCCCGCGTCGTCTCGTCACTCAGATCCGCAGTACCAGCGACGAAGCTAGCCGGGGTCGACGGGACCGACGCCCCCGTACAGGTACGGCGAGAAGCTCGAGGCGATCGCGGCCGACACCGGGGAACAGTTCGGGTTCGGCCCCGGCGCGCCGCGGGCTGCGCTCGGCCGAGATCCGCGATGTCGCGCCGCAGCACGTCCATCTCGTCGACGCGCCCGCTCGGGCGCTGGCCCTAAAACGCGCACGGGGGGCTCGCCGACCGGGAAGATGCGCGCGGCTCTGACCACGCGGTTGCGGACCTCTCTGTACCACCGGTACGCTTTTTCGAGCACACGTCGAACCGCGGAGCGTGACGAGGCCAGACATTGACGACCTGGCGGCGGTCGCCCGCGGGGCCGTCCTCGCGGGCGGGGCAGAACTCCACGAGCGGTACCAGGACGGCGACGACGAGGCCACCTACGGCGCCCATGACGTGAAGGCCGCGGCCGACGAGGCGGCCGAGGCGCGGATGCTCCCGATTGTTCAGCATGCGTTTCCCGACCACGCCGTGTTCGCCGAAGAGGCCGGCGAGTTCGCCGGCAGCGAGCCGTACCGCTGGATCATCGACCCGCTGGACGGGACCAACAACTTCGCCGCGGGACTGCCGACGTTCGCCTCCTCGGCCGCGGTCCTCCGAGACGGCGAGCCGTTGGTCGCGGCAGTCCACCAGCCCGCGACCGGCGAGACCTATGTCGCCCGCCGCGGCGACGGCGTCCGGTACGGGGGCGAACCGACGACCGCCGAGAACGACGTGGAGATAGCGGCCGCCACCGTCGCCACGATCGTCGGGCGGGACGTGCCGCGCGATCCCGACCTCACGAGGCGGGCCAAGTCGATCCGGACGTCGCTGGAGGAGCAAGTCAAGCGGGTGGTCTCCAGCTGGTCGCCGACCGTTCACTCCGGGCTGTTCGCTCGGGGACGCGTTCAGGGGCTCGTGCAATTCCACCCGGACGAGGAAGAACAGGCGGTCACGGAGCTGTTCGCGTCGGCGGCCGGTGGCGTGACCCGCCGAGAGGGACCGCTGTACGTTGCGGCCGTCGACGAGCCGACGCTGGCGGCGCTGTGGGAGGCGGCCCGTCCTGACTCGTGAGGAGGGGCTCGCTTCCGGTGGCGCTCTCACGGCTCACACGACGGAAGAAACCACGCCCGAGACAGGATGGGATCGGTCGTGTTCGTCGCCGGAACCGCCGCCGAGGCGGGTCATAGCGCGCACCCCCGAACGCGGTTTGCGGGCGTTAGATGGCGCTGAGACTGCTGATAATGAGGAGCAGTCAGAATTTGTATGGGACCGCTGAGAGTCGAACTCAGGTCATACGGACCCCATCCGCATAGGATACCACTACCCCACGGTCCCTGTCTGCATCAGAAAAAACGAGAGTCCGGTAATTAAGGACTTCGTTTCACTCCGCGCTCGTCGGTCGCGACCGCCTCAGACGAGGACGCGTTCCAGCGAGACGACGACGCCCGACTCGGCGTCCGGATCGCCGACCAGTCGCCCGAGACAGACCGCGGCGCCGTCGGGCGTGTGACAGGCGACGAGCGGGGGTTCGTCTGCGTCGGCGGCGTCGTCGCTCTCCTCGCGTTCCGATATCGGGTCCGCGTCGATGACGCCGGGGGCGTAGACGGGCGCGCCGGTGGCCACGTTGCGCGCGGCGGAGGGCGCGATCGTCACCGACGGGAGGTGGACCAGCGCGTCCTCGGCGGGGCGGACGACCTCGCGGAGGAGCGCGTCGTCGCCCGCCTCGGCCCACGCGAGCCCGTCGACGAGGTCCTGTAAGGGGTGCAGATCGCGGTCGTCGAACGGGTCGGTGGCAGTCCGGCGGAGATGGCCCATATGCGCGCCGACGCCCGTCGCGAGGCCGATGTCGTGACACAGCTTCCGGACGTACGTCCCGGACTCACACCGGATCCGGAGCAGGGCCTGTCGGTCGTCCACCTCCAACACGTCGAGGTCGTGGACGGTGCGGGTGCGGAGCCGACGCGTCACCGCGCTCTTGCGCGGCGGCTTCTGGTAGATCTCCGCCTCGAACTCGGCGACCACGTCGCGGAAGTCCGCCGGCGGCGGTCCGTGCAGCTCCAGCACCGAGACGTACTCCTTGCTCCCCTCCAAGAAGACCTGCGCGGCTCGGGTGGCGTCGCCGGTCAGCGTCGGGAGACAGCCCGTGACCTTGGGGTCGAGCGTCCCGGCGTGCGCGACCCCCTCGATCGGGGCGCCGTCGGGGTCCAGCGCGGCGAGCGTCTCGTTGATCGCGTCGCGCACCCACGCGGAGAGCTGGTGGGAGGAGGGCCCGGCCGGCTTGTCGACGTTGACGACGCCGAACCGGAGCAGTTCCGGGACCGACCGCTCGTCCGGCGGCGATCGGAGGAGGTCGTCGGCACCGCGCTCGGCGGTGCCGTCGTCGGGGTCGGTGTCGCTGGAGTCGGCGTCGTCGGAATCGGCGTCGTCGGGGTGTCGGGTCATGCGGGGATGGTGAGTGGAGCAGTTAGAAGTCGTAGCTCACGTCCTCGATCGGCGCTTTCCCCTCGTCGCTCACGGGGTCGTACGCGTCGATGGTCGCGGCGAGGACGTCGATGAACGCCTCCGGGCCCCACCGGGCGGTATTGTACGCGGCGTCGTAGATCGAGAGGTCGTCGATATCGATGTCGTAGTACTCGCGGTATCGCTTCTTCTCCGAGGCCTCGCGGCGCTCGGTCTCCGCCTTCGCGCGGTCGACGGGTTTCCCCTCGCGCTCGGCGATGCGTTCGGCGCGGATCGACACGGGGGCGTCGAACCAGAACCGGAAGTCGGCGTGGTCCGCGGAGAGCCACCCGGCGAGCCGGGACTCCAACACGAGGTCGTCGCGGCCCGTGGCGATCTCGTGAAGCCGGTGGTCCAGGTCCCGATCGATCTGCGGATCCTCCTCCGCGAACTCGTTGAACTCGACGGGCGTCATACCGTGTTCGGCCGCCATCTCCCGGAAGATGTCGCCGCCGGAGACGTGATCGAGGCCGAGCCGATCGGCGAGCCCCGCGGCGTTCGTGCTCTTCCCGCTTCCCGGCGGGCCGGAGACGGTGATCAACATATCGCTACTGCGCGGGTGTCGTTCAAAACGGTTGTCGTTCGGCCCGCGGAAGGGGCGCGGAGCGCCACCGAACGGCGGAACGACCCTACTGGGTCCGCGTCGCCGCGGTCATCGACCAGACCGCGACCGCGCCGAGCAGGAGGGCCGGGACGAGCGGTAAGGCGAGATACGTCGCGAAAAACGAGAAGCCGAGCGCTCCCGCCGCGTACGGGTACACGTAGATGATGCCGGGGATGACGAGGACGCAGGTGAAAAGCACCGCCGTCAGCACCCAGCCCTTTCGGCCGAACCCGTCGGCCTCGGGTTCGGACGCGCCGGCGCCCCCGCTGACGTCGTCCCCGTCTCCGCCGACCTCGTCGGGCACGTGGACGTATCCGCCGTCCGGGCTCTCTCCCGCGTCGCCGTCGGCTTCAGAGCTCACTATCTGGTTTAACGACCACTTTGCCAAAGCCCTCACGGTTCTCGATCATCTCGTGTGCGCGGGCGGCCTCGCTCATCGGGAGCGTCTTGCGGACGTGCGGTTCGAACGTGCCGTCCCAGACGAGTTCCAAGACGTCGTCGACTTCGCCGGGGGTCGCCATCGTCGAGCCGATCACGGACAGCTGGTTCCAGAAGATGCGGTTGAGCCCGGCGTCGGGGTTCGGGCCGGTCGTCGCGCCGCAGGTGACGAGGCGGCCGCCGTTCGCCATCGACTTCAGCGAGTCGGGATAGGTCGCCTCGCCGACGTGGTCGACGACGACGTCGACGCCGCGCCGCCCGGTCAGCTCGGCGATCTCCTCCGCGAAGTCGTTCGTCTCGTAGTCGATGACGTGGTCGGCGCCGCACGCCTCGGCGTGCGAGAGCTTCTCCTCGGAGGAGGCGGTCGCGAACACCTCACAGCCGGCGTGGTCCGCGATCTGTACCGCGGCGTGGCCGACGCCCCCGGAGGCGCCGAGGACGAGCACTTTCTCGCCGGCCTCGATGTCGGCGCGCGTCTGGAGCATCCGCCACGCGGTCTGGAAGACGAGCGAGGCGGAGCCCGCGACCTCCCAATCGACGCCCGAGGGGACCGGGACGAGGTTCTCCGCGGGCACGGCCGCGAGCTCGGCGTGGACGCCCCGAACGTGCTCGCCGATGATGTGGAAGGACGGGCACAGCGACTCCTCGCCGTGCCGGCAGAACTCGCACTCGCCACAGGAGACGCCGGCGCTCACGGCGACGCGGTCGCCGGGCTCGAAGCGCGTCACGTCCTCCCCGACGGCGTCGACGACGCCGGCCGCGTCGCTGCCGGGGATGTGGGGCATCTCCAGGTCGATGCCGGGCATCCCGCGCCGCGTCCAGATGTCGAGGTGGTTCAGCGCACCGGCCTTGACGTCGACGAGGACTTCGCCGCGGTCGGGCTCGGGGTCGGGGAACTCGCCGTACTCGATCACGTCGCGGTCGCCGTGGGTGTCGAACTGGACGGCCTTCATACGGGGATCCACCCTCGGCACCTACTAAACAGTACGCCAAACGGCTCCCACTGCTCGTTCCCGCAGATGCGGGCCGACGCCGCTCGGAAGACACGCGCCGCGGATAGCCGCCGAGAGCCCGTGTGAACGGGGCACAGCCCCCGCGACTTTCGTGATGTTTAAGTACTGAAGGCCGGACGGTACAGATGCACGAACTGCAGGGGCGTCGGGTCCCGAGTCCGAGAGGGCGATGTTACGACGCGAGTTGCGGTAGCCAAGCCTGGCCCAAGGCGCAGGGTTGCTAACTCTGTGGCGTCACTGCCTCCGGGGTTCGAATCCCCGCCGCAACGCTCGAACGGACCGAGCACCGCCGGATTCGCGCCGGTAGGGCTCACCACAACCAACACATGAGCACGGAAGAATCACAGGACGACTCGCCGGAGGAGGAGGAAGACCTCCAGTACTTCGTCCGGATCGGGGGCGCTGACCTCGACGGGACGAAGACGGTCGAGCGAAGCCTGTCCGAACTCGACGGCATCGGCACGCGCACGGCGCGGCTGGTCGCCGAGAAGGCCGACGTGGACCGAAACGCCACGTTCGGGCTCCTCGACGAGGAAGATCTCGACGCGGTGGTCGACATCGCCGAGAACCTCGAAGACCACGTCCCGTCGTGGATGACGAACAGACAGAACGACTTCTTCACCGGAGAGACGACCCACCTCGTCGGCACCGACGTCAGCGAGAAGCGTCGTCACGACATCAACCGGATGAAGATCATCGAATCGTACAAGGGCGTTCGCCACAAGCGCGGCCAGAAGGTACGCGGCCAGCGCACGAAGTCCACGGGTCGCTCGGAGGGGACCATCGGGGTCAACGTCGAGGAGATCCGCGAGGAGATGGCCGAAGACGAAGCGGGTGACGAGGAATGAGCACCGGCAAGAACACGAAAGGCTACGAGACGCCGAATCACCCGTACCAGGGCGAGCGCATCGCCGAGGAGTCCGATCTCCTCTCGCGGTACGGTCTGAAGAACAAAGAGGAGTTCTGGCGCGCCCAGTCCGAGCTGCGCAGCATGCGACGCGAGGCGCGTCGCCTGCTCGGCGAGGCACAGGGCGACGTCGACGCCGCCCAGGAGGCCGGCGCGGAGTTCGTCGCACGACTCCGCCGCATCGGCATCCTCGGCGACAACGACGACATCTCTGCGGTCCTCTCGCTGGACGTGACCGACCTGCTCGAGCGCCGTCTCCAGACGGTCGCCTACCGACAGGGGTTCGCGTCCTCGACCCAGCAGGCCCGCCAGTTCATCGTTCACGGCCACATCACCGTCAACGGCGCCCGCGTCACGCGTCCGTCGGTGAAGGTCGACGTGGACGACGAAGGCGCCATCGCCTTCGACGAGAACAGCCCGCTCGCGGATGATCTCCACCCCGAGCGCGCGGAGTCACAGGAGTAACCAACCATGAGTGAATCCGAGGACGGAAAGTGGGGAATCGCCCACGTGTACGCGTCGTTCAACAACACGCTCATCACGGTCACCGACGAGACGGGCGCCGAGACGATCGCCAAGTCGTCGGGCGGCACCGTGGTGAAGCAGAACCGCGACGAGGCGTCGCCGTACGCCGCCATGCAGATGGCGGAGGTCGTCGCCGAGCGCGTCAAGGATGCCGGCCTGGAGGGCGTGCACGTTCGCGTGCGCGGCCCCGGCGGCAACCTCAACAAGTCCACCGGTCCCGGTGCGCAGGCGACGATCCGCGCGCTCTCGCGTGCGGGCGTCGAGATCGGCCGGATCGAGGACGTCACGCCCATCCCGCACGACGGGACGAAGGCGCCCAAGAACAAGCGAGTCTGACATGACGGAAGACGAATTCGACGTCCAGTACGTCGAACGGGACGAACGCAGCGCGCGGGTGCTGATCCGCGGGCTCACGCCGGCGTTCGCCAACGGCATCCGCCGCGCGATGATCGCCGACGTCCCGACGTTCTCGATCGACACCGTTCGGTTCGTCGAGAACTCCTCCGTCATGTTCGACGAGATGATCGGGCTTCGGCTGGGGCTCGTTCCCCTGACGACGCCGCTCGACGACTTCGAAATCGGCGACGAGGTCACCCTCGCGCTCGACGTCGAAGGACCGGCGACGGCGTACTCCGGCGACATCGAGTGCGCGGACCCGCTCGTCGAGGTCGCCGACGACAACATCCCGATCATCGAGCTGAAGGAAGGACAGCGGTTGGAGTTCGAGGCCGACGCGGTGCTCGACACCGGCAAGGAGCACGCCAAACATCAGGGCGGCGTCTCCGTCGGCTACCGCCACCTTCAGCGCGTCTCCGTCGAGGGCGACCTCGGCGAGTTCGACGACGACGAGCCCCGGATCCTCCGCGGCGTCATCGAGACGCCGGAGGGCGAGATCGAGCTCACCGACGAGTTCGACAACGACCTCTCGGAGCGGTTCCCCGGGAAGGAGGTCAGCGTCGAGGATGTCCCCGGCGCGTTCGTGTTCCACATCGAGACGGACGGCTCGTTCGACGTCGAGGAACTGCTGCTCCGCGCGATCGACTCCATCGAGGAGCGCGCGGACGAACTACAGACGAAAGTCGCAGTCTAACGTAATGACGGACCTTCAGACCACACGCTCGGCGCTCGCCCCTGCACGGAGCCGCGGCGCCGCGCTCCGGTCCGACGCCGCGTCGGATCGCTTTGCGCCCGAGTCGGATCGCCCCGACGACGGGACCGAAAGTGGTTTGAAGGGAGCCGGATTACGCAGGAGTGCACGCAGGGATAGCCAAGTCAGGCCAACGGCGCAGCGTTCAGGGCGCTGTCCTGTAGAGGTCCGCAGGTTCAAATCCTGCTCCCTGCACTCCGTTTTCACTAACTCTCCACTTCAGGAGGGACAGCTATGAGTAGCAAGACGAATCCGAAACTACAGAACCTCATCGCCGATCTGAAGTCGGTCTCGCGCGACTCCAACGCCAACGTGTGGCAGGATGTCGCCGACCGACTGGAGAAGCCACGGCGCACGCACGCTGAGGTCAACCTGGGCCGTATCGAACGATACGCGCAGGAAGACGAGACGGTCGTCGTCCCCGGCAAGGTGCTGGGCAGCGGTGTGCTCGAAAAGAACGTCACCGTCGCCGCCGTCGACTTCTCGGGAACCGCCCGCACGAAGATCGACCAGGCCGGCGAAGCGGTGTCGCTCGAACAGTTCATCGAACAGAATCCCGAAGGGAGCAACGTACGGGTGATCCGATGAGTCTCGCAAAGATCGACGCGGACGTCGTCGTCGACGCACGGGACTGCATCCTCGGTCGCGTCTCCTCGAAGGTCGCACAGCGCGTCCTCGACGGCGAGACGGTCGCCGTCGTCAACGCCGAGCACGCGGTCATCACCGGCAACGAGGAGGCGACGATGGAGACCTACCACAAGCGCGCGGAGCTCGGGTCCGACAGCGGGCCGTACTACCCCAAGCGCCCCGACCGGATCTTCAAGCGCGCCATCCGCGGCATGCTGCCGTACAAGACGGAGGACGGCCGCGAGGCGTTCTCGAACGTGCGCGTGTACGTCGGGAACCCCTACGAGCGCGACGAGGACGCCGAGAGCGTCGTCCTCGACGACACCTCGCTCGACCGCCTCTCGAACATCAAATTCACGACGCTCGGGGAGATCTCCGAGTCACTGGGAGCCAACGTCACATGGTAACTAACACCTCAGGCAAGAAGAAGACGGCCGTCGCCCGCGCCACCGTGCGCGACGGCGAGGGCCGCGTTCGAATCAACTCCCAGCCAGTCGAGCTGGTCGAACCGGAGCAGGCGCGGCTCAAGATGCTGGAGCCGTTCCGCATCGCGGGCGAGGAGCTCCGCGCCGACGTCGACATCGAAGTCAACGTCGAGGGCGGCGGCTTCAGCGGCCAGGCCGACGCGACGCGGACCGCCATCGCGCGCGGTCTCGTCCAGCACCTCAGCGACGCCGAGCTGCGCGACGCGTACATGAACTTCGACCGCACGCTGCTGGTCAACGACGTGCGCCAGTCCGAACCCAAGAAGTGGGGCGGACCCGGTGCGCGCGCTCGCTACCAGAAGTCCTACCGCTGAGGTGATCCAGTCATGATGATCCCCGTCCGGTGTTTCACGTGCGGCAACGTCGTGGGTGAACACTGGGAGGAGTTTAAGGAGCGCGCCCGGGAGGGCGACGAGGACCCCGGCGAGGTCCTCGACGACCTCGGCGTCGACCGGCACTGCTGTCGCCGCATGCTGGTCAGCCACCGCGACCTCGTCGACGTCGTCTCGCCGTACCAGTAAACCATGTCAGGACAGCGATACAATCGATACGAGAAAGCACGAATCCTCGGCGCGCGAGCGCTGCAGGTGTCCTACGGGGCACCCGTGCTGATCGAGACGGACCAGACGGAGCCCATCCTCGTCGCCGCCGAGGAGTACGATGCGGGTGCGCTCCCCTTCACAGTCCGGAGGGAGTCCAACTGATGACTCGAATCACCGGCATCTCGCTGCGCCGCGTGCTCGACTCGCGCGGAAACGCCACCGTCGAGGCCGACGTGCTCACCGAGTCCGGCGGCTTCGGCCGCGGGGCGGCGCCCAGCGGGGCGTCCACCGGCGAGTACGAGGCGATCGAACTCCCGGCAAACGAGTCCATCGCGGCGGCCCGCGAGCACGCGGTTCCCCGTCTCGAAGGCGTCTACGCCGGCGACCAGCGCGCCGTCGACAACGCGCTGCGCGCGGCCGACGGCACCGACGACTTCTCCGCGATCGGCGCCAACAGCGCGGTCGCGATCTCGATGGCGGCCGCGAAGGCCGCCGCCGACGTGCTCGGTGCGCCGCTGTACCAGCACCTCGGGGGCGCGTTCCGCGGCGAGAACTTCCCGATCCCGCTCGGCAACGTCGTCGGCGGCGGGGAGCACGCCAAGGAGGCGACCCACATTCAGGAGTTCCTCGCGGCGCCCGTCGGCGCGCCCAGCGTCTCGGAGGCCGTCTTCGCGAACGCCGCGGTCCACGCGGCGGTCGCGGACGTGCTCGACGAGCGCGGCGTGCCGGCCGCCAAGGGCGACGAGGGCGCGTGGGCGCCCCCGATCTCGGACGCCGACGCGTTCGAAGTCGTCGAGGAGGCGGTCGACCGCGTCGAGGAGGAAGTGGGCTTCGAGATCCGCTTCGGCCTCGACATGGCGGCCGCAGAGCTGTACGACGACGACGAGGGCGCGTACGTGTACGGCGACGAGACCAAATCGACCGGCGAGCAGATCGATTACGTCGCCGACCTCGTCGACGAGTACGACCTCGCGTACGTCGAGGACCCCCTCGACGAGAACGATTACGAGGCGTTCGCGGAGCTGACCGACCGAGTCGGCGACCGCACGCTGATCTGCGGCGACGACCTGTTCGTCACCAACGTCGAGCGGCTCCAAGACGGGATCGACACGGGCGCGGCCAACAGCATCCTGATCAAGCCGAACCAGATCGGGACGCTGTCGGACGCGTTCGACGCGGTCGAACTCGCCTCCCGCAACGGTTACGAGACGGTCATCTCCCACCGTTCGGGCGAGACCGAGGACACCACCATCGCACACCTCGCCGTGGCGACCGATGCCGGGTTCATCAAGACCGGCACGGTCGGCGGCGAGCGCACCGCCAAGCTGAACGAACTGGTCCGCATCGCGGACGACGCGGTATGACGGGCCCACACCACGCATGACGGAAGACAACGACGCGGTCGAACTCGACGACGACGCGGAGACCGAGGCGGTCGACGCGGCGGTCGAGGAGGAGGCCGACACGACCGAGGAACCGACCGCTGACGCGGCTGCCGAGGAGGCACCCGCCGACGCCGAGAGCGCTGCCGCCGACGCGGCCGCGGAGGACGCAACCGCCGAGGCCGACGACGCCGCGGACGAGGAGGACGCCTCCCCGTTCGACGACGACGTCATGCCCGACGACGACGTCGACCTGCTGATCCCCGTCGAGGACTATCTCTCCGCCGGTGTCCACATCGGGACCCAGCAGAAGACGAAGGATATGGAGCGGTTCATCCACCGCGTTCGCGACGACGGCCTGTACGTGCTCGACGTGAGCACGACGGACCAGCGGATCCGCACCGCCGCGGACTTCCTCGCGAACTACGACCCCGAGCAGATCCTCGTCACGTCGTCGCGCCAGTACGGTCGGTTCCCGGCCGAGAAGTTCGCGGACGCCATCGGCGCCCGCGCACGCACGGGACGCTTCATCCCCGGCACGCTGACGAACCCCGACTACGCCGGCTACATCGAGCCGGACGTCGTCGTGGTCACTGACCCGATCGGCGACGCGCAGGCCGTCAAGGAGGCCATCACCGTCGGCATCCCGGTCATCGCGATGTGCGACTCCAACAACCAGCTGTCGAACGTCGACCTCGTCATCCCGACGAACAACAAGGGTCGACGCGCGCTGTCGGTCGTCTACTGGCTCCTCGCCAACGAGACGCTCGACCGCCGCGGCGCCGACACCGTGTTCGCCCTCGACGACTTCGAGGACGAGCTGTAAGTCGGTCTTCGACGTCGAGTTCGACTTTTCTGCCAGTCCCCGGCCGTCGTAGCTGCTGCCGTCTCCGTCGCGACTGCGGCAGCGACGGCCCGACGGGACGATTCACGAGCGCCGCCGAAAGCGCGAACGGGCTCGTGCCCGGGTCCTCAGAGGATATCCGGGGTGTACGGATACGAGTAGACCTGTCCGTTGTTGGCTCGTAGGGTGGCTATCAGGACCAACACGAGGTCGAGCAGTCCGATGAGCGGGAGGAGCAGAAAGCCGACGAGCACGACCGTCAGTAGCCCCGAGACGACCATCGCGATGAAGATGATCAGCTGGAAGTTGAGCGAGTTTTTCGCGTTTCGCTCGACGAGGTCGTCGTCGTCGTCCGCGAGTATCAGGAACAGCAGCGGCCCCAGGAAGGAGGCGACGAGCGCCGACGCGTGTGAGAGCGCCGCGAGAGTCGTATCTCCCTCTACGGTTTCCGTGGTTGCCTCTGGTTGCGTGGACATGTTGACGTATCTCTCAGAGTCACCTGATAAGTATTGGGTGCTCAACCTGTCCGCATACGGACAACTAGCCCCCGTTGATGGCCGCTCACGAGGCGGGACGCCGGTCGCAGAAACGCCGTCACTCGTCCGCGTTCGATGACCCCTCCCCGTCCGGCACGTCGTGGGTCCACCGTGACTCTATCTCCCGGTTCGCCAAGACGACGCGGTCGCCGGCGTCCGTGTCGATCCGGGTCTTCCGAAGCTCAATCGCGGCGACCGTCCCCGTCACCCCCTTCGCTTCGACGCGGTAGCCCGGGTTGAAGTCGGGGTCCCGGAGGAGGTAGACGCCCGCCACCGTGTCCTCGATCATCTCGGAGAGCGCGTACGAGACGCCCAGCGCGATGAAGCCGACGGCGGTACCCAGACTCGCCGCGATGTCGCCCATCCCGACGACCTTCAGAAACGTCAGCGCGACGCCGAACCACAGGAAGATCGCCGCGAGCGTGACGATGAGATCACCCACCAGCTCGCGGTCGCCGATGTAGATTCGGCCGATCGACGACCGGACGAGCGCGAGGAGGATCCGCACCGTCACGTACGCCAGCGCGAGGAAGACGAGCCCCGAGAGCAGCCGCGGTATCGCGACCGCCAGCCCCTCGACGAAGTTCGTGAGCGACCGCGCGAGCAGCGACGGTATCCGGGTCATGGCCCACGCGACGGCGGCCGTCGGTGAAAAGGTGGCGGGGTGGGGGAGTTCACGTCCGCACCGGAGCGCCATCCGCGACGGCCCCGCAAGCGCAACGCCTGTAAGCCCGCGGAGAGAGGGAGTTCGTATGACCGTCTGTGAAGCGCCGGGGAAGGTGTACCTCTTCGGCGAACACGCCGTCGTCTACGGCGAGCCCGCTGTGCCGGCGGCGATCGAGCGGCGCGCCACGGTGACCGCCGAGCCCCGGTCCGACGACCACGTCCGCGTCGAGGCCGAGGACCTCTCGCTCGACGGGTTCACCGTGGAGTACTCCGGCGGGAACGGCGACCGCCCCGACGTGGACGTGCCGACCCCGCTGGTCGAGGCCGCGATGGGGTACGTCGACGCCGCGGTCGAACAGGCGCGCGACGCGGCCGACGCCCCCGACGCCGGCTTCGACATCACCGTCGAGAGCGACATCCCGCTCGGCGCCGGGCTCGGGTCGTCGGCCGCCGTCGTGGTCGCCGGGATCGACGCCGCGACCCGCGCGCTCGGCGAGCCGCTCGACCGCCGAGAGCTGGCCGACCGGGCGTACCGCGCCGAGTACGAGGTACAGGAGGGGCAGGCCTCGCGCGCCGACACGTTCTGCTCGACGATGGGCGGGGCGGTCCGCGTCGAGGGCGACGACTGCGAGCCGATCGAGGCGCCGAACCTCCCGTTCGTCGTCGGCTTCGACGGCGGCGCCGGCGACACCGGCGAGCTCGTCGCCGGCGTGGGCGCGCTCCGCGATGAGTACCGCTTCGCCGCGGACACCGTCGAATCGATCGGCGACCTCGTCCGGACCGGCGAGGAACTGCTCGCCGACGCCGTCTCGGAGGGGGACCCGTCGCCCGAGCTGCTCGCGGAGCTGGGCGAGCTGATGGACTTCAACCACGGGCTGCTCGCCGCGCTCGGGGTCTCCGCGCGCTCGCTCGACGCGATGGTGTGGGCCGCCCGCGACGCCGGGGCCCACGGCGCGAAGCTCACCGGCGCGGGCGGCGGCGGCTGCATCGTCGCGCTCGACCCGAGCGACGCGACGGAGACGGCGCTCTCGTTCACGCAGGGGTGCGAGGAGGCGTTCCGCGCCGAGCTGGCGCCCGAGGGCGTCCGGGTGGTGGAGCCGTGAGCGCGGACCGAGGGCCGTCGGGAACGGGGGGCGGGGAGGCGCCCCCCGTCGTGCTCAAGCTCGGCGGGAGCCTGATCACGGAGAAAGACCGTCCGGAGACGATCGACGACGAGGCGCTCGCCGCGGCCTGCGACGCGGTCGCCGGCGCGCTCGCCGACGGGGCGGTCGAGCGCCTCGTCGTCGTCCACGGCGGCGGGAGCTTCGGCCACCACCACGCCAGCGAACACGGCGTCTCGACGACGGCCGGGACCGACGACGCGGGCGCGGTGACGGACATCCACGGCGCGATGACGGAGCTCAACGACGCCGTCCTCGACCGGTTGCACGAGCGAGACGTGCCCGCGGTGCCGGTCCGTCCGCTCTCGCTTTCGGCCCGCCCAGCGGGACCCGACGGCGACCTCGACCTGCCGCTCTCCTCGACGGCGACGCTGCTCGGCGAGGGGTTCGTTCCGGTGCTCCACGGCGACGCCGTCGCGACCGCGGGCGCGGGCGTCACCGTCGTCTCCGGGGACGAGCTGGTCGTCGATCTCGCCGCCGGGCTCGGCGCGCGCCGGGTCGGCGTCTGTTCGACGGTGCCGGGCGTCCTCGACGGCGACGGCGACGTGATCGCGTCGATCGGCTCGTTCGAGGCGGCGGCCGACGCGCTGGGCGCGAGCGACGCGACCGACGTGTCCGGCGGGATGGCCGCGAAGGTGCGGGAGCTGCTGGCGCTCGACGCGCCGGCACACGTGTTCGGCGCGGCAGGGCTGGCGGGGTTCCTGCGCGGCGAGGACGCCGGAACCCGGATCGACTGATCGGGTGACAGAACCCTTATTCGACCCACGACCCTCCCTCCGGGCATGAACGAAGCGGACGTACGGGAGCGGCTCGCGGACGTGCGGGACCCCGACCTCGGCGACGACATCGTCTCGCTCGGGCTGGTGAACGACGTTGCACTGACGGAGGAGGGGAGCGAGGGGACGGTCCGCGTCTCGCTCGCGCTCGGCGCCCCCTTCTCCCCGCACGAGTCGGCGATCGCCGACGACGTGCGGACGGCGCTCGCGGACACCGGACTCGACGTGGAGCTGTCGGCGTCGATCCCGGACGAGCTCGACGCGGACGAACAGGTGCTTCCCGGGGTGAAGAACGTGATCGCGGTCGCCTCCGGGAAGGGCGGGGTCGGCAAGTCGACGATGGCGGTCAACATCGCGGCGGGGCTCTCGGAGCTCGGCGCGCGCGTCGGACTGTTCGACGCCGACGTGTACGGCCCGAACGTCCCGCGGATGGTGTCGGCCGAGGAGCGCCCGCAGACCGACGGCGAGACGATCGTCCCGCCCGAGCGCTTCGGCGTGAAACTGATGAGCATGGACTTCCTGACCGGCGAGGACGACCCGGTCATCTGGCGCGGACCGATGGTCCACAAGATCATCACCCAGCTCGTCGAGGACGTGGAGTGGGGCGAGCTCGACTACCTCGTGATGGACCTGCCGCCCGGAACCGGCGACACCCAGCTCACGATCCTCCAGACGCTCCCGCTGACGGGCGCCGTGATCGTCACGACGCCCCAGGAGGTCGCGCTCGACGACGCGGTGAAGGGGCTTCGGATGTTCGGCAAACACGACACGAACGTGCTCGGGATCGCCGAGAACATGGCCGGCTTCCGGTGTCCGGACTGCGGCGGGTTCCACGAGATATTCGGCTCCGGCGGCGGGAAGGCGCTGGCACAGGAGCACGAACTCCCCTTCCTCGGCGGCGTCCCGCTGGATCCCGCGGTCCGAACCGGCGGCGACGACGGCGAGCCGGTCGTGCTCGACGAGGGAGAGACCGCGGACGCGTTCCGGGTGATCGTGGAGAACGTCGCGAACAACGCCGGGGTGGTGCGCCGCCGCGGAGCGAGCGGAGAGCGATGAGCGGGGAGAAGAGCGGACCGGACGGCGACGATACGAGCGGCGACGACGCGGACCCCCTCGACGCGGCCGGCATCGACCCGGTGGTTCCGGAGGCGGCCGCGGACGCGGCAGACGAGTCGTTCGCCGAGGACGACGAGGTCCGCGAGTTCCTCCGCGAAATCGCCGCCGACGTGCGGGGCGACAGCTCCGAGAGCCGGCAGCTCTCGGCGATCCTCTACCGCGTGTCGGACCTGTACGACCCGGACGAGCAGACTTCGCCGGAAGAGATCTACCTGAACGTCCGGCACATCATGCGGATAAAGGCGCAGGGTGGGATCGAGCGCTGAACCGGCGGCCGGGTCAGACGGCCTCGTCGAGCACCGTCTCGGTACCGTGGCGGACTTCGACGCGCTCGGGAACGGATCCCCACGGCGGCGTCGGACAGCCGGCGATAGAGGCGGTCGAAACGGCGACCGCCGTCGAGAGGAGGGCTCTGCGGCGCACGGGTGAGGGGCGCACGCCGGCGGGCGTTAACGTTGCGGCCGCGGGAACCTCACCGATCGATCGTTTCATACTGGTAGCACGTCTCACGGTAACACACATGAGCGACGACCGGATTCCCGTCACCGTTCTCAGCGGGTACCTCGGTGCCGGGAAGACGACCATGGTGAACCACCTGCTCGCGAACCCCGGCGACAGGCGGATCGCCGTCATCCTGAACGACATGGGCGAGGTGAACGTCGACGCCGACCTGGTCGCTCGCGAGAACGAGTCGGAGGGGATCGTCGATCTCTCGAACGGCTGCATCTGCTGCCGGCTCCAGGACGACCTGCTGAGCGAGGCCGCGGCGCTCGCCGAGTCCCGCGAGTTCGACTACCTCCTCGTGGAGTCGTCGGGCATCTCAGAGCCGATTCCGGTGGCGCGGGCGTTCACGGAGGGGACCGAGGAGTCGGCGATCGACCCGACCGAGCGCTTCCGGCTCGACACGATGGTCACCGTCCTCGACACCTACGGGTTCTGGAAGGAGTTCGACGCGGGCGAGAGCCTGCCGGATGACGGTGAGCCGGCGGCCGACCGGCCCCTCGCGGACGTGCTTGTCGAGGGGGTCGAGTTCTGCGACGTGCTCGTGTTGAACAAGACGGACATGGTTCCCGACGACGTGCTCGACGAGATCGAGTCGGTCGCCGACCGGCTCGGCCCGCGGGCGAAGCGGATCCGGACGAGCTACTCCGAGGTCGACCCGGGCGACGTGCTCGACACGAGGCGGTTCGACTTCGAGACGGCGAAGCGGTCGCCGGGGTGGAAGCGGGCGATCGCGGAAAGCGAGGGCGGGGACGGCTCGACGGGCGAGCACCGGGGTCACGACCACGCCGAAGGCGCCGCCGCGGCCCACGGGGTGGACTCGTTCGTCTACCGCTCCGCCGACGCCCTCGATCCGGGGTCGTTCGCCGACTGGCTCGCCGACTGGGACGGCGATATCATCCGAGCCAAGGGCGTTGCGAACGTCGCGGGCACCGACGAGGTCATCGGCGTGAGCCAGGCCGGCCCCTCGGTGCAGGCGGGGCCGATCGGCGAGTGGGGACCGACCGACGACCGACGCACGCGGCTCGTGTTCATCGGCAGCGAGCTGGACGAATCGCGGATCCGCAGCGAGCTCGACGGACTGGCGGCGTCTGACCCGCAGTCGGTCGAGAGCGCGGACGCCTTCCCGCTGTAGGGGGAATCAGAGCCCCAACTCGGCCTGCAGGTCGTCCCAGTCCTCGTGGAACCCGTGGGTGGACTCGGTCTCGGCGCCGACGGCCGACTGGTACACGTCGTCGTACTTCAGCAGCTCCCCCCAGCCGTCGTGGAACGCCCAGTTGCAGTACTTACACATACCGACCGGGACGGACGGGACCCTCATACCGGTTTCGGCGGGTCGGTCGGAGCGAGCGCGCTTCGCGAGCGCCGACAGAGTGAACCCCGCCCGCGGCGTACGTTAGCTATCGACGCGGTCGACCCGCGACGAGACGCCCATGGTCACGTACAGACGCGGCGGACACGTACAGAGCGGGGACGACGCGGTCGAACGCACCTGCGAGCACTGCGGCTGGCACTGCGTCGCCGACGGGTATCCGGAGCTCGTCGGTCGGTATCAGTCGCACCTCCGCGACGAACACCCGAAGGCGTGGCTCCGGGTCTGACGCTCGGGACGGTGAAAAATCGGAACTGCGGCGAGCGGCCGCGCCGACTTAGGGTTCGAGCAGGACCTTCGTGACGCCCTCCTCGCGGGCGTCGAACGCCTCGTACATCTCGGGCGCCTCGTCGAGGTTGACGCGGTGCGAGACGACCCAGCTCGGGTCGGCTCGCCCCTCGATGATCATGTCGCGGAGGTACCGGTTGTACTCCTTCACGTTACATTGGCCCGTGCCGCATTTGAGTCCCTTCTCGAAGAACTTCCCGAAGTCGATGCCGAGCCGCCCCTGCGCGGCCATGTCGTCGGGCGCGCCCGGGTC
Source organism: Halorubrum sp. FL23 (assembly GCF_052439115.2). Lineage (NCBI taxonomy): Archaea > Methanobacteriati > Methanobacteriota > Halobacteria > Halobacteriales > Haloferacaceae > Halorubrum > Halorubrum sp. FL23. The sequence continues at coordinate 198,002 of NZ_JBQVRO020000002.1, forward strand.
CTCCGGCACGTACAGCCCGGGGATACCGAGCTCGCCGGTCGGTCGGACAACGCGGATGAGGTTGTTGATCACGACCGCCGGGTTCTCCTTGGCCGGCTGGTAGGAGTAGTCCTCGGTGTCGGTGTCGACGTTGTCGGGGTCGGTCGCCTGATACCCGACCGCGTCGACACCCTTGTCGACCATCCCGCCGTGCTCCTCGATGATCTGGTCGACCGGGTCTCCCTCGGAGAAGTCGATGGCGTGGGCGTCGCAGTGCTCCTCGGCCAGTTCGAGTCGACTCGGCACCTGATCGACGACGTAGATCTCGGCGGCGCCCTTGATCTTCGCGCTGTACGCGGCCATCAGCCCGACCGGGCCGGCGCCGAAGATGGCGACGGACTCACCGGGCTGGAGGTTCGCCAGTTCGGTGCCGTGCCAGCCGGTCGGGAAGATGTCCGCGAGCAGCGAGAACGCGTCCTCGTGTTCGCGTCCCTCGGGGAGTTTCAGCGCGTTGTGGTCCGCATACGGGACGCGAAGTTTCTCGGCCTGTCCGCCCGGATACGGGCCCATCGCGACGTAGCCGTACGCCCCGCCGGCGAAGCCGGGGTTGACGTTGGTACAGAAGCCGGTGTACCCCTCCTCGCAGTTCTGACAGAATCCGCAGGAGACGTTGAACGGCATCACGACGCGGTCGCCCTCCGCTAACGTCGAGACCGCGTCACCGACCTCGGAGACGATCCCCATGTTCTCGTGGCCGAACACGATCCCCTCCTCGGCGGCGGTTCGCCCCTCGTACATGTGGAGGTCGGAGCCGCAGATACACGAGGTCGTGATGTCGACCACGACGTCGTTCGGGTGTTCGATCTCCGGGTCGTCTACGTCCTCAACGGCAACGTCGTACGGGCCTTGGTATACAACAGCTCTCATGGTGTGATCCGTGTGATCGAATAGCGTCCAGTATCCTAAACGTTTTTACATTATATATACTGTTAATAAATTAAGGTATAGTTCAATTAGCCGTCGTGGCGCTCGCTCCCCCATCAGTGACGGAAGCAGTCGGTCGTCCCGGTCTCACACGGCGATCGACGCGGCCGAGGCCGGTCTGGCCTTCCGTAATGACTATGCCCGGTCCCGATGAATCGTGACGTATGGATTGGCCACACGACCCCGACGGTGAACAGGGGAGCGAGGGCAGGCGGCAGTACGGGCACGCGGTGCTCGCGAAGAAGATCGACGAGGAGGAGGACTTCCCGCTGTCGGCCGCCGACTACGTCGAACAGTACGGCGACCATCCGATCCGGATCGACTACGAGACGGTCGTCTCCGTCGAGGACATCTTCGAGAACGTCGAGAAAGAGGAGTTCGCGGACTTCGTCGAGTTCCATCAGGAACTCGGGCGCGCGATGCGCGAGAACGGGTACTGGTTCTACGAGGGCGCCGAGCAGTTCGTCGACAGCAGCGCGTAGCCGGCGCGTCGTCGTTCGCTCACTTCACTGACGTTCGCCGGCGATCGCCTCGCGGTTCCGGATCTCGATCCGGCCTTCGATCCGGGGATCGATCCCGTGTTCGCGGGCGTAGTCGGCGAGCACCTCGTACTGGATGTCGCCCTCGTCGACCCGGTGGCGCTGCGCGAGCGTCGGAAACTCGTGGTCGGAGTGGAGTAGATACTCCGAGACGGCGACGGTGTAGCGCGCCTCGGGGTCGATCGGGTCGCCGCCGACGGTCGCCTCCAGAACGAACTCGGCGTCGGCGTCCCAGACGACCCGCGCGTTCGAGACGTGGCCGTGCCACCAGTCGTCCTTGCCGAAGTCCACGTCGGGCGCGGCCATCTCGCGGAGCACGTCGCGCAGCTCCGCGCCCGTCACGGAGGCGAGCGCCACGGGTTCTTCGAACGGGATCAGGCTGATCAGGTCGGCCTTCGTCACGTCGCCCGTCCACGGGTCGCCCTGTCGGAGCCCGCCCGCGTTCGACAGCCCCACGTCGGCGTCGAGCGCCCACCGGAACGCGTCCGCGACGAAGTTGCCGACGCGGCACTCCCCGCCGTGGACGGTGTCGCCGGTCCGCTCGATCGGCTCGTCGACCCGACCGACGACCTCGTCGAGGTCGGCGGCGGCCATTCGCTCCACCAGCGCGGCTTCGAGCGCGGCGATCGGCTCGGCGCCGTCCGGCTCGCGGAGCGTCGCGGTGGGGGCCTCGCGCTCGGCGTCGCCGCCGGCGCCTCCCGTCTCGCCGAGGTCGACCTCGACGACCGCCTCGCCGTTGACACCGGGACGGACCAGCAGGGTCTCGGCCACGCGCTCGATGCGCGGGCTGTGGATGTGACCGCCGAGGATCGCGTCGACGTCGAGTTCGCGGGCCAGGTCCTCGTCACCCGAGCCGAGGTGCGAGAGGACGACGACGTGGTCGAGGCCGTCTCCGTCCGCGGCCGCCGCGGCGCGCATCTCGGCGAGCGCGTCCCGCGCGGCGGGAATGGGGTCGTCGAACGTGAGCTCGGCGGCCATGGGGTTCAGCGAGTCCGTCGCGGGATCGGTGACGCCGACGAAGCCGACGGTCGCGCCGCCGATCCGCCGGGTCGCCCACGGGACGACGCCCTCGTCGCGGCCGAAGGGCTCGCCGCGCTCGTCGCGGACGTTCGCGGAGACGAACGTCGCGGTGGCGTCGTCGACGAGCCCGCGCAGCGGGTCGGGTCCGTAGTCGAACTCGTGGTTGCCGAACGTGTCGAGGAGCGTGTCGGTCGCGGCGTAGAAGTCGAGCACCTGCCGCCCGGTCGCCACCAGCGAGAGGACGCCCGGGGCGGTCGTGTCGCCCGTGGCGACGACGGCGGCGTCGGGGCCCGAGAGCTCCCGGATCCGGCCGGCGAGGCGGGCCGCCCGCTCGGGGACGTCGAAGACGTTCTCGATGTCGGAGTAGTGAACGAGACGGACCATTCGATGTGCGGGCGGAGGGGCGAGCGACGCTTAAAAATCGCGGAGTCGGAGCGGCGCGTCGCCGTCGGGGCGCGACACGACACGCCGTGAGGACCGCCGCCAGAGCGTGGGTGAGGCCGGTCCGCCCCCCGTGACCCCCGCTCGCACACGCGCAGGACATTGAAAGCGCTTTTATGGATGTCCGGACTACGTCGCTTCACAGCCTCTGCGGGGTTGATGATGTGCCGTTCCGTTAGGGACCGACCACGGGACGGACACGCGAGCCCGCGCGGGGGATAGGTGAACAACATATGCCCGTTTACGTAGACTACGAAACCCCAGCCGACCTCGCCGAGCGATCGCTTGAGGCGCTCGAGGTCGCCCGAGACACCGGTACCGTGAAGAAAGGAACCAACGAGACCACGAAGGCCGTCGAGCGCGGCAACGCGGATCTCGTCATCGTCGCCGAGGACGTCTCCCCCGAGGAGATCGTGATGCACCTCCCCGAACTTGCCGAGGAGAAGGGCATCCCGGTCGTCTTCGTCGACACGCAGGACGAAGTCGGCCACGCCGCCGGCCTCGAAGTCGGTTCGGCCGCCGCCGCCGTCGTTGACGCCGGCGACGCCGACGACGACGTCGAGGACATCGGCGAGAAGGTCGCGGAGCTCCGATAACCACCCATGAGCGCAGAAGAGGGCACCGGCGACTCGACGACCGCGGAGGTCATCGAGGTCGTCGGCAAGACCGGGATGCACGGCGAGGCCATGCAGGTCAAGTGCCGCATCCAGGAAGGATCGAACCAGGGCCGGATCATCACCCGGAACGTCCTGGGCCCCGTCCGCATGGGCGACGTGCTCCAGCTCCGGGAGACCCAGCGCGACGCCGACTCCATCGGAGGGCGATAACCAATGGTCGAGACACGAACCTGCGACTACACCGGCGAGGAGATCGAGCCCGGCACGGGCACGATGTACGTCAAGAAGGACGGACAGATCCTCCACTTCGTCGACTCGAAGGCGGAGAAGAACTACTTCCTCGGCCGTGAGGCGCGCGACCTCGAGTGGACCGAGGAAGGGCGCAATCAGGGTGGCGAGTAGATGAGCCACCACGACGAGCGCACCTTCGTGATGGTCAAGCCCGACGGCGTGCAGCGCGGTCTCATCGGCGAGATCGTCTCCCGCTTCGAGGAGCGCGGCCTGAAGCTCGTCGGCGGCAAGTTCATGCAGATCGACGAGGACCTCGCCCACGAGCATTACGGTGAACACGAGGGGAAACCGTTCTTCGACGGCCTCGTCGAGTTCATCACCTCCGGCCCCGTCTTCGCGATGGTGTGGGAGGGCGCGGACGCGACCCGTCAGGTCCGCGCGATGGTCGGCGAGACCGACCCCGCCGAGTCCGCCCCGGGCACGATCCGCGGCGACTTCGGCTTAGACCTCGGCCACAACGTGATCCACGCGTCGGACCACGAGGACGAGGGCGCCAACGAGCGCGAGATCGACCTGTTCTTCGACGACGACGAGCTCGTCGACTACGGCCTCGACACCGCCGCCTGGGTGTACGAGGACGAACAGCACTGAAACGGCGACGCCGTTTTCGTTTTTGCCGGTGCCGCGGTCCCGAGAGCGATAGCTATTCCGACACACCTCGTTTCCGGTGAAATCACGGCTAAAAATCGGTGACTGCGACGCGTATCCGGCACAGATCGACTGATAAACCCGGCCAACCGAGGCCGGTCGTTCTCAGTCGGACAGCGCCACGATCCGACCGTCCTCGGCGACGACGAGCACCTCGGCGCTCCCGTCACCGGTCACGTCCGCGAACAGCGGGCCCGCGTACACGACGGCGTTGCCGATGTCGCCGCGGGCGATCGCCTCGCCGTTCTGGTTGAGCGCGAGCGCCCTCCCGTTGCGGTTCACCACGACCGGGCCCGGAGAGCCGTCGCCGTCGACGTCCGCGACGCCGGGCGCGTTCAGCCGCGTGTCGCCGCCGTACTGCTGTTTCCACACGACCTCGCCGTCGAGCAGGTCGACCGCCCAGACGCTCCCGCTCCCGCCGACGTACACCCGCCCGGGATCCGCGTCGCCGACGGTGACGGGGAGGTCCTGTAACCCGACCTCGTAGCGACTCCCGCCGTCGGCGACGTCGATCGTCTCCAGGTTTCCGTTCGCGCCGCCGAGCGCGAGCACCGGTCCGCTCCGGGTGTCGGCCGCGCTCCAGCTCAGGGGGGTGACCGACGGCGTCGTCGTCCACCGGGGCTCGCCGGTCGCGTCGAGCAGACTGATCGAGCGCTCGCCGTCGACGGCGGTCGCGACCGCGACCCCGCGGTCGGCGCTGCCATCGGAGTCGGCGAAGTCGACGGCCAGCGGCCGGCGCTCAACCGGCGCACCGAGGTCCGTTTCGAACACGGTGTCGCCGTCGGCATCGATCGCGCGAACCGTTCCGTCGGTCGTCGCCGCGGCGATCTCGGCGTCGCCGTCGCCGTCGAGGTCGCCGATAGCCGGGCGGAGCCCGCCCGGTCCGCCGAGGTCGACGGCGAGCCGCTCGGCGCCGTCGGTCGGGTCGAGAACGACGAGGGAACCCGGTTCGGTCGTGAACGCGGCGACCTCGTCGCCGCCGAGCTCGCCGGTGACGAGCCCGCTCGTCGCGGGGGGATCGGTGCCGTCGGCGTCGTTCGCAGCGCCAGCGCCGCCGACGGTTGTCCTCCACTCCACGTCGCCGCCCGCGGCGGTGGCGCGTATCGTTCGATTTCCGTCCTCGATCGCCGGCTGGAGGACGAGCGGGTCGCCGTCCATGGTGGCGACGACCGCGCCGCTGCCGTCGTCGCCGCCGACGGGCTCGGACTCCCAGACGACCTGCGCATCGATCGTCGCGTCGTCGACGCCGACGAACGCGAAGAGCGCGACGCCGACGCCGGTCGCGCCGCCGGCCAACAGGATCAGGCTCGCGAACAGAACGCGGCGGTCCATTACCGACTGGTTCGGTCGTCGCGGTGATACCGCTGTCGGATGCGGCGGGTGAGGAGCGAGCCCGGAGGGCGGACCGGACAGATGGGGGAACGGACAACGGGGCAGACGGACGACGAACCGCGAGGAGACGGCGGCGCGGCAGTCGATGGAGCTTACAGCAATGTGTCGACGTGGTCCGCGTGCGCCGGTCCCACCCGCTCTCGGAGGGCGTCGGGGTCGCGCTCGCCGTCGGCGTTCACGAGGTAGACCGTCCCGTCGCGGCTCCCGTACGCGCCGTGGAAGTCGTAGACGAAGCCGTACACGTCGGCGTCGGCGGCTGGTTCGATCTCGCGGGCGAGCGCGACCTGTTCGTGGACGTTGTACTCGACGAGTCGATTCCGGACGCTGGCGCCGTCGCCGTCGAGCCCCCCGGCTCCGCTGTCGCCGGCGAGCGCGTCGAGGCCGGACTCGACGATCGGAACGAGCTCCGCCACGTCGGCCCGCACGCCGGGGTCTTCGGGAAGGTCGCCGGTCCGGACCGCGGAGAGGGCCGCGCCGACCGCGCCGCACCCGGTGTGTCCGACGATCGCGAGCGCGTTCGTGCCGGTGTATGCGAGGGGGTACGCGACGCTGCCGGCGAGCACACGCTCGCCGTCGACGCGGTCGCTCACGCGGTTTCCGATGTTTCCGGCGGTGAAGAGGAACCCCGGCCGCTCGACCGCCCACATCCCCTCTTGCGACACGCGGGAGTCCGAACAGCAGACGGAGACGACCGGCGGACGCTGGCCGTCGCGCTGGTCGGCGAGGGCGTCCGCGCCGGGGGACGCGACGTGCTCGTCGTTGCGGTCGAGGAGGTCGGTCAGGAGGTCGCGTCCCATACTCGTCGACTCGCTCCCGAGTCTGAAAAGGGGGACGGACGTGGCGAGAATCGGGACGGGGGGACTGCGGCGATCAGAATCGGGGCGGGACGGCGGCGGCGATCGGAGCGGAGCGGATCACGCGATCAGGCCGACGATCTGCACGAGGAAGCCGATGACGAAGACGGCGAGGAGAGCGATCGTCGCCACCACCACCGCGGGCGCGAGCATCTCGTCGTCCTGATCGAGCACGAGCGACTCCATATCTTTCATGCCAAAGCCGTCGTCGCGACGGGATTTGAACGCTTCGCTCGGCGGAGCGTCCCGTTCGGAGGGGCGACGAAACGGCCCGAAAACCCTCCTTGCGCCGCCGCTGAGGAGAAGGTTCATGTACCTCTCGACGGACCGTGCGGACGGATGAGTGACGGAGGACGGCTGACGGTCGGGACCGGACGGGGTGGCGATGTCGAACGGTGACGCCGCTAACGCGGCGACCGGGTCGGCGACCGCAACCGAGCCGTCGGGCGGCGCGTTGATCGTGGTCTGCGGGCTGCCGGGGGTCGGCAAGTCGACGGTGGCAAAGCGGATCGCCGACCACGTCGACGGCGAGATCCTCCGGACCGACGTGGTTCGGAAGGGACTGTTCGACGAGCCGGCGTACACCGACGCGGAGACGGAGACGGTGTACGCGGAGCTGATCGAGCGCGCTCGCGACCGCGTCGCCGACGGCGACACCGTCGTCCTCGACGCGACGTTCGCTGACGCCCGGTTCCGCGCCGACGCCCGCGAGGTGGGCGAGCGGGTCGCGGACGAGTTCGCGCTCGTCGAGGTGACGTGCGACGAGCCGGTCGTCAAGCGCCGGATCGAGCGCCGCGACGGGATCAGCGACGCCGACTTCGAGATCCACCTCCACTTCAAGGAGCTGTTCGACCGGATCGAACCCGACCACGTCGTCGTCGACAACTCCGGCGATCAGGCGGAGACGTTCGCGCAGATCGACGCCGCGTTCGGCGAGGCGGGGCGCGACCGCGACTGAGCGAGAAGGTCGGGCGCCGTTGAGTGCGAGAGACCGGGCGCCGTCGGCGGCGAACCGCGCCCGTGAGGACGGCCGGCGGGTCGCGCGATCCTGACCGCTCGCCGGTCGTGCTAACGCCCCTCACGAGAAACGCGCACACGCGTCTCCCATCACTTATACGGCCGACCGTCGTACTACCTGTATGAGCGAAGAATCCGGGCGACGGAACCTCCGAATGCCCAACGACGACGAAGTGTTCGCCGTGGTGACGGAACACCTCGGCGGGAACCACGTGCGACTGCGCTGCGTCGACGGCGAGACGCGAATGGGCCGGATCCCCGGTCGCATGAAGTATCGGACCTGGATCAGCGAGGGCGACGTGGTCCTCGCGGAGCCGTGGGACTGGCAGGACGAGAAAGCGAACGTCGAGTGGCGGTACGACGACGACGACGCGGACCAGCTCCGGCGCGAAGGCCACATTCAGTAACGCCCGCCGCCGCACCACAGGCCGTCGCGGCCGTATCGCGTACGAAACACCGTTCGAACCGAGCGAGCGACAGCGCCGAGCGCCTATCTGCTGAACTCGATCGCCGCGCCCTGTCCGAAGCCGACGCAGAGCGTCGCGAGCCCGCGGTCGGCGTCGCGCTTCTGCATCTCGTGGATCAGGGTGACGGGGAGCCGCGCGCCGGAGGCGCCGAGCGGGTGGCCGATGGCGATGGCGCCGCCGTTGACGTTGTAGATGTCCTCGTCGATGCCGAGCTCGCGCCGCGAGTACTCGCACTGGGAGGCGAAAGCCTCGTTGAGCTCCACGAGGTCGTAGTCGTCGATGGTCCGACCGGCGCGGTCGAGCAGGCTCCGGGTCGCGGGAACCGGACCGATCCCCATCACGGTGGGGTCGACGCCGGCGACCGCGTTCGTGCCGACCTCCGCGAGCACGTCGAGGCCGTGGTCCTCCGCGAACGCCTTGCTCGTGACGAGCGTCAGCGACGCGCCGTCGGAGATCTGCGAGGAGTTCCCCGCGGTCACCGTTCCGTCGCCGGTGAAGGCGGGAGAGAGTCCGGAGAGCTTCTCGGCGGTCGTGTCCGGGCGGATCCCCTCGTCAGCCTCGACGAGCCCGTCATCGGTCTCCACGGGGACGATCTCGTCGTCGAAGCGCCCCGACTCGGTCGCCTCGGCGGCGCGCTGGTGGCTCCGCGCGGCGTACTCGTCTTGGGCCTCGCGGCTCACGCCGTACTCCTCGGCCACCTTCTCGGCGGTCATTCCCATCTGGAGCTGGAACACGTTGTACTGCTCCGAGAGCTCGGGGTGGAGGTGCTGGTAGGAGTCGCCGTCCATCGGGACGCGACTCATGCTCTCGACGCCGCCCGCGACGATGCAGTCGCGGTTCCCGGCCGCGATCGCGTCCGCCGCCGAGATGATCGCCTGCATCGAGGAGGCGCACCAGCGGTTGATCGAGGTCGCCGGCACCGACTCGCCGAGGTCGGAGAGCAGCGCGATGACGCGCGCGACGTTGTTGTCCTGTTCGGTCCGCTGCTGGGCGACTCCCCACATCAGGTCGTCGACGTGGTCGCTCGTCAGCCCCGTCTCCGCGAGCGTGTGGTCGATGAGCCGCGTCGAGAGGTCCTCGCTGCGGACGTCCGCGTAGACGCCCCCGTCTCGTCCCTGCGGCGTTCGATATGCGGCGGCGATAACCGGCGTCGTTTCGTCTGTCATGAACGATCACTGGCCGGTCGGGGACTTAAAAGGGCGTGGAACCAGAAACAATCCGACCGGAGTTCACCGTTTATTCCGTCAGGAGATTCTCGCCGGTCATCTCGGCGGGCCGGTCGATACCGATCAGGTCGACGAGCGTGGGGGCGATGTCACAGAGGGAGCCGTTCTCGCGGACCGCGCGCCCGCCGTCGTCGCCGTCGGGGGTCAGGTAGACGAACGGGACCGGGTTGAACGTGTGTGCGGTGTGAGGATTGTCGAGGGTGCCCATGTCGTCGGCGTTGCCGTGGTCGGCCGTCACGACCGCGTGACCGCCCGCGTCGGCGACCGCGTCGAGGAGCCGATCGAGCTGGGCGTCGACCGCCTCGACCGCCTCCACCGCGGCGTCGAAGTCGCCGGTGTGGCCCACCATGTCGGGGTTCGCGTAGTTCAACACCAGCAGGTCCGGGTCGTCAGCCTCGATGATCCCGACCGCCTCGTCGGTCAGCTCCGGAGCCGACATCTCCGGCTGCAGGTCGTACGTCGGCACGTCCGGGCTCTCGACGATCTCGCGCCGCTCGCCGGGGAACTCCACCTCGCGACCGCCGTTGAGGAAGTACGTCACGTGCGGGTACTTCTCCGATTCGGCGATCCGGAGCTGGGTCAGGTCGGCGTCGGCGACGACCTCGCCGATGGTGTTCTCGGGCATCTCCGGCGGGAACGCCACCGGGAAGTCGAACGTCTCGTCGTACTCGGTCATCGTGGTCATGCGGATCTCCGGCTGGTCCAGATCGAACCTCCACGCGGGTCGGGTGTCGGTGAGCATCCGGACCAGCTGGCGGGCGCGGTCCGCGCGGAAGTTGAAGAAGACGACCGCGTCGCCGTCGGCGAGCGCGGGCTCATCGGCCACCAGCGTCGGCTCGATGAACTCGTCCGTCTCGCCGCGGGCGTGCGCCTCGGTCGCGGCCCCGACCGCCGTCTCGGCCTCGTGGGGCGCCTCGCGCTCGACGATCGCGTCGTACGCCTTCCTGGTCCGCTCCCAGTTCTCGTCCCGGTCCATCGCGTGGTAGCGGCCCATCACGGTCGCGACGTGTCCGGTCCCGCGCTCGTCGGTCTTCGCGGTCACGTCCGCGAGGAACTCGTCGGCGATCTCCGGGGCGGTGTCCCGACCGTCCGTGAACGCGTGGCTCGTCGCCGGCACGCCCGCGTCCGCCGCGGCGTCGATCAGCGCGAGCAGGTGCTCCACGTCCGAGTGGACGCCGCCGTCGGAGACCAGCCCCATGAAGTGGACCCGGCCTCCGGTCGACTCGACGTGGTCGAGCGCGCCCGCGATGGCGTCGTTATCGGAGAGCGACCCCTCCGCGAGCGCGTCCGTGATCCGGGTGTACGCCTGCTTGACGACCCGGCCCGCGCCGATGTTCAGGTGGCCGACCTCGGAGTTCCCCATCTGGCCCTCCGGGAGTCCCACGCGCCGCCCGTGGACGACGAGCCGCCCGTCCGCGCCGCGCTCGGTCGCGGCGTCGAACGCCGGCGTGTCCGCCGCTGCGACCGCGTCGCGGCCCGCCGGTCGACCAGCGGGATCGACCGTCTCGCCGTCCTCGCCCGCGTCCGTCCCGCCGCCGAGACCCCATCCGTCCAGAATGATGAGCGCCGTTTCCATACCGGCAGTTCCCGGCGACGGGGTAACTACCCTTCGCTCCGACCGACCGGCGGGCGCGGCCTCCGCAACCACGGACGCGACATCGACGCCCGTCGGTGGCCACCGGACGCGACCTCGGTGACCACCCGCGGGAGGGCGATTCGGTCGGGCGACGTAAGTCAGCCTTTTGCCTCTGCGACGCTAACCATACGTTAATGGACTCCGCGGTACTGCTCGATCTCCTCGGCAACGAGAACCGGCGGCGCATCCTCCGGCTGCTCGCCACCAAACCCTGTTACGTCACGGAGATCTCGGAGTACCTCGACGTGAGCCCGAAGGCGGTCATCGACCACCTGCGGAAGCTGGAGGAGGCCGGTCTCATCGAGTCGACCACCGACGACCAGCGCCGGAAGTACTTCCGCATCACGCGGAGCCTCCGGCTGGAGGTGAGCGTCTCCCCGTACGGCTTCGGCGCGAAGAGCGCGTACCCGGCGAAGAACAGCTTCGACATGGCGTCGCGGTGTCAGCACCTCTCGATAGAGGTCCCCGACGGCTCCGGCTCGTCGAGCAACCTGGCCGATCTGGCCGGCGAGTTCGGCCGACTCCAGAACCTCGACCGGGAGCTCTCTCTGGCCCAGCGGTGGGTGCAGGGCCGCGTGGAGGACACGCTGGCGGAGATCGACGAACGACTCGGAACGGAGTCGGACAGTCGGTTTTTCGCGGCGGTCCTCGCCGCGCTGGTCGAGACCGAGGGCACTCCGGCCGCGGTCGCCGACGAGGTCGGTGCCCGCGAGGAGACGGTGACTGACGCGCTCCGCCGGCTCGCCGACGTCGGGGTCGTCGCGCGCGACGGCTCCGCCGACGTGGACCGCTACCGGATCCGATAGGGAACCGAGAGCGCCCCCTGGAGAGCAGATCCCTGCACGACCGGCCGCTTCCGGAACCTTTTGGCGCGCCCCCGGGAGAGGTCGATGCGTGAGCCGAGCACGGAATCTCGCGTTGTTTCTCGTCCTCGCCGCCGTCTGGGGCTCCGCGTTCATGGCGATCAAGGCCGGGCTGGCGTACTTCCCCCCCGTGCTGTTCGCCGCCCTCAGGTACGACCTCGCGGCCGTCGTCATGATCGCGTACGCGGCGTACGTCGTCGACGACCCGATCCCGCGAGGTCGCGACGAGTGGGCCGTCGTCGCGGTCGGCGCGACGCTGATCATCGCCGCCTACCACGCGTTCCTCTTCATCGGCGAGAGCGACCCGGCCGTGACGAGCGCGGTCGCGGCGGTGATCGTGAGCCTCTCGCCCGTCCTGACGACGGTCTTCGCGCGTGCGTTCCTCCCCTCCGAGCGGCTGACCGTCGTCGGCGTGATCGGCCTCCTCGTCGGGCTCGTCGGGGCGGTCGTGCTGGCCGCGCCGGACCCGAACAATCTCGCCGGAGGCGGCACGGTCCCGAAACTGCTCGTGTTGCTGGCGGCGGCGGCGTTCGCGCTCGGCTCGGTGTTGACCCGGGCGTCCGACGACGACCTCCCGATCGAGACGATGGAGGCGTGGTCGATGCTCCTCGGCGCCGCGCTGATGCACCTGCTGTCGCTCGCGCTCGGCGAGTCGCTCTCGGGCGTGACGTGGACCGCCGAAGCGGTCCTCGCGCTCGGCTACCTCTCGGTCGTCGCCAGCGGGCTCGGGTTCCTCATCTACTTCGACCTCCTCGACCGGCTCGGCCCGATCGAGATCAACCTCGTCTCGTACGTCGCACCGGTGTTCGCCGCGGTCTCGGGCTGGGTGTTCCTCCGGGAGGCGATCACGCTCAACACCGTCGGCGGCTTCCTGATCATCTGCGCCGGGTTCGCGCTGGTGAAGCGGGAGGCGTTCCAGGACGCGCTCCGGGAGTACGACGTGCTCGGGTAGCCGGTCCGTCTCGCGTCGGCACGGCCTATGTGATCCGAGTCAACACGGCACACGTCCGGGGTGGTTTTTATACGCATCCGCGAGACGTGCGCGTATGTTCCCCGAGACGATCGAAACGGACCGGTTGCGGTTAGAGCCCCGCTGGCCCGAGCGCGTCGATCTCGACGAGTGTTACCGCATCTGTTCGTCGGATCCCGGGATCGAGGAGGTGACCGAGTACGTCACGTGGGACCCTCACGAGACGAAAAAGGAGACGCTCGAGTTCCTCGAACGCGGCCGCGAGCGATGGGAGGACGACGAGGCGGCCGACTACGTCATCCGCCCGCGCGAGGGCGAGGACGGTGCGGGCGAGATCGCCGGCTTCGGCGGCTTCTCCGTCGACTGGGAGAAACGGACCGCCCTGCTCGGGACGTGGCTCCGCAAGCGGTTCTGGGGCCGCGGCTACTCCGGCGAGCGCGCCGCGGCGCTCGTCGCGGTCGCCTTCGAGGACCTCGATCTCGACCTCGTCGTCGTCAGCCACCTCCCCGAGAACGAGCAGTCGCAGCGGGCGATCGAGAAGTACGTCGACCGTCTCGGCGGCCGCCGCGAGGGGTTGTTGCGGAACAGTATCACCTTCGCTGACGGCGGCGTCCACGACGAGGTCCGATACTCGATCTCGCAGGACGAGTGGCGCGAGGCGACCGAGTAGCCGGAAGCGGGGAGATGCGACCCGGCTGGTGCCCGAAACCCCGAACACGTTCGGCGCTGAGCGCGCCGACCCAACAAACACTTATGATCGCCGAAACGACTCCGGGCACATGTCTGTCCCCGACCGATCGAACCGAACGAGCGGAATCGTCGGCGGCGCGGCGGCCGGCGCCGTCGCGTACGTCCTCGGCTATCTGGTCGTCTACGTGACGCAGGGCGACCAGATCGAGGAGGGGCTCTCGGGTATCAACTTCTTCGCCGACCTGTTCGGCGGGGGCCCGATCTCCACGTGGCAGGCCACGGGGTGGATGTTCTACAACGCCCACTTCGTCGACATCAGCGTCCCGTCGCTGATCGGCGGCGCGCAGTCAGCGAACCTCATCTCGCAGGCGGAGGGCGGGTCGCTGGCGCTGCTCTTCGTCGTCCCGCCGCTCCTGCTCGTCGTTGCGGGCGTCGTCGCCGGTCGGGCTGCGGGAGCGTCAGATCCGGCTGACGGGGCGAAGGCCGGAGCGTTCGTCCTCGCCGGGTACCTCCCGCTCGCGGTGATCGGGGCGTTCCTGTTCCGGTACGCCGTCGGCGACGGGACCGTGGCGCCCGACCTCGTCACTGCCGTGTTGCTCGCCGGCGCCGTCTACCCGGCGGTCTTCGGCGCGATCGGCGGGGCCGCCGCATCGCTGCTGAGCGACTGAGTCCGGAGAAGGCTGGCCGCTTTTTGTTCTCGTTTCGGGAGCGTCCCGAGCGCTTCGACCCCGACTGAACCGGTCTCGGCCGGATCAACATCAACCGGATCGACCCCGGCCGCATCGACCGCACCGCCACCGACCGTCAGTACTCCGCGTCTTCGGGGTCGATCCGGTCGCCGTACTCCCGGGCGGGATCGACGGGTCGCCCCTCGTCCGTCTCGGGCGCGACGTAGTCGATGAACGCCTCGACGTCAGGCTCCCGAACGCGGACCTCGACGTCGATCTCGCCGAGCTCGTCCGGCTCCCCGACGGCGAAGTTGACGACGCCCTCGAACGCCGCCTGCTTCTTGAGGGAGAAGTCGAACCCCTCCTCGGTGCTGTTCTGCAGGAACACCCGGCGGGCCGTGTCGAGGATCTCCTGCTCGTGGAGCACGTCGGAGAAGGCGTCGAGGGTGTGCGCCTCGGCGACCAGCCGACCGTCCTCGTGGACCGGCTCCGCGTCCGGGAACACGTTCCGGACCGCGTCGGCGACTCGGTCTGTCACCTCGGTGTCTCGGACGGGCGCTTCGATCCGGACGTCGACGCTGTAGATCACGAGCCGTCACCTCCGGCGTTCGCGGTCGCGGGACCCGCATCGGCATCCGAGTCAGACTCGGAGTCGGTCACGCCGAGCACCTCTCGGACGCGGCGTCGGAACGCCGCCAGCGTCCCGGTGTTGTCGATCTCGATGTCGGCCCGTTCGAGCGTCTCACCGAGACCGAGTTCGACCTCGCGGGCGTCGCGCTCGCGGAGGGCCTCCATGTCGGAGTCGGAGTCGTCGCGCCCGCGGTCGTCGAGCCGCTCGGCGCGGAGCTCGAACGGGGCGCGGACCGCCACCAGCGTGAAGTCGTCGCCGAACGCCTCCCGGAAGCGCTCCAGTTCGACGGTCGATCGGAGTCCGTCGACGAGGACGGTGTCGTGCTCGCTTTCGGCCGCCGCCTCCCGGATCCGCGGGAGCGTCCGGGCGGCGATCGCGTCGTCGCCCTCCTCCTCGCGGAGCGCGCCGGCGATCCGGCCGTGGTGTTCGGCCGGATCGAGCCCGCGTCGGCGGCACTCCGCCCGGATCACGTCGCCCATCACGACGACCGGGATCCCCGCCTCCTCGGCTACGTTCGCCGCCTCCCCCTTGCCGCTGCCGGGGAGGCCGACGGTTCCGATAACGTTCATTGACGGGGCTAATCCCGTGTCGGACTTAGGTCTGCTGTTGGGGAGGCGGCGCTGCCGAGCCCGCTTCGAACCGTCGGCGTTTTTGCCGCTGGGTGAGAGACTTCGGAGTGAGGGCACGTAGCTCAGCCCGGATAGAGCGTCGGACTTCTAATCCGATGGTCGTGGGTTCGAATCCCACCGTGCCCGTTCACCATCTTGGTGGGCAGGAGTTGTCGTCGCAACGTCGGAGCGTGGACGGGCAGCGAGCCCGCCTCAGTCCGACACGCTCGGCGCCCCAAGATACGACTCGTTGATCTCGTACTCGCCGTCGTCGTTCTCGATCAGGTACTCGCCGTAGTAGGGGACGCGGTTCGCGACGACCGCCTCGAACGTCTCGGCGATCTCGTCGCGGGTCATCTCGCCCATCGATCGGAGGTCGTCGTTGCGGTTGAGACACCCCTTCAGGTACCCTTCGTGGGTGACGCGGACGCGGCCGCAGTTGGCGCAGAAATCCTCGTTCTCGACGGGATCGACGATTTCGACCATACCGCCCGTCTCGCCGTCGCCGCTCTCGCCCACGTAGTACCGCTTCCGGTCGTGCATCTCGCGGCGCTCGACTCGGTCGGCCTTTCCGGCGAGCCAGTCGTGGACGCGTTCGATGTCGACGTTCCACTCCGGCTTCCCGGTCAACTCCGGCATGTACTGGATGAGCTGGAGCTGGAGCCCCTCGTTGTCGGCGACGTGTTCGACCATCTCCTCGACGTAGCCCGCGGTGTGCGTGAACACGACCATGTTGAGCTTCACGGGGTCGAGCCCGGCGTCGACGGCGGCTTTGACTCCCTCCAGCACGCGCTCGTAGGCGCCGGATTTCGTCACCTCGGCGAAGTCGTCGGGGTCGAGCGCGTCCTGCGAGACGTTCACGCGGTCGAGCCCGGCCGCCTTCAGGTCCGCGGCGCGTCCGGGGAGGAACGTCCCGTTCGTCGTCAGCGACACCTCCATCGAGTCGGGCGTGCGCTCGACGATCTCCTCGAGATCCTGCCGGAGCATGGGCTCGCCGCCGGTGAACTTCACCGAATCGACGCCGTACCCCTCGACGACCTCCAGAAAGCGGACCACGTCGTCGGCGCTCATCTCGTCGTCGCTCGGCTCCATCGGCCCTCGCGTGTCGCCCAACCCCTCGTTGTGGCAGTAGACGCAGTCGAAGTTACACCGGTCGGTGAGCGAGATCCGCACCCCTGTCACCTCCCGTCCGAAATCGTCCGCGAGTGGGCCGGCCATGCCCGAACGGAGCCGCCGCGTTCGCTTAAATATCTGGGTCGATCGCCGGAGCGCGTAACGTAGAGCGGTTACGTCCCGTCCGACTCGTTGGCCCCGTCGGTCACATTCGCCTCGACGGGCGCATCCATGCCGGCGCTCCGTCCCGCTCCGTCGGCGCTCTCGGACACCCACTCCTCCCCCACGTACGCCATCTCCCAGAATGCGAGTTCGAGGCGGGCGCTCCTGTGGAACGCGTCGCGCATCGCGTCGCGGTGGCCGGGGTACGCCTCCGCGTAGTCGTCGAGGAGACGGCGCATCGAGTCGGTCTCCGCGCGGAACGCCTCGCTCGTGTACGTCTCGATGAACGGGGTGTACCGGTGGGTCTCGTCGGCGAGGCCGGCCATGTGGTCCGCCACGTCGAGGTACCCCTGCATGCAGGGGTAAAGCGCCGCGACGGCGACCGGGACGGGGCGCTCGTGTGCCGTGCGAACGAGGAAGCTCGTGTACGCCTCGCACGTCGGGCGCTTCCGCACGGCGGCCAGCTCCTCGGGCGCGACGCCGTACTCGCCGGCGAACGACCGGTGGAGCTCGAGCTCCTCGTTCAACACGGCGTCGGCGCCGCCGAGGAGCGTCGCCATCGCCGTCTCGTCCCGCGCCTTCGACCCCGCGACGGCGTACGTCCGGGCGTAGTCGAAGAGATACCGGTAATCCTGTTCGAGCCACCGCCGGAACGCCGCCTTGTCGAGGTCGCCGGCCGCCAGCTCGCGCACGAACGGGTGTTCGAACTGGGCCGCCCAGATGTCCGCCCCCGCTGTCAGGAGTTCGTCGCTGAACGCCATGGGCGACCCCTCGATGCGCCGCGGTATAACTTTGTGGTATTACTGACTAATCCCTGTCTGCTATCGCGATCCGATGCCCGTCGGTAGCGACCTCGACGTCGCCGCCGAACCCCGCGTCGCGGACGCTTTGTGCCATCTCGCGCTCGCGACCGCCGGTGTGGGGGTACAGGTGCGAGAGCAGCAGGGTGTCGACGTCGACGCCCGCGAGCGACTCGCCGAGCGTCGTGGGGTTCGGGTGGTTCGACACGTCGGTCCCGTCGGGGAACGAGCAGTCGTGGACCAGCAGGTCGGTCCCGTCCGCGAACGACGCCATGCCCGCGAACGCCTCCGTGTCTCCCGACAGCGTCAGCGGGCCGTCCGCGGGGTCGACGGACGCGCTCGGCGGCGAGAACCGGTAGGCGAACCCCGGCATCGAGTGGCGCGTCTCGCGGGCGGTCACGTCGAACCCGGCGGCGGCGAAGGACCGGGTCGCCGACACCTCCCGGACCGCCAGATCGATCCGGCCGTCGAGATACTCGTGGACGCCGAGGAGGTCGTCGAGGAGTGACTTGGTCCCCGCGGGCCCGACGACTTCCAAGTGCTCCTCGCCGGCGAGCCACCGGGCCTTTATCAGGGGGAGGAGCGCCGCGACGTGGTCGAGATGGTGGTGCGTTAAGAGGACGGTCGAAACGCCCTCGTAGCCGGTCTCCGTGGCGGCCAGCAGCTGGAGGACGCCGCTGCCGCAGTCGACGAGCAGGGAGCGGTCGCCGTCGTCGAGGAGGTACCCCGCCTGCGCGCGGTCGGGGACCGGCATCGCGCTGCCGGACCCGAGAACGGTGAGTTCCATGCTCGTGTGTCCGTGCCCCCAGTCACCTAACTCGGTCGCCTACTTGATCAGGAACACCGGTACGTTCGCGTCGTCGGCCACGCGGTCGGAGACGCTGCCGAGCGATCGGATCCGCTCGCGGGGCGACTTCCCCTCGGGGCTCATCGCGATCACGTCGATGCCGTGTTCGTCGGCGTAGTCGACGATCTCGGTGTCGGGGGTCCCCGCCACCACGTGCGTCTCGACGTCGACGCCCGCCTCCTCGGCCCGATCGGCGACCGTACCGACCGCCGCCTCGCCCTGCGACTCGAGGTCGGCGACGACCTCGTCGTGGAGTTCGCCGGAGCTCGCGGTGGCGATGCGTCGGTCGACGACGTACAGCGCGTGGATCGTCGCGTCGTGGTCGGTCGCCAGCCGGATCGCGTGATCGAGCGCCCGGTCGACCGCCTCGCTTCCGTCGGTCGGCACCAGCAGGTCGTCGTACATAGGTGCCCGTTCGATCCGGTGGCAAATAACGGTACGCCCGCTCGGTCGCTCGCTGGGAACGCGCGGTGCGGGTCGGCACTCGTTGCCCGTCGTCCCCTTCCCTCGTCGCTTCGTTCTCCCGTCGTCCCCTTCCCCCGTCGTCTCGTTTCTCCGCTCCGGCGTGGCAACCCCTCCCGCGCAAGCGAACGGTTTTTGCGTCGACCGACTGGAGGAGACGTATGGACGAGGACACCCCCCGGACGGACGGCGGGACCGAGCGCGCGGAACCGACCGAGGACGTCGCGCTCGACCCGTGGGGGTCGGCGTCGGTCGGCGACTACGCGGACCTGTTCGAGGAGTTCGGCATCGAGGCGTTCGACGAGGTCGCCGACGACGTGGTCGACCCGCACTACCTGATGCGCCGCGGCGTCATCTTCGGCCACCGCGAGTACGACGCGGTCGCCGAGGCGATGGCCAACGACGAGCCGTTCGCCGCGCTCTCCGGGTTCATGCCGACCGGCGATCCGCACATCGGCCACAAGCTCGTGTTCGACGAAATTATCTGGCACCAACGGCAGGGCGGCGACGCGTTCGGGCTGATCGCCGACCTGGAGGCCCACTCCGCCCGCGGGATGTCGTGGGACGAGATCGACGAGCACGCGCGCAACTACCTCCTGAGCCTCCTCGCGCTCGGCTTCGACGCCGAGGCGGGGGAGATCTACCGCCAGTCCGACAACCGGGAGGTACAGGATCTGGGGTTCGAACTCGGCTCGAAGGCGAACTTCTCGGAGTTCGAGGCGATCTACGGCTTCGACGGCGAGACCAACATCTCGCACATGCAGAGCGTGATCACCCAGACCGCGGACATCCTCTACCCCCAGCTCGTCGACGAGCCGAAGCCGACCGTGATTCCGGTCGGCCCGGACCAGGACCCCCACGTCCGCCTGACGCGCGACCTGGCGACCCGCGTGCGCTACTTCAAGGTGACCGAGGCGTTCGCCTCCTTCGAGCTCGACGACGACGAGCGGCAGCTCGTGCGGGCCGCCTACGACGCGCTCGCGGGGTCCGACGGTGACGGCGAGGTCGACGACGCCGAGACGGACGTGCGCTGTGAGGACGCCGCCGCGTGGCTCGCCGACTACGAGCCGCCCGAGACCGGGGCGGGCGAGAGCGACACGCCCCTCGCCGACGCGAAGGCCGGCGCCCTCGACAAGCTCCGGGCGGGAGGGAAAGAGCCCCTTCGCCCCCGGGTGCGCTTCTTCGACCGCAACGCCACTGACGAGGCGTTCGAGGCGCTGATCGAGGCCGTGGAGGGAGAAAAGCGCGTGTTCGAGGGCCACGTCGACGCCTTCGATCTCACGCGCGGCGAGGCCGAATCGGTCGCCCGGGAGGTCGAGATCGACCACGACGGGTTCGGCTTCCGGCAGCCCTCCTCGATCTACCACCGCTTCATGACCGGGCTCACCGGCGGGAAGATGTCCTCGTCGATCCCGGCGAGCCACATCTCCCTGCTCGACGACCCCGAGGACGGCTACGACAAGGTCCGGGCGGCGACCACCGGGGGCCGCGACACCGCCGACGAACAGCGCGAGCTCGGCGGCGAGGCCGACGAGTGTCCCGTCTACGAGCTGTACGCCTACCTGCTCGCGGGCGACGACGACGAGCTCACCAAGACCGTCTACTCCGAGTGCGTCAACGGCGAGCGCCTCTGTGGCGGCTGTAAGGAGCAGGCCGCCGAGCTGATGCGCGAGTTCCTCGAAGACCACCAAGAGAAGCGCGAGGAGGCCGAGGCACTCCTCGACGAGCTCGACATCGACCTGGACTCCGACCGCCGCGGGACGGGCGGCGAGCACTGACGGCGCCCCCCGCGTCCCGTCGTCCGCCGCGCTACAGCTCGTTTTTTACGTAGACGCCGATGACGCCGCCCAACGAGAACACGACGAGGGCCAGGACGACGACCCCGGCGAGCGGGAGCGACGCGATCAGTCCGGAGAGCGCGCCGACCCGGAGCCCGTCGCCCGTTTCGCCGCCTTCGAGGTACGACGCCACCGCGCCGCCGAGCACGGGGGAGATGCCCGTGAACGAGAGCACGACCGTCGCGACCGCGCCGATGACCGCGTTGAGCAGGGTGTTGTCGGTGTTCGTGAGTCACCCGTCGCCGGGCAGCGACACAAGATCGGAGGCCCCGGGCGGGTCCCGCGGCGCTCCGGTCGAACCGAGCCGATAGTTTATGAGGCGGGCGCCACCTCTCACGGGTATGAGCGAGGAGGAGGCGATCCACGTCGCGGACGTCAGCGAGGGGATCGGCGGCGACGCGACGGCGGAACCGGGGGCGCCGATCGAACTCCCGGTCGTCGACGTGCTCACCGGCCGGTCCTTTATAACGGGGAAGAGCGGGTCCGGCAAGAGCAACACCGCGAGCGTCGTCATCGAGAATCTGCTCGACAACGGGTTCCCCGTGATGATCGTTGACACTGACGGTGAGTATTACGGCTTAAAGGAGGAGTACGAGATTCTCCACGCCGGCGCCGACGACGAGTGCGACATCGTCGTCTCCCCCGAGCACGCCGAGAAGCTCGCGAACCTCGCCTTAGAGCAGAACGTCCCGATCATCCTCGACGTCTCCGGCTACTTGGAAGAGGAGACCGCCAACGAGCTGCTCCTGGAAGTCGTCAAACAGCTGTTCGCCAAGGAGAAGCGCCTGAAGAAGCCCTTCCTCCTCGTCGTCGAGGAGTGCCACGAGTACATCCCCGAGGGCGGGGGGATGGACGAGACGGGCAAGATGCTGATCAAGGTCGGGAAGCGCGGGCGGAAACACGGGCTCGGGATCGTCGGGATCAGCCAGCGTCCGGCCGACGTGAAAAAGGACTTCATCACCCAGTGCGACTGGCTCTGCTGGCACCGGCTCACGTGGGACAACGACACGAAGGTGGTGGGGCGCATCCTCGGCTCGAAGTACGCCAGCGCCGTCGAGGACCTCGGCGACGGCGAGGCGTTCCTCATGACCGACTGGGACGAGTCAATCCGCCGGATCCAGTTCCACCGCAAGCAGACGTTCGACGCGGGCGCGACGCCCGGACTCGACGACTTCGAGCGCCCGGAGCTCAAGTCGGTCTCCAGCGACCTCGTCGGCGAGCTCCAGTCCATCTCCGACGAGCAGGAGCGCCGCGAGTCCGAGCTCGCCGACCTCAGACAGGAGCTCGACAAGAAGGACCGCCGGATCGCCGACCTCGAGCGCGAGCTGGAGGAGGCGCGGGACCTGAGCAGCATGGCCGACCAGTTCGCGCAGGCCCTTCTCGGGAAGGCCGAGGCGCCCTACCGGGGCGGCGGCGGGCGACCTGTCGCCGCCGCGGAAGCGACCGGTGCACGAGCAGCCGACAGCGACAAGGGCGCCGACGGCGACGACGAGGATGGCCAATCCGTGCTCAAGTCGTACGACGAGGCGGTCGCCGCCACCGAGAGCGACGGCGACGCAGCGGCCGCGGGAAGCGGCGATCCGCCGACCGACGGTGAGGCCTCGGCCGCCGACGGCGGCGCCGCGGAAGCCGACGCGACCCCCTCCGCGGACGACCCCGAGGCCCCGACTGCCGCCGGAGAAGGCGGTGAGGGTCCCGTTGACGACGTCGATCCGGTCACGCGCGCCGACGTGGCCGAGAGCGCGCTCCGGTTCGACGACGCGGTCGAGCTCGGCACCCGCGAGGCCGTCATCGAGGAGCTTCGGAGTCGGATCGAGTCGCTCCCGGAGCTGTCGCAGGGGATGCTCCGGCACTACCGCCGCGAGGGCGTCAGCGATCCCGTCGCCGCTCACATCGACGCCGGCGGCGACGGCGACTCCGGGCACGCGTACAGCCGCCACCGACCCGTCCGCCGGGCGGGGCTCATCCGCCACGCCGGCCGCGGCCACTACGCCTACGCCGTTCCCGACCTGATCCGCGAGGCGTACGCCGACCGGCTCGACGAGGAGAGCGTCCGCGAAATCGTCCGCGCGGTCGAGACCGCCTTCGTCCCCCCGGCCGAACGGAGCTACCCGCCGGACGCCGACCCCTCGGAAGTCGGCGTCCGTGACGACCCGGACGGGGCCGGAGTCGGCGGCGAAGGCGTCCCGGCCGGAGCCGGCGAGACCGACGCCGGCGAGGCCGCTCCCGACGGGACAACCAGCTCCGGTGGAGCCGATGCCGCCGACGGAGACGGCGTCGACGACGGTACCGACGATGGCGACCGGGAGACCGGAACGGCGCTGGACCCCTCTGAGAGCGGCCTGAGCGACGCCGCCCGGCGGATCGCGAACCGCGGACGCACCGCCGACGAGTGACCGTCGGGACGGAAAGCCGCTCGGCGAAGGGTTCTCACGCACTAGATACCCCCGGTTAAAAAAGCGTCACGAGGGGCCACCGGTGACGCTTCTCGACGTAATAGATATATTTCATATTCGATCAGCTTTACAAGTCGACACCACTCATGAGAAATAATGATCGTTTCTCGGGAGCTGTCGCGCGTCCTGCTCCTGCTCGGCGTCGTCGTTCTCGCGGGCTGTGCGGGCGTACCGCTCGGTGAGCCGGTGTCCACCGACACGGCACCCGACAGCGGGTCGGATGTCGCGACGGCGAACGGCTCCCTCGAAGTTCACTTCATCAACGTCGGGCAGTCCGTTAGCACGCTCGTCATCGAACCGGACGGCGAGACGATGCTCGTCGACACGGGTCACTACAACGACGACGGGGAGTACGTGCTCGAGTACCTCAGGCAGCGGAATGTCACGCGGATCGACCACCTCGTGACCTCGCACAACGACGCGGACCACATCGGCGGGAACGCGGCGATCATCGACTATTACGAGACGGAGGCCGACGGGATCGGCGCCGTCTACGACCCGGGGATCGCGGCGAACACGGTGACGTACGAGGAGTACCTCGACGCCGTCGAGGCACACAACGTGACGCTGTACGAGACGCGCGAGGGCGACGCGATCCCCTTCGGCGAGGCCACGGTCGACGTGCTCGGGCCCCCCGAGCCGTATCTCGAGAACGAGGCCCGCAACGAGAACAGCATCGTTCTCAAACTCACCCACGGGGAGACGAGTTTCATGCTGTCGGGTGACGCCGAAGACGACCAAGAGGCGTACCTCGTCGACGCGTACGGCGAACAGCTGCAGTCGACGGTGCTGAAAGCGGGCCACCACGGGTCGAGCAGCTCCTCGAGCGGCGCGTTCATCGACGCGGTCGATCCCCGAGTCGCGGTCGTCTCGAGCGCCTACGACTCGCAGTACGGGCATCCCCACGAGGAGGTCCTCCAGCGCTTCGCCGACCGGTCGGTGCCGGCGTATTGGACGGCGACACACGGGAACGTCGTGTTCGTCAGCGACGGCACGAACGTCTCGGTGCGCACCCAGCGGGCCGCGCCCGCGGAGCCGCGGTCGGTCCGCGACGGTGAGCCGATCGCTCCCGGGACGGCCGGCGACGCCGCCGAACGAGCTCGGATCGGCGGCGGCGGAGCGGTCGCCGTTACTGACGGCGGCGACGACGGCGACGGCGGCGGCGACACCGACGACGCTGGCGAGAGCGACGCCGAGACGGCGCCCGAGTCGAACGGCACGCTCGCCGTCGCGACGATCAACGCGGACGCCGCGGGCGACGACGGGGAGAACCTCAACGATGAGTACGTCGTCTTCGAGAACGCGGGCACGGAGACGCTCGATCTGTCGGGGTGGGCCGTCGAAGACGAGGCCGGGAAACGCTACGTGGTGCCGCACGGCGTGACGCTCGCCCCCGACGAGACGCTGACGCTCAGAACGGGGAGCGGGACCGACAGCGCGCACGAACTCTACTGGGGCGCCGGCTCGCCGGTCTGGAACAACGGCGGCGACACCGTGACCGTCACAAACGCTACCGGGGACCGCGTGCTAGCTGAGTCGTACGCATGACTGCGATCGATCTCGCCGACGGCGCGTACACGGCGGTCGTCGATTCGATCGAGGATGGGCTCGCGACCGTCTTCTTCGAGTCGGACGGTGACGAGGTGGGAAACGCCGTCCTCGACGCCGACCGACTCCCGGACGAGGGGCGCCACGCGGACGCGATACTGGACGTGCGAATCGAAGCCGGATCGATCTCGACCGCGACCTACGACGCCGAACGCACGTCGACCCGGTCTGAAGCCGCTCAGGACCGGTTCGATCGGTTGTCCGAACGACCGCCGAAAGACGGCGATCGGGAGTAGGGAGTCGCCTGCATAGGGCGGCTCCGAGACGCGGTCGTCACCGACTGCCGATGCATGCCCGCGGTGAACGCTCTGTCCTCGCGGGCACAGGCTTTCGGTTTTTCCGCACGTCAGACGGGGCGTACGGCGTCTCGATGGACTGGGAGAAATACGGACTGAACGAGGTCGCGAAGCGCGCCGTCTTCGTCGTGGATGAGGACGGGCAGATCGCCTACGCGTGGGTCGTCGACGACACGGAAACTGGCCCGACTACGACGGCGTTATCGAGGCCGTCGACGCCTTCACGGCCTGATCGGGGCGCCCGGGCGAAGTCTCAACCTACCCAATTCTAACGGTTCTCTCGCTGCTCGACCTTGTTCAACTCGATCAGCAGCCGGAAGATCGCTTTCACGAGGTTGGCGTCGACGTCGAAGCGCTCCGCGTTCTCCCCGGCGCGCTCCATCACCCGTTCCTCCTGTCCCTCGTCGGTCGTCGGGAGGTCGCGCTCGTCTTTCACGGCCGCGACCGTGTCGGCGACGTAGGTCCGGCGGGCGATCAGCTCGACGATCTCGCGGTCGATGTCTTCGATCTCGTGTCGCAGTTCGTCGAGGCTTCGGTCCTCGGAGTTCGGTGTGTCACTCATTGGTAGGTAGTGGGGTCACTCGACGGCCGCACCGTCGTTTCTGGTGGTCGTTCGTCGCAGCGTTCCGGGTCGGTCGCTCCACGCGTCGGCGACGCGGTCGAGGTCGGTCTCGGGGTCGTCGGGGTCCGCGACGGCGACGACGCTGGGACCGGTCCCCGACAGCGACACCCCGGTGGCGTGGGGCATCGCCTCGACCGCGGGGTCGGCGTCGAAGCCGAGCGCGGCGGAGAACGCGAGCCCGTTGACGGTCATCGCCCCGGCGTACCGACCGTCGAGCGCGAGGTCGGCGACCAGGTCCGCCATCGGCGTGACGGCCTCGCAGCGGGCCACGTCGGCGTCCGCGCTGTAGGCGCGCTCGGGCGGCGTCCAGACGAGGACGTTCCAGTCGACGGCCTCGCGCGACCGCAGTTCGTCGGCGCCGTTGTCGGTGACGGTGACGCCGCCGAGCATCGAGGCGGTCGCGTCGTCGAACGCGCCCGTGACCGTGACGCCCGCCTCGCGGGCCGCTTGGACGCCGAGTCGGCAGGCGTCCAGACGGGTGACATCGACGGAGGGGTCTGCCCCGTCGTCGCCGACTGCCAGCCCGAGCGCGTCGCAGGTCGCGATCACGGTCGCGTTGGCGGCCGCGCTGGAGCTCTTGAGCCCCGCCGCGAGCGGCACGTCGCTGTCGGTCCGGACGGTGCCGCCCTCGCCGTCGCCCCAGCGCTCGGTCGCGAGGGCGACGCAGCGCTCGATCAGGGCGGTGTCCGCGTCGGCATCCTCGGCGATCGTTCCGTCCACGTCGTCGGCGTCGGGGTCGAGCGACACCGTCGCGCGCGTCTCGACGTCGATACCGAAGGCCGAGCCGGTGCCCGTCGCGAGCGCGTTCAACACGGTGCCGGCGCCGAGCGCCGCTGCCCGTCCCTCCATGCAGTCACGGCTCGCGAGCGGAGACAAAGAGGTAGCGATCACGGCGAGTCTCTCGGGGTAGTCGGCGGACGAACGCGCGGAGCGCCCGCACCGTCACACCGGCTCCGCGCGCCGGATCGCGGCGTCGACCTCGTACCAGTCGGGATCGGGCCGGGCGCGCGTCGACCGGCTCCGGAAGGAGATCTCGACCGTGATCCGTCTGGTTCCGTCGGTGAACCGGTCGTCCGCGGGGTAGTGGGTGTACTCGTACGCGTAGCCGACCGCCTCGCGCTCGGCGGAGTTCGGGCGGGTCGCGTACGCGTCGGCGCGGAGCTCGACCGTACCGTAGGTGAACCGCCCGGCGTTTTCGACGGTGAGCACCGCGAGGACGGTCGTGTCGTACTTCCCGTCGGTCACGCTGAGCACGTCGACGTTCGTGACCGCGAGGCCGGCGCCGTCGGGACCGACCTCCTCCGGCGGGTCCCCGTCGTCCGTCTGCTCGGCCGCGGACTCGGCGTCTCCCGAGAGGGATTCGCGGTCGCCGTCGCTCGCGGTGTCGCTCCCGGTGTCGTCCGCCGAGGGGCCCGTTCCGTCCTCGGAGCCGCCGTCGCTGCCGGCGTCCGCGCTCGACTCCACGAGGCAGCCGGCGAGCAGGCCGGGCACCGCGGCGGCCAGCAGTCGGCGACGGCGGAGCGGGGGCGTCATGGGTCCCTCCGCGCCGCCGGGCGTTCTAAACGCGAGCGCCGAAGCGTCGAGCGGTCGCGACGGGTGCGGGTTCGCTCCGACATGGTCACCCCGTCACCGACCCGAGCACGCCGGCCACCGCGCCGACGACGGCGGCGACGACCGCGGTGGTGAGTATCGAGCCGAACGCGTCGGCGATCCCGTGGGCCTGCGTCGCCGCCTCGCCCTGCGACGCGACGACGAGGACGACGACGACGAACCCGTACCCCAGCGCGCCGAGACCGCCCCCGAGCCCGCAGGTGGCGGCTGCCCCCTGCGCGTCGTACGCCCGGGACCCGACGAGGACACCGAGCACCCCCGCGATCAGGGGCGCGAAGGCCAGCGCGGCGGCGGTGACGGCGAGGTACGACTGCGCGACGAACACCGGGGCGAACCGCGCGGTCTCGCCGGTTGCCGCCGTGGCGAGCGCGGCCTCCGCCCACCCGGTGGTCGCGGCGGCGACGAGACCGACGCCGGCGCCGACGACCGCGAACACCGCCGCCGTGAGCCCGACTCCGTTTCCGTCCATCAGACCATCACCCATCCGTCCGCCAGTCGTCCCTGCCAGGCGGTGCGTTCCTCCCACGCGTCGCCCGAGAACCCGGCCGCGAGCACGAACTCGCCCGCCTGCACGACGTAGCCGTACTGGACGCCGGCGTGCTCGTCGAACCCGTACCGCTCGCCCTCGGCCTCGTGGTGGTAGAGCCGGTGCCAGCGGGTCGGCCCCCGGTACGTCGGCTCGTCGTCCGTCCCGTTTTCGCCCCCGTCTCCCGCTTCACCCTCCGCCGTCGCGTTCCCGGAGAAGTCGGAGCCGGCCGCGGTGGCGTCGGGGTCGATCGGTGCGCGCCCCCCCGTCGACGCGGCGGCGATCGCCTCGTCGAGCCGGTCGCCCGCGGTCGCCGCGTCCGGGTACCGCTGGACGTACAGGGGGACGCCGTCGAGCTCGTGTACCCACCCCTCGAACGTCCGGCTCGGGCGGTTCCCGGCGACGGGCCGAGTCGCGAACGCGACGAACAGCTCCTCGGTCCGGTCCTCGGAACGCGGGATCGGGCCGAGACGCGCACGCAGCTCCTCGCGGCGGGACGCCCCGAACGGCTGTCCGTAGATCTGGGGGATCCGCTCTCGGTCGTACTCCTCGTCGTCGTACGGCTCGTGCGCGAACGTCGCGAATCCGCGGCTCGCGAGTCCGAGCTCCACGAACGCCTCGCCGCGGACCCGCCGCCGCTCGTCGTCGTCCTCCGGGAGCGGGGACAGCAGGCGTCGCAGGAGCCGGTTGTGGATCGGATCGCGTGAGTACGCCTCCTTGGCGTAAGTTAACGTGCCGATGGCGGAGAACCCCCGGCGCATCCGCGAAAGCTCCTCCAGGAAGCGGTCGACGTCGCCCCGCGGGGCGAACTCCCGGAGCACCGCGACGTGGCGCTCGGTGCGCGAGACGATCCGGGGGCGGGGGTGGAAGTGCGGCCCCAGCGCGTCGGCGGCGGTGTCGGCGGCCGCGCGGCCCGCCTCGTCGAGTCGGTCGGCCATCCCGGCGGTCACCGTGTCGGTCTCGTCGGCCACGTCACGGACGGCGTCGATCTCGGCGACGACCTCGCGGATTGCCGTCCGGTACGTCTCGATCGCCGACGGGTACTCGGTCGCGAACCACACCACGTCGTCGACGACGTTCCGCGTCGCCGTCGCGAGATCCTCGTTCGGGACGGGTTCGCCGTCGTCATCGGCTCCGTCGTCGTCGCTCCCGTCGCCGCCGTCCTCCGAAGTCGGCGGTCCCTCGTCGGCCGCGTCGGGGTACTCGACGCCCTCGACCCCGAAACACCCGGAGAGCCCGGCGGCTGCGGCAGCGCCGACGCCCAACAGGCCCCGTCGCGTCCGTTGCATGGGATCCCCTCCCAGCGGAGGAACCTTAAATGTGCCATCCCCGATTCTCGCTTCTGAATGAGCGAGACGCGAGCGCCGAGCGCGCCCCTTTTGGGGCACGCGCACCGAGCGTCGCGTATGTCAGCACCCTCACGCAGCGATGTCCCCCCCACCTCGATCGGGATCGACCTCCGCGAGGAGGGCGTGGTCGTCAAGTACCTCGACGGACGGACCACCCTCTACCGCGGCGTCCCCGACGCCGCCGAGGGGTCGGTGACGACCGGCCCGGGCAAGGAGACGCACGTGCTCGTCACCGATCCGACGGAGACGGAGGGCGTGATGACGTACGTCAACGACTACAACACCGACGACGAGATTCTCGAGGACTCCGGGGTCGGTCGCGTCATCGTCGACGAGGGCGAGCGCGACGAGGTGTTCCCCGGCGTGATCGTCGGGCGCACGGGCCAGCGCAACGAGGTGGTCGCCGATCCCGAGATCGCCGGCGGCCGCGTGTTCGTCTTCGTCGAGGACGGCTGGACGGAGCGGAGCTACGAGATCGTCGAGGCGCCGGCGGACGGGCTCGACGCCCACCGGTGAGGGCCATTGACGCCCATCAGTGAGCGCGCCCGGAGGGGCACCCGACAGCTGAAAACGACCGACAGACGAAAGGCCGGCGGGGGCCGATCACGGGTATGAGCGACGAGGCGGACGCCGACGACGAGGTGCTGCGCGCGAGCGACATCGGCGGCGAGGGACCCCCGATCGAGGAGAAACCCTACAAGATCGTCTTCGAGGCGAACAAGTGCTTCGGGGCGGGCAAATGCGCCGAGGTCGGCGACAACTGGGTGATGGACGTGCAGAGCGGGATGGCGAAGCCGCGGTCGTACTACATCGGCGAGGACGAACTGGAGGAGAACATCCGGGCCGCCGAGGTGTGTCCCGCGAAGAAGGAACGCGGCGTGATCCACGTCGTCGATCGCCGCACCGACGAGGAGATCGCGCCGAATCCGCACGGCGACGGAACGCTCTCGGTCGACTGGTAGGGCACAAGCGGCGATGAGCCGGACCGCCGGTGCACCGGCGAGCCCCCGGGACATCCGAAAGGGGTTTGACCCCGCCGCGGGAATCCGGATCCGCGCGGGGGTGGCTGAGCCTGGCCAAAAGCGGCGGACTTAAGATCCGCTCCTGTAGAGGTTCGAGGGTTCGAATCCCTTCCCCCGCATATCGCGGCGCTCACAGGTCGTGAGCGCCGCGTCTCGGATTAGAAGGAGTTCGAAGCAGGTCGAACGCTCCCCTCCCCGTCGACTTCCGCCCGTTCCGACAGCGACGAGATCGCCCTCAGCAGGCGCAGTAGTAGTCGCGGTCGACGAACTCCGTCTCGAACAGCTTCGCGGCCGGGGCGGGGTCGGAGGGGCGGTAGACGCCGGTCGTCAGGTCTCCCTCGCGCTCGAACTCGCCGGCGACGAGCCGCCGCCAGTCGGCGCGCGACAGCTGGTCCCAGAACGCGTCGTCGCCGGCGAGCAGCGCGAGGTAGTCGCGGAGGTACACCCACCGCGTCGGCTCGATCCCCGACGACTCGTACTCGGCGTCGGTGACGCCGGCGTACGCCGCCATCGGCAGGTTCGCCCCCGCGGCGACGGGCATCCCGATCCACTTCCACGGGCGGGTGTTGACGTCGAGGAGGAGGAACTCCCCGCGATCGTCGTCGTACACGAACTCCGCCTCGCTGATCCCGTGGTAGCCGGCGTCGTCGAGCACCGCCAGCGCGCGGGCTTCGATCTCCGGCTCGTCGGCGGTCTCGACCAGACAGGAAGTGCCGAACTGCTGCGGGAACCGCACCGCGGCGTTGCCGACGACCCCGAGCGCGTCCTCGACGCCGGAGGGCGGGACGTACGACGCGAGCGAGTGGTCCCTCCCGGTCGCGATGTCGACGCGCTTCTGCGCCATCACGGCGACCCCCGCCTCGCGGGCGGCCGCGACCGCGTCCGCGAACTCCTCGCGGTCGGCGACCTCCAGCACGTTGGTGCCGAACGCCTCCTCGAAGTCGCGCTTGAGTTCGGGTTTCACGACGAGCGGGAACCCGAGCGCCGCGGCCGCCTCGTCGAGGGTGGCGTCGGGGTCCGGGTCGCCAGTCGCCGCGTCCGCGGTCTCCGCGAGCCGGTACGTCTCGGGGTACGGGACGCCGAGCGCCTCGCAGGTCGCGTACAGCTCCGACTTGTTCAACACGTCGTCGAGCGTGTCGATCCCCGCGAAGGGGAGGCGGACGCCCTCGGGGTCGGCCCGCGCGTACGCCAGCGCCCACTCGTCCATGCAGCCGAACGCGACCGCCTCGCGGCCGATCGCGTCGACGATCGCCTCCACGTCCTCGCGGAACCCGTCGAGGTCGTCGAGGGGGTACGTCACCGCGCCCGCGAAGTCGACCGCGTCGGACGGGGGTGCGAGCCCGTCGTGGCGGCGGGTGCCGTCATCGCTCGCCGCGCCGCCCCCGTCGCTGCCATCGCTCCCGCCGTTGGTCGCGTCGCCGCTCGGCCGATCGAGCGCGATCACGGGCACGTCGTGCGCGTCGAGCGCGCGAGCGACACCGAGTCCGGTCACGTGTGCGTTGCTGACGAGGGCCGGCGGCCGGTCGAACGAGGCGTCCGCGAGCGCGTCGATCAGCGCCTCAGTCGAGCGAAACTGCGCTGCCATACCGCTCCTCGTCGGTCCGGATACAAAGGCGCACCAGTATCGGCTCGGCGTGCCACCACCGGTGACGGCGGCGAGGCGGACGGGCGGGGGACCGCGCCACCGCCACCCCCGACACAACGCGCTTTTACTCGCGTGTCGCCTCCGATCGGGTATGAGCGAGCGCGAGAGCGAAGCCGAGAGCGAGACCGACCCCGCGGGGGAGAGTGCGGCCGACGGCGACGGGGGGCTCCCGGACCGCGTCCGCCGCGCGTTCGGGGACCACGGCTCCTTCGAGCCCGCGGGCGACGACGTCTGGACCGCGGAGACGACGCCCTTCGACGCCGAGGTGCGCGCCGAGCCGGCCGGGGACGGCCGGGTCCGGTTCGCGGTGACCGTCCGGGTGCCGACGCTCTCGGCGACCGCGGCCGACGAGGTCGCCGACGTGGTCGAGGAGGGGTGGATCGAGACGTTCGAGCTCCGCGTCGTCGACGTGGGCGGGGTCGTCCGCGGGGACCACGAGTTCGACCCGACCGTGGCGGTCGGCGACGACGAGATCGCGGTCGACTTCGAGCTGACGGAGATCAACGAGCGGCGCGGCGTCGACGACGCCGGGGCGCTGATCGACTTCGTCGAGGGGACCTACGTGCAGGGCGTCATCCCCGGCTACGAGTACACGGAGCCGCTCGACGGGCTTCTCTCCGCGGCGCGCCAGCAGGGGAACAGCGGCGGGTTCTAGCCCGGCGGGGGGATAGGTCTCGGGCCGGCCCCGGTCGATAGGGGCAAATGCCGGGAGCCCGTACGACCGGTATGCTCGCGCTGTTCGGGTTCGTCAGCCTCCTCGCCCTCGTGGTCTTCCACACGCTGATCGCCGGGGTGGCGACCCGCTTCTTCCGGCTCCGGCTGAACACTTCGTGGGGGTCGGTCGTGTACACCCTCGTGTTGACCCCGATGCTGCTTCTGATCTCGATGCTGGTGTTCACCGGCGTCCTCAACGTCGGCATCGGGATCAACCTCGGCAGTCCAACCTTGGTCATCGCGCTGCTCGTCGGGCTCCCCCTCGTGCTCGGAGCGGCGATCGACTACCTCTACGTCCCGTCACCGGACGAGGTCGAACTGCCGGACACGAACTGAGGGGGACCGCCGTCTCAGCCGCGTCACAGACGGTGGCGGCGCCACCTACGCCCGCACCAGCTCCGCGACCAGCTCCTCGATCCGCTCGATGACCACCTCGGGGGACTGCGAGGCGTCGACGCGGACGAATCGCTGCGGCTCGGCGTCGATCAGCCGCTCGTAGTTCTCCCGGACCGAAGCGAGGTAGCCGTCCTGCTCGAACTTGTTGGTCCGGCCGGCGCGCTCGGCGGCTTCGCGGGCGTCGAGATCGAGGTAGATCGTCGCGTCCGGCGGCCTCGAGAAGGCGGTGTGGATACCCTTTATATACTCCAGCGGACGGTCGATGTCGACGCCGCTGGCTTCGAGCGTCGCCGCCTGATAGGCGAATCGAGAGTCCGAGTACCGGTCGGAGATCACGAGGTCGCCGTCGGCGAGGGCGGGCTTGATCGTGCGGGAGAGGTGGTCAGCGTGGTCGGCCGTCAACAGGAACAGCTCCGCGAGCGGGTCGGCGTCGTCGGCCGCGATCGACCGATCGACCGCCTCGCCGTACCAGCTGTCGGTGGGCTCGCGGGTAAACGTCGCGTCGGGATAAACGTCGTGGAGCGCCTCCCAGGCGGTGGTTTTCCCGCTTCCGTCGAGTCCCTCCAGCGTGATCAGCATAGTCGCGCTCCGACGCGGCGAGGAATAAACGACGCGGGTTCCGACGGACCCCCTTTTTAGTTGCTCCGGGTGGAACCGCTGGTCATGACCGCCGCCCGTCACGTACGCCACGCACGTCACGCTCCCGCACCGCGGAGGCACGGATGGTAGCTGTCGCGATCTCCGTCACGCGGGTGGTCGCGGCGCTGGTGTTGGTCGTCCTGAACGGCTTCTTCGTCGCCTCCGAGTTCGCGTTCGTCCGGGTCCGCTCGACGTCGGTCGAACAGTTGGTCGAGGAGGGGCGTCCCGGGTCCGGGGCGCTGCAGGACGTGATGGGGAGCCTCGACGACTACCTCGCCGCGACCCAGCTCGGGATCACGATCGCCTCGCTCGGGCTCGGGTGGATCGGCGAGCCCGCGGTCGCCGCGCTGATCGAGCCGGTGCTCGGGCCGCTGCTGCCCGCGAACCTCGTCCATCTCGTCGCGTTCGCGATCGGGTTCAGCGTCATCACGTTCCTCCACGTCGTCTTCGGCGAGCTGGCGCCGAAGACGATCGCGATCGCGCAGGCGGAGCGCGTCGCGATGCTGCTGGCCCCCCCGATGAAGGTCTCCTACTACCTGTTCTCGCCCGGCATCGTCGTGTTCAACGGGGCGGCGAACGCCTTCACGCGCATGCTGGGCGTCCCGCCGGCCTCGGAGACGGACGAGACGATGGAGGAACGCGAGATACGCCGCGTGCTCGCGCGCTCCGGCGAGGCGGGGCACGTCGCCGACGCCGAGGTGGAGATGGTGAACGCCGTCTTCGAGCTCGACGACACCGTCGTCCGGGAGGCGATGGTGCCCCGCCCCGACGTGACGAGCATCTCGGCGGACGCCGACCTCCCCGCGATCCGCGCGACCGTGCTTGACGCGGGCCACACGCGCTACCCGGTCGTGGCGGCCGACGACGCGGACCGCGTGGTCGGCTTCGTCGATGTGAAAGACGTGCTCCGTGCCGGCGAGGCGGGCGACGAGTCGGTGACGGCCGCCGACCTCGCGCGCGACCTCGTGATCGTCCCCGAGACCACGTCGCTGAGCGATCTCCTCGTGCAGTTCCGCGACGAACACCGACAGATGGCCGCGGTCGTCGACGAGTGGGGCGCCTTCGAGGGGCTCGCCACCGTGGAGGACGCGGTCGAGACGCTCGTCGGCGAGCTCCGCGACGGCTTCGACGCGGCGGGCACCGAGCACGCGATCCGGAAGACCGGGGCTGGCTCCCACGAGGCCGACGGCTCGGTGTCGCTGTCCGTCGTGAACGACGCGCTCGGCACCGACTTCGACGGCGACGGGTTCGAGACGCTCGGCGGGCTCGTGCTCGACCGGCTCGGCCGCACGCCGGAGACCGGCGACACCGTCACCGCCGGCGACTACGCCTTCGAGGTCACGGCCGTCGACGGCGCCCGCATCTCGACGGTCCGGATCGAGGAGCACGGCGGAGACGATGACGAGCGCGGCGCCGGCGAGTCGCTCGACGCCTGATCGGCGCCCTCTCCATCCGTTACCCTCGCGCGCGAACCGCCGCGGCCCTTTTTACCCGCAGGCCGCGACCGTGGGCATATGTTCGACCGCATCCTGTTCCCGACCGACGGCAGCGACGGGGCGACCGCCGCGTTCGACCACGTCCTCGATCTCGCGGCCGACCACGACGCGACGGTCCACGTCCTCAACGTCGCCGACACGACCCACGACAGCGTCACGCAGATCGGCGGCGATGTGGTTGACGTGCTCGAACGCGAGGGCGAGGAGATCGTCGAGGCGGCCGCGGACCGCGCCGCCGACAGGGGCGTCGAGGCGGTGACCGAGGTGCTGCAGGGCGGCGTCGCCGAGACGATCGCCGCGTACGCCGGGGAGTACGGAGTGGATCTCGTCGTGATGCCGACCCGGGGGCGGACGGGGTTCGACCGCCTGCTCCTCGGGAGCACCACCGAGCGCGTCGTCCGGGAGTCGACCGTCCCGGTGCTCAGCATCCGCCCCGACGGAGAGCCGGCGCAATACCCCTACCAGAACGTCCTCGTCCCGACCGACGGGAGTGAGCCCGCCGGCGACGCCCTCGACCGGGCGCTGACCCTCGCCGACCACATGGGGGCGACGGTCCACATCCTCAACGTCGTCGGCGTCGGAGCCGTCGGCCAGGAGGGGTATTCGGGCGTGGAGGGGTTGGTCGAGGGGGCCGAGGAGACGGTCTCGGCGGCGGCGGCGACCGCCGAGGAGGCGGGCGTCGAAGCCGTGGAAGCGGTCGAGGTCGGCTCCTCCGCGGCGCGAGGCATCGAGGCGTACATCGAGGAGCACGACATCGATCTCGTGGCGATGGGGACGCAGGGGCGGACCGGCGTCAAGCGGTACCTGCTCGGGAGCGTCGCCGAGCGGACGGTCCGCACGTCCCGGGTGCCGGTGTTGACGGTGCCCGACTCGGACGATGAGGACTGATCCGGGTCCCGCTTCCGTCCCGAGGACCCCCGCCCTCACCGCGTCTGTCATCGCGGTAGGTTTACGGGCGTTCCGTCCGATGGAGTGTGCATGAAAGTGTTGGTAGCCGGCGGAACCGGATTCATCGGGTCGTACCTCTGCCGCGCGCTCGCAGACGGGGGCCACGAGGTGACGGCCCTCTCGCGATCGTCGAGCGACACCCCCGAAGGGGTCGCGTCCGCGACGGGCGACGTCACCGATTACGACTCGATCGCCGGGGCGGTCGACGGACAGGACGCCGTGGTGAACCTCGTCGCGCTCTCGCCGCTGTTCGAGCCGAAGGGCGGGAACGTCATGCACGACCGGATCCACCGCGGCGGCACCGAGAACCTCGTGCGCGCGGCCGAGGAGGGGGGCGCCGATCGATTCCTCCAGCTGAGCGCGCTCGGAGCCGACCCCACCGGCGACACCGCGTACATCCGCGCGAAGGGCGAAGCGGAAGCGATCGTCCGCGAGAGCGGCCTCGACTGGACGATCTTCCGGCCCTCGGTCGTCTTCGGCGAGGGCGGCGAGTTCGTCTCGTTCACCAAACGGCTGAAGGGGATGTTCGCGCCGGGCGTGCCGCTCTACCCGCTTCCCGGCGGTGGGAAGACCCGCTTCCAGCCGATTCACGTCGAGGACCTCGTCCCGATGTTGGTGGCGGCGCTGGAGGAGGACGAGCACGTCGGCGAGACGTACGAGGTGGGCGGCCCGGAGGTGCTCACCCTGCGCGAGGTGACCGACCTCGTGTACGAGGCCGAGCGGAAGGGAGTCACGATCGTTCCCCTGCCGATGCCGCTCGCCCGGATCGGGCTCAGCGTCCTCGGCGCTGTCCCCGGATTCCCGATGGGCGCCGACCAGTATCGATCGCTGAAGTTCGATAACACGACCGCCAACAACGACGCGGCGGCGTTCGGCGTCGACTCAGAGGACCTGACCACGCTCGGAACCCACCTCGGGGTGGAGTAGTGGCGACAGATCGGCGGAGATCCGGAGGACTGCGCCGCCGCGCTGGCGCGACGCCGGGCGCCGGCGACCAGCTCGTGTCAACGAGTCGAATATCACGGGTAATAACGGCAACCGAAGGCTTAAATACGCGATCGCGTTCTGTTCATTCCAAACGCGGAGGGAGCACACGATGAAACTTGCAATGATCGGATTCGGACAGGCGGGGGGGAAAGTTGTCGACAAATTCCTGGAGTACGACAAGCGGACGGGCTCGGAGATCGTCCGGGCGGCCGCGGCCGTCAACACGGCCAAAGCCGACCTCATGGGCCTCGAGCACATCGCCGAGGACCAGCGCGTACTCATCGGCCAGTCGCGGGTGAAGGGCCACGGCGTCGGCGCCGACAACGAGCTCGGCGCTGAGATCGCCGAGGAGGACATCGACGAGGTCCAGGGAGCCATCGACTCGATCCCGGTCCACGAGGTCGACGCGTTCCTCGTCGTCGCCGGGCTCGGCGGCGGGACCGGCTCCGGCGGCGCGCCGGTGCTCGCGAAACACCTCAAACGGATCTACACCGAACCCGTCTACGGGCTCGGCATCCTGCCGGGCAGCGACGAGGGCGGTATCTACACCCTGAACGCGGCCCGCTCGTTCCAGACGTTCGTCCGCGAGGTGGACAACCTGATGGTGTTCGACAACGACGCCTGGCGGAAGACGGGCGAGTCCGTGCAGGGCGGCTACGAGGAGATCAACGAGGAGATCGTCCGGCGGTTCGGCATCCTCTTCGGCGCCGGCGAGATCCAGCAGGGCCAAGAGGTCGCGGAGAGCGTCGTCGACTCCTCCGAGATCATCAACACGCTCTCGGGCGGCGGCGTCTCCACGGTCGGCTACGCCGAGGAGGAGGTCGAGGAGCGCTCTTCGGGCGGGCTGCTCTCGCGGCTCCGCGACGACAGCGGCGAGGACGAGCTCGACAGCGCACACACCACGAACCGGATCACCAGCCTCGTCCGGAAGGCCGCGCTGGGCCGGCTCACGCTCCCCTGTGAGATCGAGGGCGCGGAGCGCGCCCTCCTCGTGCTGGCGGGGCCGCCGGAGTACCTCAACCGGAAGGGTATCGAGCGCGGGCGGAAGTGGCTCGAAGAGCAGACCGGCTCGATGGAGGTCCGGGGCGGGGACTACCCGTACCGCGGCGCCGGCTTCGTCGCGACCGTCATCCTGCTCGCGGGCGTCACGAACGTCCCGCGGATCAAGGAGCTGCAGCAGGTCGCCATCGAGGCGCAGGACAACTTAGACGAGATCCGCGAGGAGAGCGACGAGAACCTCGACGACCTCGTCAGCGACGACAGCGACGAGCTCGAATCGCTGTTCTGAGACGCCCCTCCCGATGGAGGTCCTCGTCCCGTTTTCGACCGACCACCCCAAATCGCGACTCTCGGCCGTCCTCACGCCCGACGAGCGCGCCGCCTTCGCGCTCGCGACGCTCCGAGACGTGCTCGACGCCGTCGCGGCGGCCGGCGGCGAACCGCGGGTGTTGGCGACCGGCCCGGTCGACGCCGACCTCCCCTGTCCGGTGACGGTCGACGAGCGCCCCCTGACCGACGCCGTCAACGCGGCGCTAGATGCGCGACTCGAGCGCGAAGCGAACGGGCGCGTGGCGGTCGTCATGGCCGACCTCGCGCTCGCCACGCCGGACGCCCTGCGACGGCTGTTCGCGACCGGGCGCGAGGCCGACGTGGCGATCGCCCCCGGGCGCGGCGGCGGCACGAACGCCCTCGTCGTCGGCCACCCGGCGTTCCGGGTCGATTACCACGGGGCGTCCTATCTCGACCACCGCCGGATCGCCGACGAGGTCGGTGCGAGCGTGCGCGTCGTCGACTCCCACCGGCTCGCGACCGACGCGGACGAGCCGGCCGACCTCGCGGAGCTGCTGATCCACGCCGACGCGGACGCCGACGGCGAGGGGCCGAGAGCGGCGCGGTGGCTCCGGGAGGCCGGCTTCGCGCTCGACACGACGGACGGGCGGGTCGGCGTCGAGCGGGAGTGAGGTCGGCGTCGAGCGACAGGTCGGTCCCGGCGACGCGCTCGGATCCGCGACCGCGATCCTTTTTGACTCCGGACCGCGGAGGGAGGGACGTGTTCGCGGCCGCCGCGGAGTACGGGATCGAGATCGAGCCCGACGCCGGACGCGTCGAGCGGCTGCTCTCGGTCGGGCCCGACGACGTCGAGTCCGCCGACCGGCTCACGTTCGCCCGGAACGTTTTCGTCCCGCTGACGACCGCCTGCCGGTACACCTGCACCTACTGCACCTACTACGACGTGCCCGGCGAGGCGTCGCTGCTGTCGCCCGAGGAGGTCCGGCGGCGCTGTCGCGTCGGGGCCGACGCCGGCTGCACGGAGGCGCTGTTCACCTTCGGCGACGAGCCCGACGACCGATACACCGCGGTCCACGACCAGCTCGACGAGTGGGGGTACGACTCGATCCTGGAGTACCTCTACCGCGCCTGCGAGATCGCCCTGGAGGAAGGGCTCCTCCCCCACTCGAACCCCGGCGATCTCACGGAGGCGGCGTTCGCGGAGCTCCGCGAGGTGAACGCCTCGATGGGCGTCATGCTGGAGACCACCGCCGACGTCGACGCCCACAGCGGCGGCCGCCGAAAGACCCCCGGCCAGCGGCTCAACACGATCCGCGCGGCGGGCCGGCAGGGCGTCCCGTTCACCACGGGCATCCTCGTCGGCATCGGCGAGGGCTGGCGCGACCGCGCGGAGAGCCTGCTGGCGATCCGCGAGCTTCACGAGCGACACGGCCACGTCCAGGAGGTGATCGTCCAGAACGTCGTCCCGAACGAGCGGTCGGACTTCGCGAAGCCCGACCTGGAAACGATGCGCCGGGTCGTCGCGATGGCGCGGGCCGCGCTCCCGTCGGAAGTGTCGGTGCAGGTCCCCCCGAACCTCTCGCCCGCGGCCGACCTCGTCGACTGCGGAATCGACGACCTCGGCGGCGTCTCCCCGGTCACCGACGACTACGTCAACCCCGACTACGCGTGGCCCGACCTCGACGGCCTCCGCGCGGTCGCCGACGCGGGCGGGATGCCGCTGCGAGAGCGGCTCCCGACCTACGCGCGATACCTCCCCGACGGCCTCAGACCCGCGGACTCGGAGCCGGCGGCCTCACCGCCCGACCGCGACGCGTGGATTCCCCCGACGGTCCGCGACCGAATACACGCGAACGACCCGCACGGGCGGCGGCTCCGGGGCGTCGCACACGGGGACGGCCCGCTCGACCCCCGACCGGCACGCGGCGACTGACCCCGGTGTCTCACGGCGATCGACCGCGGCGTCGGAGCAGCGACTGACCCCGGATAAACAACTGCGCTGCCAGTAGCTTCTTTAAATACCTCTCCGAAAGGGGGGTTGATGCTACCACTACAGTTCGGACTGACGGGGCTGGCGGCGGCGGCCACGGGGTTCCTGTTCACCGCGTTGCTGTTCGTCGTCGGGTTCGTCGCGACCCTCGTGATCGGGAAAGCGATCTTCGTCCCCGGCGTGGACCGAGCGCTCGCGTCCCGAGGGTTGGAGGAGGCCGTCCGAAGCCTCACGTCGAGCGTGGCGAACGCGGTCGTCTGGGTCGCCGCAGTGGCGATCGGGTTCACGATCGCGGGCTACGGCGCGTTCCTCTCGGCGTTCGCCGTCTTCGGCGGCGCCATCGCGCTCGCGGTCGGGTTCGCGGCACAGGACCTCCTCGGGAACTTCGTCGCCGGAGTGTTCATCCTGAAGGACAAGCCGTTCGAGGTCGGCGACTGGATCGAGTGGGACGGGAACGCGGGGCGCGTCGAGGACATCGATCTGCGCGTCTCGCGGGTTCGGACCTTCGACAACGAGCGGGTCACGGTGCCGAACGGCGACCTCGCGAACAACGCCGTCACGAACCCGGTCGCCTACGAGACGCTGCGCCAGAAGTTCGTGTTCGGGATCGGCTACGAGGACGACATCGCCGAGGCCACCGACATCATCGTCGAGAAGGCCGAGGCGCACGAGGGGATCCTCGCCGACCCGGCGCCCTCGGTGCGGGTGGTCGAGCTGGGTGACTCCGCCGTCGGGCTGCAGTCGCGCTGGTGGATCGACGAGCCCGACCGCGGGGACTTCGTCCGCGTGCGCTCCGAGTACGTCACGGACGTGAAGGAGGCGTTCGACGACGCCGGCATCGACATGCCGTACGTCCACCGGCAGCTCACCGGGAGCGTCGAGGTCGTCGAATCGGTCGCAGACGGCGAGTAGCCGCCGCGACCGCGCTTTTCTCGCGACTGTCGGGTGACGCCACCGCCGACACGGAGACGGCCAGCCTCCGCTACTTCGCTGACGCGTCGTCGTCCACCGGATCAGGGCGGTACTGCCGACTGACCGCCTGCCACCGATCCGATCGGAACCGCGCGAGGTTCAGCCCCGCCGGCACCAGCTTCTCGGCGATCACCGCCGCGTACAGCCCGCCGACGCCGAACGGCGTGACGAGCCCGAGCAGCGCGGCGGGGAGCGCGACGACGTAGAGCCCGACCATCGAGGCGAGGAACGGCCATCGGGTGTCGCCGGCGCCGCGCAGCGACCCGGTCACCGAGCCGTCGACGCCGAACGGGATCGCCGAAACCGCGGCGACGACGACGAACGCCGCGGTGGCCGCCACGGCGTCCGGGTCGTCGACGAAGACGCCCGCGATCGGAGCGGCGGCGAGGAGCACGGCGGCCGAGGCGAGGACGTAGACGAGCGCCGACAGGCGGATCACGTCGCGGCCGTACTCGGTCGCGAGCGCTTCCTCGCCGGCGCCGAGCCGCTGCCCGACGAGCGTGCTCGCGGCGATGGAGAACCCCCAGCTGAAGCTCCCCAACAGCGCCCGGACGCGCCGGCCCACTTCGAGGGCGGCGACGGTCGCGGAGCCG
The DNA here is from genome assembly GCF_052439115.2 of Halorubrum sp. FL23. Lineage (NCBI taxonomy): Archaea > Methanobacteriati > Methanobacteriota > Halobacteria > Halobacteriales > Haloferacaceae > Halorubrum > Halorubrum sp. FL23. The sequence continues at coordinate 239,925 of NZ_JBQVRO020000002.1, forward strand.
AACGAGGAGGCGATCCACAGGAGGGGGAAGACGGCGATTCCCTCGGCGACCCGACGCCCGATCAGGGGCGCGGAGACGCGGAGGAGCTGCCGGACGAGGTCGGCGTCGATCCACGGGCCGTCGCGCCCGATCGGGACCGGCGAGGCGCCGCGCCCGAAGTACGACCGCCCGGTCATCCCCCACGAGAGCGCGATGCCGACGGCGGCGATGGAGCTGGCGGTTCCGAGCCCCGCGCCGAGCACGCCGAGGCCGACGCCGAGGACGAGCCAGACCGTGAGGACGACGTTCAGGAGCGCGCCGCCGGCCCGGACCACCATCGGGGTGAAGGTGTCCCCGACGCCGGCGTAGGTGCGGCTCGCGATCATGTTGAAGAACTCGAAGGCGAGCGCCGGCGCGGTGACGACGAGGTAGGTCGCTCCGGCACGAAGGGCGGTTCCCTCGCCGCCGACGAGCGCGATCAGGGGCTCGGCGAACGCGACGTAGCCGACCGCGATCGGTGCGACGAGCGCCAGCGCCACGAGCAGCGACGCCTTGACGACGAGCGCGGCGCGGTCGCTCTCGCCGCCCCCGTAGTTCTGCGACACGAGCGACACCGTCCCGCCGGCGAGGCCGATCGAGACGAACTTCGCGAGCTGCCAGTAGGCGAACGCGAACGCCAGCCCGGCGACCGACGGCGCTCCGAGCGCGATCCCGACGACCGCCAGGTCCACGGTGTTCTTCGACATGATCGCGAACCCGGTGACGATCCGCGGCCACGCCAGATCGAGGGTCTCGCCGAGCCGCGCTCGGTCGATGACGCCGGCTCGGTCGAGCGCGCTCGCGGTCGCCGAACCGAGCCGAGAGAGCGCGCCTCGGAGTCGGACGGCCGCGGCCCGGAGTCGTGATCGCATCGGCTTCGGTACGCCCCCCGACGGCTTGGGTCTGTTCCACGCCGGCGCTCCGGCGGCGCCGACGCGAAAGCGGTAGTTTTTCACTGTGACCACCGATAGATACAACTAATGAATACCGAATGGCGAACGTATCTCGTGACACAGGAGAGTCGGTCGGCGGGCCGCGAGACCGCGGCGATCGCCGAGGCCGCGCTTGCGGGCGGCGTCGACGCCGTCCAGCTCCGCGAGAAGGGCCGACCGGCGCGGGAGCGGTACGAGCTCGGTCGCCGGCTCCGCGATCTCACCGCCGACGCCGGCGTCCCCCTCATCGTCAACGACCGCGTCGATCTGGCCGCCGCGCTCGGCGCCGACGGCGTCCACCTCGGGCAGTCGGACCTGCCGGTCGGCGTCGCCCGCGAACGCCTCGGCGACGAGGCGATCGTGGGCGTGTCGGCGTCGACGGTTCCGGAGGCGCGGGCGGCCGCAGACGCCGGCGCGGACTATCTCGGGGTGGGCGCGGTGTACGCGACCGACACGAAGGACGTGCCGGCGGAGACGAACGGCGTCGGCCCCGAGCGCGTCGGCGCGATCGCCGACGCCGTCGACCTCCCCGTGGTCGGGATCGGGGGTATCGACGCCACCAACGCGGCTCCGGTCGCTGAGGCGGGCGCGGCCGGGGTGGCGGTGGTCTCGGCGGTCACGGCCGCCGACGATCCGCGTGCCGCGGCCGCGGCGATCCGGGAGGTGGTCGACGATGCGCGATGAGCCCGTCGACGACGCGCTCGTCGCGGCGGCCCTGTCGGCGGTCGAGTCCGCCGCGCCGCTGGTCCACCACCTGACGAACGACGTGACGACGAGCGAGACCGCGAACGTCACGCTCCACTGGGGCGGGCTCCCGGTGATGGCCGACGCCCCGGCGGAGGCGGGCGACATGGCCGCCGGCGCGGACGCGGTCGTGATAAACACGGGGACGGCGTCGACGACCGATATCGACGCCATGGTCGACGCGGGCCGGCGCGCCAACGAGGCGGGCGTCCCGGTCGTGCTCGATCCGGTCGGCTACGGCGCCACGCCCCACCGCGTCGAGTCGGTCGGGCGGCTGCTGGACGCGGTGGCGTTCGACGTGATCAAGGGGAACGCCGGGGAGGTCCGCGGGCTCGCCGGCGAGGAGGCGACCGTTCGCGGGGTCGAGTCCGTGGGCGAGAGCGACGCGGGCGTTCCGGACGCGGCGCGGGCGCTCGCGGCGGAGACGGGGGCGGTCGTCGTCGCCTCCGGCCCGACGGACGTCGTCGCCGACGGCGAGGGCGCGTACGCGCTCTCGGTCGGCCACGAGCGCATGGGGTCGTTCGTCGGGTCGGGCTGTATGCTCGCGAGCACGCTCGGAACGCTCTCGGCGGTCGTCGGCGAGCGGGAGGGAGCGCCGGCGTCGACGACCGAGGCCGCGCTCGCCGCGTGCGCCGCGTACGGGCTCGCCGGGGAGCGCGCCGCGGAGGCCGATCCCGCGGGACCGGCGAGCTACCGGACGGCGTTCATGGACGCGGTCGCCGCGGTGGCGTCGGAGCGGCCCGCGCTCGACGTCGCCTCCCGGGTCGAACGGGTCTGAGACAGCCGGGACCGGTCGGGCGCGTTGCGGGCCCTACCGCGTCGCCGCCTTCCACTCGCGGAGGCCGAGCCGCTCGCCGTTCAGGTCCTCGGCGGGCGCCTCGGTGGCGGCCCAGACGAACAGCGGCGCGACGCTCTCGGGATCTCGGGCGCGCTCTTTGCCCGTCAGGTCGGTCGCGACGAGCCCGGGATCGACGACGCCGACGGTGGCCGAGAGGTCGGCCGCGAACCCCCGCGCGACCGCCTCGGCCGCCGCCTTCGAGACGGCGTACGCACCCATTCCCGGACGGGACTCCCGTGCGACGCCGCCGGAGGGGACGACGACTCGCGCGTCCTCGGCGAGGTGCGGAACGGCCTCCGAAACCGTCGCGAAGACGCCGCGGGCGTTGGTCCGCATGGTGTCGTCGTAGTCGGTGTAGCTCGTCTCGTCGATCGAGCGCTCGCCCGGACCGCCGTGGAAGACGGCCGCGTTCGCGAACACCACGTCGACCGGCCCGGCCTCCCGGGCGACGCCCTCGAAGAACCGCTCCAAGTCGAACTCGTCGCGCACGTCGACGCGGGCGCCCCACGCGACGCCGGCGGGGTCGTCGCCGTCGCCCCCGCCCTCGTTCAGCGCCGCGACCGTGCGGCCGACCGCGTCGCCGTCGCGTCCGGAGACGGCGACGAACGCCCCCTCGTCGACGAACGCCTCGGCGACCGCCCTACCGATCCCGCTCGTTGCGCCGGTGATCGCGACCGTGGGATCCATGTGCGGATCGGTACGGCCGTCGCCGACTTATGCGTACCCACTGCCGGCGGTTTCTCTCGTGGTCGCCACGATTCCCGCCGCCGTCGCCCGGCTCGTGTCCCCGACCGTCTGGCCGGTATTTATACCGCTCCCGCCGTAGGATCAGACATGGACGTGGCCCCGGACATCGATGCCGTGGCCGGCGAATCCGTCGCGGTGATCGGCGGCGGATTCGGTGGCCTCTCGACCGCGTGTTACCTCGCGGACGCCGGCGCGGACGTGACTCTGTTGGAGAAAAACGAGCAGCTCGGCGGGCGCGCGAGCCGGCTGGAGGCCGACGGCTTCCGGTTCGACATGGGACCGTCGTGGTACCTCATGCCGGACGTGTTCGAGCGCTTCTTCGGCCACTTCGGCCGGGAACCGTCGGACTTCTACGAGCTGGAGCGGCTCGACCCCCACTACCGGGTGTTCTGGAAGGACGGCGACAGGGTCGACGTGCTCCCGGACCGCGAGGCGAACAAGGCCCTCTTCGAGGAGTACGAGCCCGGCGCGGGCGAGGCGTTCGACGAGTACCTGACGGAGTCCGAGCGCACCTACGAGATCGGGATGGAACACTTCGTGTACGAGGACCGCCCGCGGCTCCGCGACTACGTCGACAAAGACGTGCTCCGGTACTCGTGGGGGCTCTCGCTTCTCGGCAAGATGCAGGGGCACGTCGAGCAGTACTTCGATCACCCGAAGCTCCAGCAGCTGATGCAGTACACGCTCGTCTTCCTCGGCGGGTCGCCGACCAACACCCCCGCGCTGTACAACCTGATGAGCCACGTCGACTACAACATGGGCGTCTACTACCCCGAAGGCGGGATCGGCGCCGTCGTCGACGGGATCGTCGAACTCGGCGACGAGCTCGGCGTGGAGTACGTCACCGACGCCGAGGTGACGGCCATCGAGGGGCGCCGCGGCGGGTTCGCGCTCGACACCGCGAACGGCGAGCGCTACCTCTCTGACCTGGTCGTCTCCGACGCCGACTACGCCCACACCGAACAGGAGCTGCTCCCGAAACACAAGCGCCAGTACAGCGACGAGTACTGGGAGTCCCGGACGTACGCGCCCTCGGCGTTCCTGCTGTACCTCGGCGTCGAGGGCGACGTGCCGAACCTCGAACACCACACCCTGGTGTTGCCGACGGGGTGGGACCGCCACTTCGAGCAGATCTTCGACGACCCCGCGTGGCCGGAGGACCCGGCCTACTACCTCTGTGTCCCCTCCGAGACCGACGACACGGTCGCGCCCGAGGGACACAGCAACCTGTTCGCCTTGGTTCCCATCGCGCCCGGCCTCGAAGACACCCCCGAACTCCGCGAGGAGTACCGCGATCTCGTGTTGGACGACATCGCCGAGAACACCGGCACCGAACTGCGTGACCGGATCGTCTTCGAGGAGACGTTCTGCGTCGACGACTTCGCCGACCGGTACAACAGCTATCAGGGGAGCGCGCTCGGGCTGGCGCACACCCTGCGCCAGACCTCGCTGCTCCGGCCGTCGCACCGGTCGGACGCCGTCGACGGGCTCTACTTCACGGGGTCGACGACGACCCCCGGTATCGGCGTCCCGATGTGTCTGATCAGCGGACAGCTGACCGCAGAGGAGCTGTCGAAGACCGCGTGATCGGAGCCGTGAGCGACACCGCGACCGACCCCGGCCGACGCTCGATCGGAGACCTCCTCCGGTACCTGCTGGTGCTGTCGCGCCCGCGGTTCTGGCTGTACCTCGCCGGTCCCGTCGCCGTCGGCGTCACCTACGGGATCGCCGACGTGAGTGAACTGTTCACGCCCGTCACGGTCGGCCTCGCGGCGTACTTCCTCGTGCCGGCGAACGTCTTCCTCTACGGCGTCAACGACGCCTTCGACGCCGACATCGACGAGGAGAACCCGAAGAAGGAGGGGCGCGAGGCGCGCTGGCAGGGGGACCGCCTCGTCGCGGTCGCGGTGGTCGCCGCCGGCGCGCTCGGGCTGGCCGCGTTCGCCATCACGCCGCGGGTCGCGTGGCCGTACCTCGCCGGCTTCCTGCTGCTCGGCGCCGGCTACAGCGCGCCGCCGCTGCGGTTCAAGACGACGCCGTTCCTCGACTCCGCGTCGAACGGGCTGTACGTGCTGCCGGGCGCGGCGGCGTACGCCGCCGTGACCGGGACGCATCCGCCGACCGCGGCGCTCGCGGGCGCGTGGCTCTGGGCGATGGGGATGCACACCTTCTCCGCGATCCCCGACATCGGGCCCGACCGCGCCGCGGGGATCCGGACGACGGCGACGCTGCTCGGCGAGGGGCGGACGTACGTCTACTGCGCCGCCTGCTGGGTCGCCGCCGCCGTCGCGTTCGCCGCGCTCGATCCCAGACTCGGCGCGCTGCTCGCCGTCTACCCGGCCTTCGCGGCGTGGGTCGCCCTGTCGTCGATCGCGGTCGACCGCGCGTACTGGTGGTTCCCGGCGCTGAACACCGCCGTCGGCACCCTGCTGGCGATGGGTGGACTCTGGCGCGTCTACCCGGTCACGGAGGCGGTCGCGTGAGCGACCACACCGGCTCCGCCTCGGCGTCCGGAGGGCTCGCCGCGCTCCGCGCCCGGCTCCCCGACAGCCGCGGCGAGGCCGAGCGCCTGCTCGACCGGATCGTCCGCGAGAACCGGTTCACCATCGCCGTGCTGTTCCCCCTCGTCGGGGCGATCGCGCTCGTCGGCAGCGCGGAGGGGTGGGTGCCCGAGCCGCTCGCGTTCAACCCGTGGTTCGTGCTGTTCGGCGTGCTGGTGATGCGCTCGCCGCTCGTCGTCGGGGTGTTGCCCGCGATCGACCGCCGCGCAGTCGGGTGGATCGGCGTCCTCATCGCGTACACCTACGCGATCGAACTGCTCGGCGTCGCGACCGGGTGGCCGTACGGCTCGTTCGAGTACATCGTGAGCCTCGGGCCGATGCTCGGCGGGGTGCCGCTGGCGCTCCCGGTCTTCTTCATCCCGCTCGTGGTGAACGCGTACCTGCTCTGCCTCCTGCTTCTCGGCTCGCGGGCGTCGAACGGGTGGCTGCGGCTCGCGACCGTGATCGCCGCGGTGGTGGCGATGGACGTGGTGCTCGACCCCGGCGCGGTCGCGCTCGGCTTCTGGAGCTTCGGCGGCGGCGCCTTCTTCGGCGTCCCCCTCTCGAACTACGCCGGATGGGTGTTGTCGGCGACCGTCGCGGTGGTCACGCTCGACCGCGCGTTCGCGATCGAGGGGCTCGGCGGCCGACTGCGCGACTGCGAGTTCATGCTCGACGATATGGTGAGCTTCGTGATCCTCTGGGGCGGGATCAACCTCTGGTACGGGAACCTGCTCCCCGCCGCCGTCGCGGTCGCGTTCGGGCTCGGCCTCGTCCGCGCCGACCGGTTCGACGCGACCCTGTTCACGCAGTGGCGGTGACGCGACGACACCACCGCCGGACGAGCCCGCCGCGGCCCGACTCGGGACACCTTATATACGCCCCGATCGTTCACGGAGGTATGAGCGTTCACGCCGCAGACCACCGACCGGAGGGGACCGAATGAGCGGGCTCGCGATCGAGTACGGCACCCACGAGCGGGTCCGGGAGATCCTCGACCGGCTGACCTACTGTGCCGAGCACGTCAGCATCTCGTTCGACGGGTGGGACGAGCCGCACGTGAAGGGGCCGGGGCTCTACTTCGCGGTCGTCGCCGACCGGGACTACGGCGACTACGCCGACCCGATGGGCGAAAACCGGTGGCCTCGAGAGAGCTGTCCGTCCGCGCTCGCGGAGGACCGGTTCGTCGAGGCGGCCGAGTCGGTGAGCCGCCAGCAGGACGGCGGGATCGTCGTCGCGGTCGACGGCGAGATCGAGGCGCAGATGGTCCGATTCCGCGATCTGGGCACCAGAAGCGACGAGACGGAGCTGGTCGACGACGTGAGCTACGAGCCGTGGATGGGGTCGCGCCACATGAGCGCGATCGAGACCTCGGTCCGCCCGGAGGTCGTCGCGACCGTGACGCTGAGCGAGGAGACGGGGCGGGTGAGCGTCTTCCGCGACGGCGACGCGGAATCGATGGAGCGCGACGAGCTGGGCGGGGAGTGGCGCGCGGAGTGATCGGCGAGCCGCCGCGGCGCTCGCCGTCACCCCGCGTCGTCAAGTAGGCCCCTCGCGTACGGGGGCGCATGCTCGTCGAGGACGTGATGACGACCGACCTCGTCACCTGTGACGCCCGCGCGCCGGTCAGGGTGGCGGTCGAACGGATGCTCCGGAACCGCGTCGGCAGTGTGGTCGTCACGAACGAGGGGAGCCCCGCCGGGATCGTCACCGAGGCCGACGTGCTCCACGCGGGGTACGCCACCGACGACCCGTTCTCGGAGATACCGCTTCGAAAGACGATGAGCAGCCCGCTCGAGACGATTCAGCCGAGGAAACCCCTCCGGACCGCGACCGACCGCATGCGCACGGAAGGGATCAAAAAGCTCGTCGTCGTCGACGGGCTGACGCCGGTCGGCATCGTCACGACCGGCGACATCGTCGACAACTACGCGGGGATCAAACGCGAGGTGCGCGACCTGGCGAGCGACGCCGAGCGCTGGTCGAGCCGCGGCGATCGGTTCGACGAGTGAGCGCCGGAGTGCGGGGAGCTCCGCTCAGTCGTCGTCGATGATCCCCTCCGCGACGGCCATGTCGTCGACGCTCGGGTCCGCGGCGGAACTGCGCAGGACGAACCGCTTGCGGATCAGGTCCGCGAAGTAGATCACGGTCCCGAGGATGAGCATCGTGTCCCCCGGGAGCCGCGCCCAGAACAGCGTCTGGACGAGCGACCCCTCGTAGAACGCGAGGCTGCGCGCCGCGGCGTAGCTCTCCGTGAACGCGACCTCCAGCTGGAGGAAGCCGACGGGGAGGACCGAGACGAACACCATCAGCGCGAGCCCGACGTTCCACAGCCAGAACGACGCCCGGAGCCACGAGCCGTCCCAGCGCTCGGGGTCGATCGACAGCTGGAGCATGTACGCCACCATTCCCAGCGCGAGGAACCCGAACGCGCCGAACATCGCGGCGTGGGCGTGGCCGACGGTGAGGTAGGTGCCGTGCTCGTAGTAGTTGATCAGCGGGAGGTTGATGAAGAAGCCGAGCACCCCCGCGCCGACGAAGTTCCACACGCCGCTGGCGACGATGAACATGAAGGGGAGCTTGTAGGGGAACCCGCCGGACTCGGTCATCGCCCGGTACTGCCCGATCGCCTCGTACAGGATGAAGATCAGCGGGAGCAGCTCCAGCGTCGAGAAGACGCTCCCGATCGGCACCCAGTAGTCGGGCATCCCGATCCACCAGTAGTGGTGCGAGACGCCGATGACGCCGGTGCCCATCACGAGCAGGGCCTGCAGCATGACCGCCTTCTCGGCGCTGCGCCGCGTGAGGAGGTTCATCGACACCAAGGTGAGCCCGATGATCGCGACGATGAAGAACTCGAAGGCGCCCTCGACCCACATGTGGACGACCCACCACCGCCAGAACTCGGTGACGGCCATGTTCGTCGACGGCGTGAACATGAAGCCGGCGACGAACAGCAGGGTGATCGAGCCGCCGGCGTAGAGGATCATGTGCGCGAGCCCGTACACCGGCTCGCGGTCGAGCAGCGGCTTGAGCCCCCGGATCGCGAGGACCGCCCAGAGGACGAAGCCGACGAGCAGGCCGCCCTGCCACACCTTCCCGACCTCGAGGTACTCCAGCCCCTCGTTGCCGAGGAGCCACCACAGCTGGCCGTCGAAGTAGCCGTTCGCGCCGAGCCAGATGCCGCCCATCCCGCCGACGACGACGGTCACGAGCGCGCCGAGCAGGACGTTGACGTACGTCGACTGACGCTTCGGCTCGTGACCCGTGAGGAGGGGCGGGAGGAACAGCCCGGCGCCGAGCCACGTCGACGCGATCCAGAGGATTCCCAGATCGATGTGCCACGTCTTCGCGATCGAGAACGGGAGCAGCTGCAGGACGTGGACGCCGAACAGCTCCTCGATCCCGAAGAAGCCGGCTCGCTCGATGTAGAAGTGCGCCAGTAACCCCCCGAGCAACACCTGCGCTAAGAACAGCCCGGCGGCGATCGGAACGAAACGGAGCGCCGCGCGCTGGCTCGGGAAGACGCTCACGTCGCCCGGCTCCGGCACGGCGATCCCCTCGGCCGACGGCTCGGGGAGCTTCACCGACTTGTAGAGGAGGATCGCCGCGCCCGCGGCGCCGACGAGCAGCACCATCGCGATCACGCTCCACGTCATCGCGGCGCCGGTCGCGTCGTTGCCGGCGCCCGGCGAGTAGGGCCACTCGTTCGTGTAGGAGTTGTCGCCGTCGGGGCGGTCGGTGTGGGAGAACCACGCGGTCCACAGCGCGAAGTCGGCGAACTCTTCGGCCTCCTCGGTCGAGTCGATCATCCCGACCGGGACGCCGCGGTCGTGGTCCCCCTCGTGGTAGCGCTCGACGTACGTCTCGCGCACCTGCTCGTGGGCGTACCCCTCCGCGGCGGAGTACCGGACGGTGTCGCTCCCGTCGTGCGCGCTGTCGAGGTCGTCGCGAACGGTCTGGTCGACCGCCGCGCGCTCGGCGGAGCTGAGGGTGTCGTAGCCGGAGCCGTACGCCTCCTGCGCGTAGTAGTCGCGCATGTGCTCGGTCTTCAACTCCAGCGTCTCGGCGGTGTAGTCCTCGCCGTAGTACGCGCCGTTACCGAGGATCGACCCGTGGTTCATCAGCCCGTACTGCTGGAACGCCGCCTTCCCGTCCTGCACCGTCTCCGCGGTGGCGATCGTCTCGCCGTCGGGCCCGACGACCTCGTCGGGGATTGGCGGCGCCTCCTGGTACGCGAACCACGCCCCGGCGCCCATGACGGTCAAGTTCAACAGGAACGCCGCGACGATGACCTTCGCGATCGTCTCGCGTGTGAGTTCCATCGGGTGGGCGTTACTTCCACACGGACTATCAGTTTAGTGGCAACATGTTCGGACGCCGTTCCCAGCGACTGACAGCACCCCTCGTCGCGGACGCGACGAACGGAACCCGCCCCGCGGCCCGACGACGCGAACATGTTCGTGCGGTGGCTTACCGGAGAACGCCCCGTATCGCCGCGTATGCCAGCGACCAGCGAGGCGGCGGCGCCGGAGACGGAGAGCGCCGCGGAGTCGACCGCCGAGACCACGGTTACCGTGCGGTGCACCGGGCACGTCCGCACGGAGCTCGGGAAGTACGAGTTCGAGTACAGCTTCGAGGGGGACACCCTCCGAGAGTTCCTCGACGAGCTGTTCGCGGAGTATCCGGAGCTACAGGAGATGCTGATCGCGGAGAGCGAGGCCGAAGCCACCCACAGCGGGTGGGCGCCGACGCCCGAGGAGCTGCCGGGGACCTGGACGAAGAACCCGGTCGGCGAGCAGACGATCGCGTACGCCCGGATCCTCGTGAACGGTCACTTCAACGAGAACGAGAGGGGGTTCGACACCGAACTGGAGGACGGCGACCGGGTCGCGCTGGTGTACCCGTTTATGTTCTGCTGTTAGTCCGCCGTTCGTCCGCGCGGGTGGGGGAATCGGCGTCCCCGAGGCCGCCCGGCGAGTCGGGCCGAACTAGGCCTCGTAGCCCGCCATATCCATCACGGAGGCGAACTGCTCGGTGTCCATCACGCTCTCGTACACCATCCCGCCGATCATGCCGCCGGGGTAGGTCTCGCCGTTCATCGCGTGGTTCACCTTGTGGCAGTGGAGCGCGTAGACGCCCGGATCGGCGCTGGCGGTGAACTCGATCGTCTTGCGTTCGGCGGGCGCGATGGGGATCACGTCCTCGCGGTGTCTGGCGGCCTCGGGGATGACGCCGCCGTCCTTCTCGACCACGGTGAAGCCGTGGTTGTGGGTGTGCATCGCGTGCGACTCGTAGCCGGCGTTGACGAAGTGGATCCGGACCTGATCGCCCTCCTCGACGATCAGGGGAGAGCCCTCCTCCGGGTGGAACGTGTACGGGGCGCACCGCCCGTCGACCGTGAACACGTCGGGGGTCCGGTCACGATGGCTGAACTCCACGTCGCCGCCGGCGGTCGACGCCGAGAGCCGGCTGTCCCAGTCTTTGATCGTGCGGAAAACCTCCTTGTCCGCGGGCTCGTACCCCTCCGGATCGACGCGGAGGATCCCGTACATCCCCATATCGAGGTGGTTCTGGGTCTGGTAGTGACAGTGGTAGAGGTGGGTGCCCGGCTGGTTCGCGTCGATCTCGTAGGTGTACTCCTCGCCCGGCGCGACCTGCTGTCCCGTCGTCGTCGGGACGCCGTCGTCCATCCAGTCCTTGCTGAGCCCGTGGACGTGGAAGGTGTGCGGGCGGTTGTGCTCCGAGTTGTCGTACGTGATCTCCAGTTCGGTCCCCTCGGTGACGCGGAGCAGCGGGCCGGGGACGCTCGGGTCCGTGTCCGGGGTCTGCCACGCCCAGACCTCGGGGAGCTCCCACGGGCCGCCCTTCGTCTCCTCGCCGAGCAGCCGGTGGCGACACGGGGTCGTGGACACGGTGAGGGCGCCGTCCCGCTCGTCCAGATCGATCGTCGTTCGCGGGGAGGTGTACGGGTGGTCCGTCTCGACGGCCGTCGAGTCGCTGCCGGACCACGCCGATACCTGCTCTTGGGCCGCCTCGCTGCTGACGGCGTTTTCCGCCCCCTCTCCGGCGTCCGCTCTCGGGGCGCCACACCCCGCGAGGCCGACCGTCCCGAGCGCCGCGGTCGCCGAGATGAATCCGCGTCTGGAAGCCATGCGCCGACCGGCGTCGTCATCGTCTCTCGTCATGTCCGAACATGAATGGGAGACACGTATAAACTAGAATCAGGATCTACAGACCGTGAGAACGCGATTGCCGGTCGAACGGTTTATACGCGCTCAGTCCCGTTCGCCGGCGCCGGTTTATGAACGAACGATCCTGATCGACGGCGGCTTTTATCCCCGCCCGGCGCGACCGTCGAGGTGAGATGCGGATCGGCATCGTCTCCGACACCCACGACGACCTCGCCGCCGTCGAGGCGGCCGTAGCGCTGTTCGAACGCGAGGGCGTCGACGCCGTCGTCCACTGCGGCGACTTCGTCGCGCCCTTCTCGGTGACGCCGTTCGACGTCGGGAACGGCCCGGACGCCGGCTTCGACTTCTACGCCGTCCGGGGCAACAACGACGGGGAGTGGGCGGTCGAGTCGACCGTCGACTCCTTCGGCACGTACCTCGGTGAGGCGGGGACGCTCTCCTTCGGCGGCGCCGACGACGGTGACGGCGCCGTCGATGTCGCCGTCGTCCACGGGACGAGCGCGGTCGTCGTCGACGCCCTCGTCGACTGCGGCGACTACGACTACGTGTTCCACGGCCACACCCACGCCCACGGCGTCGAGGAGCGCGGCGGCACGGTGCGAGTGAACCCCGGGGGCCTCCCCATCCCCGTCGACGGCGCGGACGACGCCTTCAGGGTCGCGATCCTCGACACCGCCGATCGCGACGGGGGCGCTGCTCCCGACGCGGTGACTCACCACGTCCTCGACGTGTAGGAGAGCGGACGGGCGAGCCCGGCGGCGCGCGATCCCGACGCACAAACGCGGGTTTGTTCTTTCGTTGACCTTTTGGGTGATCCGGTCAGAGGCCTCTGTATGGACAGGCGCGCGTTCCTCCTCCGAGCGGTCGGCCTGGGGGCCTGCGGCGGGCTCGCGGGCTGTGCCGACCTCGTCGACGCCGGAAACGGCGGCGGCGTCGCGGAGCGCGACCCGCCGGACCGCCCCGACGAACTCGCGCCCGAACCGGTCTCGGAGTACGTCGCTACCTACGAGGAGGTCCGCGTGCACAACCGTCACGCCGCGGAGGGGGCGGTCGAGGTGGCCGTCGAGGCCACCGCGGTCTTCGATCACGCCTCCGGTGACGACCACTACGCGACCGCGCAACACGCCGGCTCGGTGTATTACGAGAGCGACGCCGGCGCCCGCTCCGTGGGCGAGCTGTACGCCGACCCGGTTCCGTACCTCGTGACGCCGGACCGAACGCTTCGGTTGGACGTGCGGCGGCGAGCGCTCGAGACCGACGCTCGAGACGACGGCGGGGACGTGTCCGCCGACGAGCGCGCCTCACCCCCGCTCGGCGTCCGGCTCCTCAACGTCACGGAGGAGACGCGCGAACTCGCACTGACGGTGACGCGGCGGAAGACGAACGACGGCGGGGCGGAGACCGGCGAGCCGGTCGCCGACCTCGAGGTCGGGGTCGCCCCGGAGACGGCCGTCGAGGTGCGATCGATCACGGACGTGCGCGGGAGCTACCGCGTCACCGCTCGCATGGAAGACGACGGGGTGACCGGCCAGGGGCGGATCGAGGTCGGGCTCCCGAGCGCGGACCGGGGACCGAACGTCGACATCGTGTGCGACGGTAACGGGGTCTCGACGTGGCATCTCCCCTCGTTCGAAGGGGTCTGAGTCGGCGGGACGCGGGAGCGAGGGTCAGTCGTCGTCGACGGGTTCGACCCCGCGGAACTCGAAGCGCGCCCCGCCGTCCGCGGCGTCGGCGAGCTCGATCGTCCAGCCGTGTGCGTCGGCGACCTCGGCGACGATCTTGAGTCCGAAGCCGGTCCCCTCCGGATCGGTCGAGACGCCGGCGTCGAACATCTCGTCGCGTCGGTCTGCAGGAATTCCGGGGCCGTCGTCTTCGACGTAGAAGCCGTCGCCGTCGGGGAGGGTGCCGACTTCGACGCGCACCGAGTCGCCGGCGTGAGTGACCGCGTTGGCGAACAGGTTCTCCACGGCCTGGCGCAGGCGGCTTCTGTCGGCTTGGAACCGGAGGTCGTCGGCGACGACGATCTCGGCGGCCGCGGTGTCGACGCTCTCCCAACACTCCCCGGCAAGTTCCGCGAGGGACACCGGCTCCGTCTCGTCGATCGCGGCGCCCTGTCGCGCGAGCGTCAGCATGTCCTCCACGAGCGCCTCCATCCGTTCGAGCGAGCGGGCGACCGCGTCGATCTCGGCCAGCTCCTCGTGCTCGTCGGAGAGCTGTTCGCGGACCATATCGAGGTTCCCGGTCGCGACGTTGAGGGGGCTCCGGAGGTCGTGGGAGACGAGACTGGCGAACTCCTCCAGCCGGTCGCGCTCCCGGGCGACCTCCTGTTCGCGGACCCGGAGCTGGCGTTCTCGCTCGATGCGGACGAACACCATGGTGACGGTGGCGGCCCAGAGGCGCGCGACGGCGAGGTCGGACTCGTCGAACGCGTCCGGTTCCGTGGACCCGATGTTGATGAGCCCGTACCGGCCCAGCGGAAGGATCAGTTCGCTGCGGATCGGCGAGTCCGGATTGTGCCGATCCGAATCCTCGTGCGTGTCGGCCACGTAGGCCGGTTCGCCGGACGTGAACACGTCCCACGAGATGCTGGACGAGTCGGGACCGAAGGTCGGGTGATTGCCGACGATCTCGTCGGCCACGTCGGTCCAGACGATCGGGTCGAGGCGCTCGTGGCTCTCGTCGTAGAGCCAGATCGCCGCGAGGGGGTGACCGAGCACGTCCTCCACGTACTCCACCGCGGCCTCCGCAGCGAACTCCCGGTCGGTCGTCTTCAGCAGGTCCTGCGTCGCCTCGTGGAGCGCCTCCAGCGTCCGCGTCCGGCGATGGAGCTCGGCCTGCTGGGCGCGCTCCTCCCTGACGTCGACGATCGTGGCGACGAGGAACGTCTCGCCGTCGTGGTCGAACGGCCCGAGGCTGAGCGTCACGGGCACCTCGCTTCCGTCCGCGCGCTGGGCGTGCAGGTCCAGGCTCGCCGCCATCGAGCGCGGCTGGGGGTCGACGACGTAGCGGTGGAGCTCCTCGCCGGCCTCACCGCCGTCGGGGTCGTACACCAGCGTCTCGAACTTCGTTCCCTCCACCTCAGACGGTGTGTACCCGAGCACCGCCTCGACCTGTTTGTTGCCAGCCCGGACGACGCCGTCGTCGTCGACGATCACGACCGCGTCCGGGATGCCGTCGAGCGCCTCTGGGAACTGCTCCATCGCTACTCCTCGGTCGGCTGGTGGACGTGCCCGCACTCGGGGCACCGGACCTCCTCGCCGCGGAGGTCCGCCGAGGACGCGCGCACCTCCCGCATCACCTCGCTGATCCGGTCCTCGGCGTCGAGCTCGTCGGCGACCGCGAGGTCGACCCCCTCGACCTCTAACAGGAACTTCGCGACCTCCGTCACCTCGTACATCATCTCGTCTAAGTCCTCGGCGGTGAAGAAGCCGGACATCGCGCCGTAGAGGAACGTCGCGCCCGCCTTCGTCACCTTCTCCTCGAAGGAGTAGCGCGCCTGGTTGACCGCCTGCGGCGTGTACGTGTCGGTCATGAAGGGGACGAGTTCGGGGAGGTTCTCACCGATCTTGGTCATCTCGACGCCCGTCTCGGTGCGAAAGTCGGCGCAGAGCCGCGCGATCGCCCACTCTCTGGCCGTGATGTACGTCCGATCGCGGAGGAACTCGTTGACGCGCTCGTAGCGCGCCCCGTCCATCTTCTTGAACCGCTCGTACTTGCGGACCTCGGGAGGGACCTGCTCTTGGCCCTGGTCGGCGCCGTCCGCGTCGCCATGGGCGTCGCCGGCTCCGGTGTCGTCGCCGGCGGGGGTTCCGTCGGCGTCCGTCGCCGAGGGGTCGTCGGTCGGCGCCGACCCCTCCGCCGTGGCGTCGGCGGGCTCGGCGGCGTCGTCCGATCCCGCGTCCGCCGCGGGATCGGTTGGTTCGTTCATGCTACTAGTAACCTTACCGGCGAACAAAAGGGTTGTCGGTGGCCACCCCGAGCCTCGTGGCCCGTCGTGGGCGTCGAGGGCGTCGCGGGCTCGCGGACGGCGCGGCAGCCCCGGGTGCCGCGGGCGACTCGACAGTCACGGCCGGGATCGGCGATCCGACCCCGCGATCGGGTCTCACCGGTGACCGATCGGAGATCCATTTTTGTACCGGCGCACGGAGGGGAGAGGTATGAAGGTGCTTTGCGGGATCGGCGGCAGCGACGACTCGTTCCGCGCGCTCGACCGAACCGTCGAGCGCGCGGCGGTCGCGGACGACGACCTCACGGTGGCGGTCGTCGAGAACCCGGACTCGTCGGTGGAGCCGGACGAGATCGTGCAACGGGCGGAGTCGGCGATCGAAGAGGCGGGCCTCGACGCCGACGTCAGGCTGATCGAGGGCGATCCGGGGAGCCGGATCGTGGAGATCGCCGAGGCGGAGGGGTTCGAAGAGATCGTCCTCGGCGGCGGGCACACGAGCCCGATGGGGAAGATCACGATCGGGTCGATCGCCGAGTTCGTACTGTTGAACGCCAAAACGTCCGTCACGCTGGTCAGATGAGCGACCGTGGATATCCCGACGCGGTCGCCGACGAGTTCACCGTTCCCCCCACGGAGTTCACGGACCGGGAGGATCGCACCGTCGAGATCCGCCCCTACGAGAACACCGAGCGGGAGCGCGAGGCGCTCGTCGAGATGTACGACAGCTTCGACCCGGCCGACCGCGCGCAGGGGATCCCGCCGGGCGGCGAAGAGCGGATCCGCGAGTGGCTGGACGCGATCCTCGGCGGGGAGTGCCGCAACGTGATCGCGTGGTGCGGCGACGAGGTGGCCGGCCACGCGACGCTGGTGCCCGACGGCGACGCCTACGAGCTGGCGATCTTCGTCCACCAGGAGTATCAGCGCGCCGGCATCGGGACGTACCTGATCCGCGGACTGCTCGGTCACGGACAGGCCGAGGGGATCGAGAAGGTGTGGCTCACAGTGGAGCGCTGGAACCGCGCGGCCGTCTCGCTGTACAAGAAGATCGGGTTCGAGACCTCCGACGCCGAGAGCTTCGAGCTGGAGATGGGGCTCCGGCTGAATCCGGACGCCGAGCGAGAGGAGCCCGACGAGGATCAGTAGCACTGGGGCCGGCCAACGGCCTCGAAGGCGGCCATCCGCGCTCCACGAGAGACCGCGTAGCGTTGGCCGGGATCTTCAAGACTTTACGTGCGGCGGGCGAGCGCTCCGGTATGAGTCATCGGATCCTTCTGCTGGGGGCGCCGGGTGCCGGAAAGGGAACGCAGAGCGCGAAGCTCGCCGAGGAGTACGGCGTCGAGCACGTCACGACCGGGGACGCGCTCCGCGCGAACAAGGACATGGAGACCGAGTACGGGACGCCCCGTTCGTTCATGGAGGCGGGAGATCTCGTCCCGGACCCGGTCGTCAACGAGATCGTCGAGGCCGCGCTGACGGACGCCGACGGCTTCGTGCTCGACGGCTACCCGCGCAACCTCGACCAGGCGGAGTACCTCTCGGAGATCACCGACCTCGACGCCGTGATCTACCTCGATGTCGACGAGGAGGTGCTCGTCGACCGGCTCACCGGTCGCCGCGTCTGCGACGACTGCGGCGCGAACTTCCACGTCGACTTCCAGCCGCCCGAGGAGCCGGGCGTCTGCGACGAGTGCGGCGGCGAGCTGATCCAGCGCGAGGACGACACCGAAGAGACCGCGCGCGAGCGGCTCAACGTGTTCTACGACAACACCGAGCCCGTCATCGAGCACTTCCGCGACGAGGGCGACCTCGTCGAGGTCGACGGCGAGGCGGCGCCGGACGAGGTCTTCGCGCGCATCCGCGAAGTCCTCGACGAGTAGGGTCGACTCACCGAGACGGACGGGGGCCAGCCGTCGGTGCCGGCGAGTCGGGACGGCGTCGTCGAGGGGAGGCGCTGACGCGCGGTCGCCGGCGATCCTGCAAGGTTCTTAACCGTCCGCCGACAACCGAGCGGTAATGAGCAAGGTCGAACGGAGAGTCCGCTCGCTGATCAGCGATGACAGCGAGATGCGAGACGCTGTCGAGGTCGTCCTCGATAACGCCACTGACGGCGAGGTCCAGTGGGTCGACGTCCGCGACGAGATCACGAGCGGCCAGTGGGGTCGGCTCATCGAGAAGGAGATCCTCGTCGACGGCGACACCGGCTTCGCGCTGGCGGACCGGGACGCCATCGAGGCGGGACTGGAGGACGACGACGACGGCGGCCTGACCGGCGGGGGCGACGTCGACACCCCGGAGACGACCACGTGGACCAAGTGGGATAAGGTCGCCGGGGTCGCGACGCTTGGCGCGTTCGTCGGCTACGCCGTCAACCCGGTCCGGAACGCGATCGCCGGCGCCTTCGACGTCGTGTTGGGACCGCTTCTCAACGTCGTTCCCTTCTACGTCGTGATCATGGTCATCGCGCTCGCGACGGGGTTGTACTCGACCCTGCTGCGCGCGGGGCTCATGGATATGGAGAAGATGAGCCAGTACCAGGACCGGATGAAAGACATTCAGGACCGCCGGAAGGAGGCGAAAGAGCGCGACGACCAGGAGGCGCTCGACGCGATCCAGGAGGAGCAGATGGACGCGATGGGCGACCAGCTCGGGATGTTCAAAGAGCAGTTCCGCCCGATGGTGTGGATCATGTTCCTCACGATTCCGGCGTTCCTGTGGATGTTCTGGGTGATCGGCTACCGCGGCTCCGACGCCGCGTACCCCGCCGTCGCCGCCCAAGAGATCGTGATCCCGCTCGCCGGCACGGTCACGTGGGACACGGGGATCGTCGGCCCCATCCAGATGTGGATCCTCTGGTACTTCCTCTGCTCGATGGCGTTCACTCAGCTCGTCCAGAAGAGCCTCAACATCGAGATGTCGCCGTCGTCGTCGTAACGACCTCCCCGTCGACGCTGTTTTGCTCCCGGTAACGCCGTGCTCCGCGGGGCCGACTTCCCACCTCGTCAGGCGTACGCCTCGAACTCCTCGCCGAAGACGAGGAAGTAGCCGGTCCCGACGATCCCGATCGCCGCGGCGACGGTGAAGGCGACCTCCGGGCTGACGAAGTCCCAGAGGGTGCCGCCGATCGCCGCGCTCGGGATGACGATCGTGTTCCGGAGCAGGTAGTAGGTCCCGGTGACGCGGCCGCCCGCGCCCTGTTCGGCGGGACCGACGATGAGCGCCTTGTGCGAGGGAAGGCCGGCGAACCGGAGCCCGGAGAAGGCGAACACGAGGACCAGCGCCCACTGGACCGGGACGACCGAGGAGAGGGCCTCGGGAGCGTAAATGAGAACGACCGGGAACGCGCCGTACACGAAGAAGCCGAGCGCGACGACGGGTTTGAGCCCGACCCGCTCGGCGAGCCTCGCCGCGGGGACCATCGTGAGCAGCGCGACGACCATCTCGACGCCCAGCAGATAGCCGAAGAACGCCGGCGGCGAGAGGTCCACGTCGTAGGCGAACCCGCCGACCGCGACCGTCGTCTCCACTCCCGCCGAGAAGATCTGCGTGACGACGAGCACGAAGAAGACGTACACCATCCCGTTCGCGAAGCGCACGAGGGTGTCGCCGATCAGCAGCGGGCGGAGCGGGTCGGGCATCTCGCGGAGGTCGGTGCGGATCTGCGCGACGCCCTCGAATCGCCCGCCGCCGACGGTGTCGCCGCTCGCGTCGTAGAGGAGGTGTTGCACGAGCGTCCCGACGACGCCGAAGACGACCGCCACCGCGAGCACGTACCGGAAGCTCACGGTGAACGCCGGGTGGAGATCGATGAGAATCGCCGCGAGGACGGGACCGATCAGGAACGCGGTGCGCCGGAACGTCTCCGTGCTCGCGAACCCGGCGGCCAGCCGGGACGGGGCCGTCGCCTGCTTGACCACGGCGAACGTCGCCCCGAGCCCGAACGACTTCCACGCCTGCGCGAGCACCAGCCCGACGAAGATCCAGATCCACGGTTCGATCGTCGCGCCCGCGACCGTGATCGTCCCGACGGCCGGGGCGACCAGCCAGACGGCGAAGCCGACGGTGGAGATCAGTCCGAAAGCTGTCAGCGCGTACCGCGATCCGATCCGGTCGGAGATCGCGCCGCCAGGGTACGGGTACAGCGCGGAGATGACGTTGCCGAAGGTGCCGAACAGCCCGACGACGAATCCGGACGCCCCGAGCGCCACCAGATACTCCGGGAGGAATCGGTTCGTCATCTGGAAGCCGAGGCTGAACGCGAACATCGCCAGCGAGACCACCAGCACGTCTCGCTCTAAGGCGAGGAACTGCCGGAACGTCTCGAACGGCGTCGTCTCCTCCGAGTCGCCGGCCGCGTCGTTGCTCATCGTCGGGGGACGCGTGAAACTGCGGCGACGGTGTCGACGCGCGGACGGAGACCGGGTCGGGACCGATCGAAGTCGGTGGCGGTGGACGCCCCGTCTCTCATGGTCGCGTATTCGCTCCCGTCGTCAAATAGGTTCTCACCCGATCGCCGAGGGGCACACCGACCGCCGACCCAAGGTTTACTCTCGGCTCGCCACAGGGTCGACCATGCACGCCGACGAGATCGATCCGCAGGCGAAGGCGGCGATCGAGCGCCAAGAGCGGTTCCCGATCCCGCACAGCCGGTGGGGGTTGAAACTCGCGCGCCTGCTCACGAGACCGGCGATGTGGGTCCAGAATCGGAACCCGCCCGAGGTCGGGGAAACCGTGGACGGGACGATCCCCGGAGCCGACGGCGATCTCGACGTTCGGCTGTACCGCCCCGACGCCGACGGCCCGTTTCCGACGGTCGTGTTCTTCCACGGCGGCGGGTTCGTCCTCGGGAGCGTCGCGACCCACGACCGGCTCTGTCGCCACCTCACGCGGGAGAGCGGCTGTGCCGTCCTCTCGGTCGACTACCGGCTCGCGCCCGAACACCCGTTCCCCGCGGCGGTCGCGGACGCGTACGCGGCGGTCGAGTGGGCGGCCGCCAACCCGGACGCGATCGACGGGACCGGGGATATCGCCGTCGCCGGCGACTCGGCCGGGGGCGCGCTCGCCGCCGTCGCCGCGCTCATGGCGGCCGAGCGCGACGGCCCCGAAATCGCGTATCAGGCGCTGCTGTACCCCGGCGTCGGCGTCGAAGTCGATCAGCCGTCGGTCGAGGAGCACGCCGGGATCGTCCTCGACGAAGCGGACCTGGAGTGGTTCATGGCGTGTTACTACGACCACGAGATCCACCAGCGAAACCCGTACGCCGACCCGACGAACGCGGGCGACGTGTCCGGCGTCGCCCCCGCGACGGTCGTCACCGCCGGCTTCGACCCGCTCCGCGACGGCGGGAGGGCGTACGCCGAGCAGTTGGTCGGAGACGGCGTGCCGACGCGCTACGAGAACTACGCTGACCAGGTGCACGGCTTCATGACGCTTCGCGGGGTGGACCGGGCGACCGAGGCCATCGCGGACGTGGCCGACGACCTCGCCGGCGCGCTCCGAGCGGACTGATCGGGCGGCGACCGCGGGCGGTCGTCGGAGCGACCACGCGTCTACTTCGGAGCGAGAGAGGCAGCCGGCCCCTCACTCCCGCTCGTCGACCGCGACGAACTCGCGGATCACCGCGGCCTCGGCCTTCCGAACCAGTTCGCCGGCCGTGCTCGTCGAGCAGTCGAGCGCCGCTGCCACGTCCGCGATCGTCCCGTCGCGGGGGACTTCGTAGTACCCCGCCTCGACCGCCGCCTCCAACGCGGCCCGCTGCCGGTCCGTGAGCCGCGACGGCGACGCCGCCCGATCGAACTCGCGAACCCGCTCGATCGTGGCGTCGCTGAGGTCGGCGAGCGCCTCGTGAAACGCGCCGAGCGCACCGGTCTCGCCGACCGCCTCGAACCGCACGGCGCCGGTGTCGAGAAAGACGACCGGCGGGAGAAATGCCACGCGGGCGGCCGCGATCGCGTCCAGCACCGCCGGCGCGAACTCGTAGCTCTCCTGGCGGAGAAACGCGTACGTCCCGCCTCCGCCCTCGACGAGCTCGCTCGCGACGAGCGAATCGACGGCGTCGACGACCGACGCCGTCGCGTCCGCGTCCGCGTCACACCAGAACAGCGTCGTCGCGTCCGCCGTGGGACTCCACGTCAACAGCTCGGCGCGGGTGACCGGTCCGGCCTCGGTGATCCGCCGGTGAAGCGGGTGAATGAGCCGCTCCGGATACGTCACCGAGAACTGGACGCGTTTCATTCCCTCGACGTGGATCGCCGGCGGCGACGCTTCAAATCCGGTGGTTCGGTCGTCGTGTCCGGCGCCGCCCACACGAGTTCACCGGGAGTCAGCCAGCGCGTCCGGGACGGAGCGGAGCAGCGTCCCGAGGTGGTCGGCGTCGTCGAGCACCTCCAACCGGGCGGTCGGGGGCGCAGCCTCGAACCGTCGAACGCTCTCGATCGGTACGTTGGCGTCGTCGTCGCCGTGCCAGAACCGCACCGTCGCGTCGATCGCGTCGAACTCGATGTCCCAGTCGGTCGCGGTCTGTCGGAACTCGGTCACTGCGCCGCTGCGGTGCCGGGCGAGGGCCTCGAGGAAGTCCGCCCGGACGATCTCCGCCGCGCGATCGGAGACGCTGTCGCCCGGGTCACCGGTGGTGTACTGGGCCACGACGAACGAGGGGTCGCGGCGCTCCGCGACCCACCGCTGGGCGCGCAACATCCCGGCGAGCACCGGCGGTGCCGTCGACGCGACCCCGCTCAGTACTCGCTGTACCGCGGGGCGGTCGCGAACGTACGCCGGCGGCGTCGCGCCGGCGATCACCTCCAGCCGGTCGATCCGACGCGGCGACTCCGCCGCGGCCGCGAACGCGTACGGGGCGCCGCCCGAGAACGCGACGAGGCGCGCGGCGTCGACCCCCGCGTGATCGAGCACGGCCCGGACGACCCGATCGCCGTCGCGTATCGACCGGTCGGGCCACGGGTCGGATCGACCGTAGCCGGGCCGGTCGGGCGCGAGCAGCCGGACCCCGGCGTCTCGCGCCGTCGAGTCGAACAGTTCAGCGAGCCGCCGCGACCCGGGCGTCCCGTGGAGAAACACCACCGGAGACCCGTCTGCCGCCCCGTACTCGGCGTACGCGAGCTGGCGGTCGCTTGCTCCAACCGTCGTGATCCGCACCTCGTCACGCGCCGTCGACCGCTCCGAGGCGGGCGCCGTCTGGGCACTCATTGTGTCGAAAGACGGGCTCATCACGGGTGGGCATGGTGCCGGACCCATCCGGTGGTTTTTAACTGATGGTTCGGTCGGCGGTCAGATCGACGCTCCGCCGACCCACCGGGCGTGACGGCGACCCATCGGGCGTGACGACAGCCTACCGGGCGTGACGACGGCCTACCGAGTGTGACAACGCCTTACCGCACGCGACAGCACCCCACGGGACCGCAACGCTTTCGTTTACTGTCGCTGTCAGGTCCGTCATGCGACGCCGCCGACTCCTCGCGTGCGGAACCGCCCTCCTCACCGCTCCGCTCGCCGGCTGTGCCCACCCCTCCGTCGTCCTCGACCTGAACGAGGCGACCGCGGACGATGTCGCCGACGAGGTGTCGATACACGCGGAGCCCGACTCGGAGGAGTACCAGGTCGTCGCGTCGGCGCTCGAAAACGGGTCCGCCACGCGCCGCGGGCGGTACGAGCTGTTCGACCGCACCGACACCGTCCGGGTCGACGGGGCGTTCTACGAGGTCTCCGAGACGCGGGTCGCGAGCAGCGAGGTGACCGTGTACGAGGTGCTCGTCGATTTGGATCCGGAGGACGCGACGCCGGAAGTGGGCGAGATCGCGTTCGAGGATCTCCCGGAAACGGACCGACGGCGGCTCGAACCGATCCTCTCCGAGGATCCGCCCCAGCAGGACGGTTACGACATCGGCGCCGATTACGGGAGCGCCGAAGCGGTCGGGAACGACTCGGTGTTCGTCCCGGAGCGGCGGTACGACGTGCTCGTGTACAGCGGGGAGCGGTATCGGATCGCGGTCGACTCGCGCACCGCGTCCGAGGCCGAGTACCGGTACGAGGCGACCGAAGTGGCGCCCGACGTCGCGGCGTTCGCCGACCGCGTCCGGGACCGGTACCTGTTCGTGCTCGCGGGGCTCTCGGACGCGGAGCGCGAGGTGGTCGAGGAGTCGATCGACGGCGCGTACTACGAGGACGACGAGGCCTTCCGATCGGTGGCCGAGCGGATCAGGGAGCGCGAAGGAATCCGCGAAGCGGACTTCTACGGGACGTGGCTGCTGGAGTACGAGGGCGCGGAGTACCTCGCCTACGTCGAGTGGTGAGCGCCGGTCACTCCGGCTCCGCTCCGGCGGGGACCGGGTCGCCGGGGGCGGCGGCCTCGCCCTCCTCGTCGCGCTCCCACTCGCCGACGCGCTCCGCGACCTGTCGCCGGTTCACCTCGCCGACGCGGTCGGCAACGTCGTCGACCATCGCTTCGAGGTCGGCTCGGACCGGGCTCTCGTCGTCGCGGACCGCCGGGCCGTCCGCGGTTTCCGTGTCGAAGTCCGGATGGACCGGGAGCGTGCCGACCACGGGCACGCCGTAGTCGTCGCGGATCTCGGCGGCGCCCCCCTCGCCGAACACCCGGTGGGTGTCGTCGCACTCGGGGCAGTGGAACGCGCTCATGTTCTCGACGACGCCGAGGACGGGCGCGTCGTGGTCCGCGAACAGCCGAAGCCCCTTGCGCGCGTCCGCAACCGCCATCTCCTGTGGCGTCGTCACGACGACGACCCCGGCGATCGGCAGGGTCTGGAGCAGGTTCAGCGAGGCGTCGCCGGTCCCCGGCGGGAGGTCGACGATCAGGTAGTCGAGCTGGCCCCACTCGACGTCGTTGATGAACTTCATCATCACGTTGTTCACCATCGGCCCCCGGAGCACGGCCGGGTCGTCGCCGTCGGGAAGCAGGTGTTCCGTGCTCATCACCATGACCCCGTCCGAGCGCGGCGGGACGATGTCGCCCTCGGGGAGCATGCCGGGCTCGTTCTCGGTCGGGAGGAGGCGCGGGACGTTCGGCCCGTGCACGTCCGCGTCGAGGATCCCGACGCGGGCGCCGCGCTCTTTGAGCCCCGCCGCGAGGTTGGCCGCGACGGTGGTCTTCCCGACGCCCCCCTTACCGGAGGCGACGGCGATCACGTTGCGGACGCCGGGCAACACGTCGGCGTCGAAGCCGTGCTCGGACCCGAACTGCGCGCGGAGATCGGGCTCGAGGCCGGCGTCCGAGACGACGTCGCGGACCGCGTTGCCGATCTCGATCTCGGCGGGCGCGTAGGGAGCGTTGAACGCCAGCGACACCTCGGCGCTGTCGCCGCTGACGGTCACGTCGTTCACGAGGCCCATCGAGACGATGTCGTCGTCGTTCTGCGGGTCCTCGACGGTCGCGAGTCGGTCGAGCAGTTCGGATTCGGTGACGGTGTCGGTCATGGTGTTGTCGGGTGGCGGCGTGTCGGTTGCGAGCGGTCGGCCGCGCGGTGCGGCCGCGGTCGGCGAGCGATTCCGCAGCGGAGCGGGGGCGGGGTTCAGAAGAACACCGCCCCGATGACCAGCGTCGCGACGAACAGCCCGCCCCACAGCACGGTCGTCAGCCCGGCGAGGTAGCCGACGCCGAGCAGGCCGGAGTCGCGGTCGCTCGGGTCGCCGATGAACCACGCGGCGACCATCGCGTACACCGGCGCGAGGACGATCCCGAAGATGAGGTAGGTGCCGGGACCGACGAACGGCAGCGTGTACTCAGGCGAGCTGGCGAGCGGGACCGGAGCGGCGGCGAGCGCGAGCGACGCCGCCGCGAGCGCGGTCGACGCGAGCGTCATGGACTCACCTCCTCGTGGTCGTCTTCGATCGCGTGCAGTTCCACGACGGGGATCACCTTCGAGACGACGAGGAAGAACAGCACGACGATCCCGATCGTCCCGAGCAGCGCCGACAGCTCGGTCGGCGAGGGGACGTACGCGCCGGGGACCCCGTCGTACAGGGCGAAGTGCGCGTGCTGGAGCCCCTCGACGACGAACAGCACCTTCTCCGCGAGGGTGCCGGCGAGCACGCCGACGGAGAGGGCGACCATCGTCCGGATGCTAAACAGCTCCGGGCGCAGCGACGCCGCGAACGCGTACAGCATGGCGAGCGCGACGAGCCCGATCGCGACCCAGTACAGCGGCGTCGCGATCTTCACCTCGGTCGCGTGCTGGAGCGTCGTCGGCGCGGCGAAGATCCCGGTGATCACCTGCTGGAGCTGCAGCCAGAGGAAGATGAGGCTGAAGAAGCCGAGCCACTGGCTCAGCCCCCGGAACACCGCGTCCGGAATGAGCTCCTCCCAGCCGTAGGCGGTGCGGAACGCCGCCGCGACGATGATGATCCCGCTGACCGCGGAGGTCAGCGCGATGGAGAGGAACGACGGCCCCTGGACCCCGCCGGCCCAGCCGGCCATCGAGGGCAGCAGCGCGAACAGCCACGGGATCACCCCACCGTGGAGCAGCAGCGGCGCCATGATGATGATCGCGAACGCGATCCACCAGACCATCCGCTCGACGACCTCGTCCTCCTTCTCCGAGTAGCCGATCATCAACACGTCGTACAGCGGGTCGAGCAGGTTCGGCAGGCGGTCGCGGAGCCGGTGGATGTCGTAGCGGATCGTCAGCGCGAGGTACGTCGCCGTCAGCACGAAGTACGCCGTGATGACGGTCACGTCCCACATCAGCGGCGACCACTGGACGCGGGTGGGCCACGCCGGGACCACGCTCGTCACCAGCCGGTCCGGGCGACCGACGTGGATGAGGATGAACAGGCCGGCGCAGGTCAGCGCCGCGATGGTCAACAGCTCGGCCAGCCGCGCGACCGGCTGGTAGGTGTCCATCCCCAGCAGGCGGACCGCCGCCGACAGGATGATCCCGCCGTGGGCGATGCCGACCCACCAGATGAACGCGCCGATGTACAGCCCCCACGGCACGCCGCCGCCGGAGCCCCAGTCCGAGAGGTTGGTGACGATCAGCCCGTGCTGGAGCTGCTGGAGGTAGAACGCCAGCCACACGCCGATCAGCCCGAGCCCCACCGCCAGCGCGGCGAGGTACCGCTTCGAGAACGTCTGGATCGGCCGGACGAGCGTCTCGCGGCCGACGCCGCTCACGTCGACGCTCACGCGCTCTCACCTCCTTGGGTCGCGGACGCCCCCTCGTCGAGCACCTCCTTCCGGTCGTCGGTGAGCCCCATGTCCTCGTAGGCGACGGGGCCCTCGACCTGCTCGGCGTGCGGCGAGGGCTCGTTACCGACGAATCGGACGTTCGGCTCGGTGCCGCGCTCCTCCATGAGTTTGAACGTCGACGCGGTGTGCGCCTTGCGGTTGGGGAACTCCGAGAGGTCGTTCTCCTGGCCCTCCCGGTACTCGCGGAGGTGCTGGTTCGGCGGGCTCTCCGAGTCGTTGAGGTCGCCGAAGTGGATCGCGTCCATCGCACACGCCTCCTCGCAGGCGGTGGTGCCGATCTTCTCTTCGCCCATCTGGCCGTCCTGTCGGTCGACGCAGAACGTGCACTTCCCCATGACGCCCTCCGGCGGGCGGGAGCCGACCCACCGGCCGCGGTCGTCGATCTGGTGGGCGTCGTCGACCTCGGACTCCGGTACGTCGGGCTCGCCCCACTGGAAGTAGTTGACGCCGTAGGGACACGACACCTCGCAGTACCGGCAGCCGATACAGATGTCGTAGTCGGTGAGCACGAGGCCGTCCTCCGAGCGGGTGTGCCGGGCGCCGACGGGACATACCTTCGTGCACGGCGAGTCCGTGCAGTGCTGGCAGGTCCGCGGGAGGAAGTTCGTCTCGTCGCCCTGCCCCTCGTCCTCGAAGGCGAAGACGTACATCCAGTTGGCCCCGCGCGAGAGGTTGTGCTCCTGGTTGCACGCGACCATGCAGGCGAGACACCCGTCGCAGTTGTTGAGGTTGATCGTCATCCCCCAACGGGTCCCGTCGCCCTCGTCGGCGCCGGCGCCGCCGCCGTGGCCGTCGCCCTGGCCCGCGGCGGTCTGTGCGCTCCCCCAGGTGCCGACGGCCATCGCGCCGGCCGCCGCGGCGCCCTTCTTCATCACTGAGCGCCGGGACTCCTCGCCGTCGGGGTCGATCCCCTCCAGCGCGGAGCCGATCCGGTCGAGGAACCCCACGTCGTCCGGCTCGGCCTCGTCCGGGTCCGGGAGGTCGATCTCGCGGTCGTCGATGTCGAACTCCTCGACGATGCGGTCGTGGTACCGACGGTAGAACTCGAGCTCGGAGAGCTCGCCGGCCGACACGCGCTGGGCGTCGCGGCCCATCTCCAAGCCGAGCTCCGTGTCGTGCTCCGTCTCGTCGAGGAGACGCCTGTACCGCTCCTCGTCGTCTCCGGGTGGCGGTGACTCGTCTGTGCTCATGAGTGATCGTGGTGGCAGTGTGCGGCTGCGAGCGCGGCTCCCAGTCGGGGGACCGGTGTCGCCCGTGCGCCGCCGCTCCGAACCGCTGCGGGCGTCGGCGTTCGCGGCCTCCGTCTGGCGGCGGGCACGGCGTGACGACCCCGTCATCGATCATGGGAAACCGACCCCGTGAATCGTGTCTCGCGTTCCAACGCGTTGGGAAGGTCCCCGAACGAGTTCGACCGCGGGGTAATAAACGCCGGACGGAACGGGCCGACGTTACGCCGTGGCGGCCCGAGCTGCCGCCGATGAACGAGGCGACGCGCGAGGCGGTCCGAACGCGAGCGCGATCGTACCGGGCGCGGCTGCTCTCGGTCCTGCGCGTGCAGTACCCCGACACGCTGGCCGACCGCGGCTACCGTTTGCTCCACACGACCACCGGCGACCCGTACGCCGGTGAGCGGCGGCCCCTCGTCCCGTCAGTCCCCGCCTCACAGCGCCGTCGCGATGTGGCGTTCGATCCGAGCGACCAGCTCCGGGCGGAACGTCCAGAACCCGTCCCACACGTTCGGCTCGTCTTCCAGGGCGACGAGCGCGGCGTGGCGGCCCGCGTCGGCCGCCGGCGGCGGGGTGAAGACGACGAACCACGACCGGCGGTAGGGGTACGACCGGCCCTGGTGGACCGTCACCGGGAGCGTCGCCCCGGGGTCGGCGTCGCCGACCCCGTAGACGTGGACGTCGACGCCGGCGTCGCCGACGGCCTCGTACACGTCGCGGGTGCCGCGTTCGTCCTCCAGCCGTGAGAGACGCTGGAAGGACGCCCTGAGCGTCCCGCCGCCGGTCTCGGCCGCGATCCGCTCGATCACCCGGGAGACGACGATCAACAGCAGCTTCTCCTTGTTCGAGTGGGGGTAGCCGCGGAGTCGGAAGGGGACCTCGTCGAGCCCTGCGAGCACGTCCGGAAGCGCGATCTCGTCGAGATCGACCGCGCCGGTCTTGTACAGATCGGAGTTGATCAGCAGGACCGATTCGAGCAGTTCGTCGAGCGCGGAGCGGGCGATAACCTCCTCGTCTTCGATGAGGAGAACGACATCCGTGTCCGTCTCCGGGAGGTCGCGCTCGCTGATCGCGACCGACTGGTCCTCCAGCAAGGCGTCGAGCAGGTTCCGAACCGGCTGCGGCTCGGTCCGGTTGACGACCACGAGCGACCGGCTCGGGGCGTCGATCTCGTCGAAGAAGCCGCGCAGGCTGCCCGTCATCGTCGGGCGAGCGCCGAGCCGCGTCGCTCCGAGTGGCGGCGCCGTTCCGGCGGGACGCGCCCTCCGTTCGTACCGTTCGCTCCGGCGGCAGGGGTCGTCGGCATCGTGACTCCGTGAGTGTCTCGTGTTACCATACCGGCGCCGGACTCAAGAAACCCAGCACGCGGGGTGCCTGTCACTCGTCGCCCCAGTCGCGGTGAACCGGCGTTTCGCTCGCGTTCACGTTCGCCAGGAGCCACGCCGCCGCCTCGTCGAGCGCGCGCTCGTCGGTCGCGGTCACCTTCAGGCGGTTGTGCCCCCCCTCGCGGTCCGGGTAACAGCCGACGGCGACGTCGAAGCGCTCGCCGGCGGCCTCCAGCGCGGGAACGATGTCCGCCTCGGGCTCGACGGTGTAGAGGAACCGCGACTGCCGGTCGCCCGCGAACTCGTCGGCGACCGATTCGAACATCGCCTGCAGCTCCTCGGGGATCCCCGGCATGACGTAGACCCCTTCGAGGACGCAGCCCGGCGCGAGCCCGGGGTCGTTCAGCAGCGGGCGGCTCCCGGCCGGGATCGCGGCCTCCGCCTCAACGTCCACGTCGACGTCGCTGTCGGGGAGCCGCTCGCGGATCTCGGCCAGGTGGCGCTCGACCGCCTCGCGGGTCAGGTCGGTCGGGGCCAGCTCGCGGTCGAACGCGTCGGCCACCGCCTCCATCGTCACGTCGTCCGGGGTGCCGCCGATCCCGCCGGTGACGATCACGGCGTCGAACGCGTCGGCGTACGCCCGAGCGTGCTCCGCGATGACGGCCCGATCGTCCGGCACCGAGAGGATCCGCTTCACGGCGACGCCGCGGTCGCTCAGCTCCGCGGCGAGCCAGTTGGCGTTCGTGTTCACCGTGTCGCCCGCGAGCAGTTCGTCGCCGACCGTGATCAGCGCGACCTCCATCGCGCGACCGTAGGGGCGGCGCACGGATGTGCGTTTCCCGTCCGCCACCCGATTCACCGGAATAATAATGAGCGATCGGCGGCTGAGTGACGGCGTGACGAACGACACCACCCGCCGCGCCGTCCTCGGCGCCGCGCTGGCGGCCGGCACCGGGGCGGTCGCGACCTCGTCCGCGGCCGACCTGCTCGACTCGTTCGCGCCGCTCTCCGGCGAGGCGTGGGAGGCGGCCGACCGGTCGCTCCCCGAGACCGTTTCGAGCCCGCACGGCGACGCGAGCGTGCGGGTCGACGGGTACGGCGTCCCGCGCGTCGCGGCCGACGACGAGGCCGCGGCGTACTTCGCGGTCGGCTACCTCCAGGCGTTCGACCGGCTCTTCGCGATGGACCTCCAGCGGCGGGTGATGCGCGGGCGCCTCTCCGAGGCGGTCGGCGAGTCGACCGTCGAGAGCGACGAGTTCCACGTCGCGATGGGGTTCGCCGAGGCCGCCGAGGCCACGTGGGACCTGGTGCGCGAGACCCCCGCGGGCCCGCTGGTCGAGGCGTTCGCCGACGGCGTCAACGCCGCGATCGACGCCGAGCCGCTCCCGCTCGAGTTCGCGCTGGTCGGTTACGAGCCGCGCCCGTGGACGCCCGTCGACTCGATGCTGATGGAGAAGCAGATCTCGTGGACGCTCACCGGCGACTTCTCGGAGCTCCGCCGGGCGGTCGTCGCCCAGCGGCTCGGTGCCGACCGAGCGGCCGACCTGTTCCCCCGGCGCCTCGACCACGACGCGACGATCCTCGACGGGGACGAGGAGCGACTGGGCGGCGACGCCGCCGACCGCGGCGCCGGCGCCGAACGGAAGCGGGCGAGAGCCTCGGACCCCGTCGACGCCGACCTGACGGCGTGGCTCTCCGGGTTCGAGTCCCCGACCGGGGTCGGGTCGAACAGCTGGGTCGTCTCCGGCGAGCACACCGCGAGCGGGACGCCGATCCTCGCGTACGACCCGCACCTGTCGCTGATGGCCCCGCCCCTGTGGTACGAACAGTGGGTCGAGACCCCGGAGCGGTCCGTCCGAGGCGCGACGTTCCCCGGGGTGCCGTTCGTCATCGCGGGCGCCAACGACCGCGGCACGTGGTCGTTCACCAACGTCGGCGCCGACGTGCTCGACTGTTACCGCTACGAGATCGACGACGCGGGCGAGCGCTACTGGTACGACGGCGAGTGGCGCGAGTTCGACTCCGAGACGCGCACGATCCCGGTGTCCGGCGGCGAGGACCGCCGGATCGAAGTGAAGCGCACGGTCCACGGCCCCCTGATCGAGCGGGAGGAGCGGCGGGTCGGCGTCGCGTGGACCGGCCACACCGCGACCCGAACCACGGTCGCGATCGAGGAGCTGGGACGCAGCGCGGGGGTCGACGACGCGCTCGCGGCCACGCGGAAGTTCGACCTCCCGACCCAGAACCTCGTGTACGCCGACGCCGACGGGCGGACGCTGTACTACGCGACCGGGAAGCTCCCGATCCGCGAGGTCGACGGCGAGGTCGTTCCCGGCGACCGGATCTTCGACGGCTCGGCGGGCGAGGGGGAGTGGACGGGGTTCGAGCCGTTCGGGCGGTCCTCGTGGGACGGGTTCGTCCCCTTCGAGGAGAAGCCCCACGCGATCGACCCGGACGTGCTCTCGACCGCGAACCAGCGCGTGATCGACGACCCGCGACACTACGTCGGCGTCGCGTACGCGACCCCCTATCGCGGGATGCGGATCGCCGACCGGCTCGACGACGCGGTCGCGTCGGGCGAGCCGACCGACCCGGCGTTCCACCGCGCGCTCCAGCGAGACGTGCGAGACGGGCGCGCGGCCCAGTTGGTCCCCGACCTGGTCGCGGCGGTCGAGGCGGCCGCCGGTGACCCGTCGGACCGCGCCGTCGCGGCGGCCGACGCCCTCGCCGACTGGGACTACCGGATGGAGAGCGACTCCCGCGCCGCGCTCGTGTTCGCGCGGTGGCTCGCCCGGTTCCGCCGGCTCGCCTTCGAGCCGACGTTCGACGCGGTCGACCTCGACGAGACGTACCACCCGAACGACTGGGTGCTCGCGACGCTGTCCGCGGACGACCCGGTCTTCGACGACCGCTCGCGCGCGGAGACCATGGTCGCGGCGCTGGAAGCGTCGCTCGCGGCGATCGACGACGCCGGCTGGGAGGTGTACGGCGACTGGAACTCCACGCGGTCGATAACCCACCCGCTCGGCGGCGAGGCACCGTTTCTGAACTACGACGAGCTCCCGGCCGACGGCTCCCGGGCCACGGTGATGAACTACCGGGTCGACGACGCGGTGGGGTCGAGCTGGCGGATGGTCGTCCGCCCGGGGACCGACGCCACGGCGGTGATCCCGGGCGGCAACTCCGGCGACTTCTTCTCCGCCCACTACGACGACCAGCTCCGGGCGTGGCTGGAGAACGACCAGAAGCCGATGCCGGTCGGCGGCGACGGCACCGCCGGCGACGAGGCGGGCGAGACCGGAGCGACGGTCGCGTTCGAGGGTGAGTCGTCGTGACCGACTCGGACGGGCTCCTCGCCCGGATTCGGACCGACCCCCGGACGCACGCCGTCTCGCTCGGCGTCGCGCTCGCCGCCGGCGTCGCGCTCGCGTCCGTCCACTGGCTCGGGCTCGTCGCCGCTGGCGCGGCCGCCGCGCTCGTGGCTCCGACCGTCCGCCGCGGTGTCGGGTACGCGCTCGTCGCGGGGGTGCTCGCGCTCGTCGCCTTCGCCGTCGCGCTCGGCCCCGCGGCGGCGGTCGTCCCCGAGATGCGCCCCGTCGTCTACGTCACCGTCGCCAGCGCCCTCGGGCTCCCGGTGCTGGGGTCGCTCGCGAGGGGCGTGGGCTGACCGCGGCCGACGGGCGCCGCTCCGGAGCCCTATTGAGATGTCCGTGATCGCCGCGCGCCGCCAGCGGGAGCACGCGTCGAACGAGCGAGAGCTCGCGATCGACGGCGATATCGACATTCCCACCTACCTCTATCAGGACCTCTCGACGACGTACCCCGTGCTGGCGACCGTCGGCGCGGTCGGCGACCGGCTCGACGGTCTGAAGCGCCGGATCGAGCGCGCGATGGCCGAGGCGTAGCGGAGCGCGTCACGGCCACCACCCGAGAGCGAATCGGTCGGCGGCCTACTCGGCCGCGGCCGCCGAGTCCGTCACCAACCCGGAGCCGCTCGGCGGTCGGAGCAGGAGCGCCGCCACCCCCGCGGCGATCGCGAGCCCGCCGCCGAGCGCGAACGTCGGAACCCAGCCGGCGGTCGCGACGAGGTAGCCGGTCACGGTGCCGGCGAACACCCCGCCGCCGACCTTCGCGGTGTAGAGGACCGCGTAGTTGCCGGAGGAGTTGGCCGCGCCGTAGTAGTCCGCCAGGAGCGACGGGAAGTAGACGTACAGCGGCGAGGAGAAGAACATCGCGCCGAGGACGAACGCGACGAAGACGGCGCCGTTGCCCGCCTCGCCGGCGCCCACCAGCCCGATCCGGAACGCCCCGGCGAGGAGGAACGATCCCGCCATCACGCGCTTCCGGCTGAACCGGTCGATCGCCTCGCCGAGGATCAGCCGCGAGACCCCTGCGGCGACGGGGAGAAGCGTCGCGGAGAGCGTGGCGATGAGCGCCGCGAGCCCGAAGTTCTCCGCGAACCGAACCACGTTCGCGATGACGATGAGGTCGGCGCTCGCCATCGCGATGAACATCGCGTACAGCAGCCAGAACTGCCACGTCGAGAGCATCTCCCGCGTCGAGTAGTTGTGGCCGCGGATCGACGCGGCGACCCCCTCGTCGTCGCCGTCGGCATCGTCCACGCGGTCCAGCCAGCCCTTCGGCGGGTCCCGGAGGAGGAACGAGCCGACGAGCGTCACGACCAGAATCCCGATCCCGATGTTTCGGAGGACGTCCCCGTAGGCCGCGACGGTGGCGTTCGCGCGCACGTAGGGCACCACGAGCGCGCTCCCGGCCGCGAACGCCATCGTGCCGACGCCCGTCGTCAGTCCCGTCCGGTCGGGGAACCACTTGACGGCGGTGTTGACCGCGACCGTGTACACGATCCCCACGCCGATCGCGCCGAGCGAGTACAGCAGGTACAGCTGCCAGAGGCTCGTCGCGTACGCGAGCCCGATGTACCCGCCGCCGGCGAGCAGGGCGGCGAGGAACGTGAGCGCGCCCGGCCCGCGGCTGTCGCGCCACTTCCCGGCGGGGAACTGCGAGAGCGACTGGAACACGACGTAGAAGGAGAACACCGCGCCGAGCGCCGGCAGAGCGATGTCGAGGCGCTCGGCCAGCGGCTGTTCGATCGACGACCAGACGTACTGGTAGGGGCTGACCGCGGCCATCATCCCCGCCGCGGCGACGATCTGCCACCAGCGCGAGAAGCCGAGGGCGTCCGCCGCGCGCCCGGCGTAGTCGAGGCCGTCGCCGCCGTCGGCATCGGGGGTGGCCGAGGGAGCGTCGTCGTCAGCCATCGTCACCGTCGGCCTCGCGACCGATCGTGTCGTGGTTCATGGGTGCCTCAGAGGCCGGTCCGGCCGCCGCACCGGCGATTCGTGTTCGGACGCTGTCGACACTCGGAGATAAAACGCGCCGTCGGGGAGGTTCTTGCCCCCTCGTCGGCGGCGCGGCGCCCGACCGGCGCACGAGGACACTCCGGATCCGACCGCGGACAGATCACCTAATGATCGGTTACATCGCTGTCGACTGGGTGTTCAGGAGGCATCTAAGACAAGATATTGACAAACAAGACACAAAGGCCGATAGATGATGATAATCGTTTATCCTGTCAAAAATCGTTAAGTCGCCCGCAGCGCAACGTGGAGCCGAGAGCGCGGCCTCCGAGACCCGGAGCCGCCGAGAACACGTATCCATGTCCGCCGAACGAGACACCGCCGACGGGACCGCCGAATCGCCGACCGCCGCCGATGGGACCGCCGAGTCGCTGACCGCCGACGACGGCGCCGCCGTCGCCGACCGTTTCGATCGCGTCCTCGTCGTCACCCGCGACGACGAGGCGGGGCAGGCGGCGGTCGAGACGGGTGTCGAACTCGCGGCGGCTCACGGCGCGACGGTCGACGCGCTGTTCGTCGTCGACACCGCCGTGGGGTGGGACGTGGTCGTCGAGCGGCGCGAGCGCACCGGCGAGCGGCTCGTCGAGGGCGCCGCGGAACGCGGGGCAGCGACCGGGGTGGACGTCGAGAAGTGGTTCCGCTACGGCACCCCCCACGAGGAGGTGCTCGACTTCGCCGCGGCACACGACGCCGACCTCATCGTCGTCGGCTCCGCGCGACGGAGCGGACTGGACCGGTTCGTCAACCCCGAGCGCGTCCCGATTCGGGTTCAGCGTGGCGCCTCGTCGCCGGTGATGGTCGTCGGTCCCGACGGGGGGTGAGCGGGTCGACTCCGGCGGCCGGGGCTCCCCGAGCGACCGGTTAAGTGGCTTCGCTCCCTTCCAGTGATCGTGACACACATCGGCATCGTCGGCGCGGGCGCGGGGGCGGCGGCCGCGGCGTTCGCCGTCGACGGCGCGGTCCCGGACGCGGACGTGACGGTTTTCGAGAAGTCGGGCGGCCTCTGTGGCCGCGCGGCGACCCGTCGCGACGGCGAGCTGACGTACGACTACGGCGCGAACTACCTGAAGGCCGACGACGAGCGCGTCGTCGAGCTGATCACGGAGACGCTCGACGACGAGGGGCTCGTCGAGATCGCGGAGCCCGTCCATGTGTTTGACGCCGCCGGCGACGTCTCACCCGGCCGCGAGGCGGACGAGCACAAGTGGAGCTACCGACGGGGGCTCACCCAGATCGCGAAGCGGCTGTTCGGTCGGACCGACGCGACGGTCCACCGCCGGACGCGGATCGAGACGGTCAGGCGAGTCGGAGAGCGCTGGGAGGTCGAGGACGCCGACGGCGAGACGAGGGGACCGTTCGACGCCCTGCTGTTGAATCCCCCGGCGCCACAGACCGCGGACCTCCTCCGAGACGCGGAGTGGGACTCGGTCATCCGCGAGGCGCTCGTCGACGCGGTCGGCGACGTGGCGTACCGCACCGTCTGGACCGCGGTGCTGCACTACCGCTTCCCGCTGGACGCGCCCTACTACGGCCTCGTCAACACCGACAAGGCGCACGCGGTCGGCTGGCTCTCCCGCGAGGAGTGCAAGCCCGGCCACGTCCCCGACGGCGAGAGCCTGCTCGTCGTGCAGGCGAACCACGACTGGTCGGTCGACCACTACGATGCGGACGCCGCCGAAAACGTCGCGGCGTTGGCCGAACACGCGGCCGAGATCGTCGGCGACGACCGACTCGCGGACCCCGCGTGGACGGATCACCAGGGGTGGCGGTACGCGCAGCCGGAGTCGGGAGTCGCTGAGGGGCCGATCGACGCCGCCCGACGTGAGGGACTGTTCCTCCTCGGCGACTGGGTCGCGGGCGAGGGGCGGCTCCACGCCGCGCTCGCGAACGGGCTCGACGTGGGCGAACGAGTCGCCGACGGGATCTGAGTCGCGGGCGAGTCGGAGAAGAAGGCGTTCGATCGCCGGTCGGCTGACGGCTGTGCGGTCGTCAGTTCCCCGTCGCCGCGCCGTTACCCCCGGGTGAAGCGGTACTCGACCGTGCCCAGTCCGGGGAGACTGACGCGGCCGACCGTCTCGGGGGCGACGTCCCGGACGAACGAGCGCGCCATGGCCGCGAGCGCGACGACCGC
The DNA here is from genome assembly GCF_052439115.2 of Halorubrum sp. FL23. Lineage (NCBI taxonomy): Archaea > Methanobacteriati > Methanobacteriota > Halobacteria > Halobacteriales > Haloferacaceae > Halorubrum > Halorubrum sp. FL23. The sequence continues at coordinate 277,156 of NZ_JBQVRO020000002.1, forward strand.
GGTCAGGACGGCGAGCGAGGCGAGCGGGTAGGCGGCCACGAGGACGCCCAGCGCGACGACAGCGAGGAACGCGAACGAGACGCGGACGCTGCCGTCGGGCGAGACGTTGGGACCCGGCGCCTGGCCGGCGGCCGTGAGCCCGTCTTTCATTGGTTGCATAGACACGCGTAGGTCGCCGGGCGATAAATACCTTTCATATCGCAAATATGTTTTGAGACTCATTCACACACGACACACCACGAAACGGTCTGAAACGGTCGTTAATGCGGTGTAATCGGTGACATGGTAGTCGTTCATACACCAGTAACAGAACTATCAAGTGCGGCCGAGACGGCGCCGGATCGATCGAAGCGGGGAGAGGCCTCGGGCCGGCGATCGGAGGGCTTCTCACCGTCGCCCGCCACTGTCCGAGCATGACCAGTGCTCCGACGGTCGGCGGACGGGGGAACGTCCCCTACTGGACGACGGTCGCCGTCGCCGCGCTGTACCTGCCGGCCTCGATCATCGCCCGCGCGTTGGTCGACCCGGCGTACGCGGCTGGCCGGCGGGGCGTGCCCCCGGCGGTCGTCGACGCGGCGGGTACCCTCCCTGCGACGCTCGGCGGCGGCGCACTGTGGATCGCGGTCGCCGGCGCGTTCCTGTACGCCTTCGCCGCGGAGCTCGACGCGATGCGGACCCGGACCGCGTGGTCGCCGCCGGACAAGGGGTACCTGATCCTCGCGGCCGGCTCCCTGCTGGCGCATCCGCTCACCGGGGTTCCCCTCCTGTTTCTCCTCGTTCCCGGGTACACGCTTCATCGCGGACTGCGAGTCCGATAGCGGGGCGCGAACCGTTCACACACGCAGTACTTTTATTCGTCGCAAACGGTGATGTAGATACGAACAGTCAATGGTAGTGACACACAACGCCGCCTCCGAGGAGACGGAGACCGTCGCAACGCCGGCGCATCGCCGCATCATCGCCGGCCTCGCGGACGAAGCGGTCGAGACGGTGGAGGACCTGCAGGTCCGCGGTCGGGCCGACGAGATCGCGGCCGAACTCCGGGAGTCTCACCTCCCCGCCTTGGAGGAGGCCGGGTACATCGAGTGGGACCGGGAAGCGGGGACGATCGAGCCCGGTCCGAACTTCGAGGAGGCGGCCGAACACGTCGCCGACCTCCCGGATCCGGACGGGGAGCCCGCGGACGACTGACCGGCGGGACGCCGGTCGCGTCCGTCGCCGAGGGGCTCCGTCGACCCGCACCGGCCCCCGTCCGAGCCACGCCCGGGACGTTTATACGCCGCGACGGGCGACTCCAGACATCGCATGGCCGAGCCGATACTGAAGTGGGCCGGCGGGAAGCGGCAGCTCCTCGACGAGCTGTACGCCCGGTTCCCGGCGACGCACGGTCGCTACCACGAGCCGTTCCTCGGCGGCGGCGCCGTGTTCTTCGACCTCGAACCGCCGGACGCGACGGTCAACGACGCGAACGCGCGACTGGTGAACTTCTACGAGCGGGTGCGCGACGATCCCGAGGCGCTGATCGAGCGGCTGGAGTCGTTCGACGACCCGGAGGCCGACCCGGATCCGGCGCTCCCGTACGCCGAGGAGACGGCCCGCGGCCGCGAGGTGGAGAGCTACTACTACCAGCAGCGCGCGCGGTTCAACAGGCGCCCGTACGAGGGGACGTTCGACCCGCTCGAAGAGGCCGCGCTCCTCCTGTACCTCAACCGCACCTGCTACAACGGGCTCTACCGCGAGAACGCCGACGGCGGGTTCAACGTCCCCGTCGGTCGGTACGCGAACCCGGACTGGGTCCAACGCGACCGCATCCGCCGTGCGAGCGACGTGCTCGCGGGCGCGACGATCCGAAACGGCGACTTCGGGTACGTCCTCGACGCGGCGGAGCCGGGCGACCTGGTCTACTTCGATCCCCCCTACGAGCCGATGAGCGCGACCGCGAGCTTCAACGAGTACAGCGCCGAGGGGTTCGACCGCGAGGACCAGCGCCGGCTGCTCGACGTCGCGAACGACCTCGACGAGGCCGGCGTGTGGGTCGTCCTCAGCAACAGCGGCGTGATGTACGAGCCGTACGCGGAGGCGGGGTTCCGCGTCGAGATCGAGGGCGCGACTCGCGCGATCAACAGCGACGCCGGAAACCGCGACGAGGTCGACGAGATCGTCGCGACCAACGTCCCGCCGAGCGAGCGACGCGCGGCCGGGCAGCGCGACCTCGCCGAGTTCCGAGGATGAGCGCGCCCGGTCGTCGCGGCGGCGACCGCAGAGGGCGGGCTTTTTGCCCTCCCCCGCCGACGGGTCGCGTATGACCGATCTCGACATCGACCTCGTCCTCGTGTCGGTGGACGGCAGCGAGGAGTCCCACGAGGCAGTCGACTACGCGATCGCCGTCGCCGCCGAGTACGGCGCGAGCGTCCACGCCCTGTACGTGCTCGACGAGGACGTGGTCCGCGCTATCGACCACGGCGTGGTGGACGAGGACGACGTGGCCGACGACACCGAGGCGTTCACAGACTCCGTGGCGCGGCGCGCGGAGGCCGCCGGCGTCCCCCACAGCAACTCCATCGCCTACGGCTTCTCCACCGAAGTGAAGACGGTCCACCCCGGGAGCGTCGTGCTCGACACCGCCGAGGAACTCGAGTCGGACTTCATCGTCGTCCCGCGCGAGCCCGTCTCGGGCGACCCCGGCGAGGTGCTCGGGAAGGCGGCGGAGTACGTCCTCCTGTACGCCAGCCAGCCCGTGCTGTCCGTCTGATGGTCGGCGGCCTCCTCTCGTTCCTCCCGGCGGGGACGACCCTGCCGCCCCTCCCGTACCTCGTCGTCGTCCTGCTCGCGACCGGCGGGGTGGTCGCCGCGCTCCGCCGACGCCGCCCGCGGGTCACCGGCCGACGCGTGCTCGCGCTCGCTCCGTGGATGGCGCTCGGCTCCGCGGCCCACGTCCTCTACGTCCTCGACGCGCTCCCCGCCCTCGTCTTCCCCCTCGCCGGGTCGCCGACCGTCTACCTGACGGTGGGGTCGCTGGCGGGCGCGGCGTGGATCGCCGCCGACGCCGCCCGTCCGGACCGGGTGGCGGAGAGCCTCGCGGTGTCGGGCGCGCTCCTCCTCATCCCGGTCGTCGCGGTCGCGCTCGCGACCGACCTCTCGCCGACGGGGGCTCGCTGGTCGACGCTCGCGGTCGCGCTCAGCCTGCCGATCTCGGGCGTCGCCTGGGCCGCCCTGACGCGGCTCCGGCCCGAGACTACGATCACCGGCGGCGTCGGCGCCCTCGCGGTGTTCGGCCACGCGCTCGACGGCGTCTCGACCGCGGTCGGGACGACCCAGCTCGGCTTCGGCGAGCGCACGCCCGTCTCGCGGATCCTGCTGGAGTTCGGCTGGATCCCCCCCATCCCGGTGCTCGGCGAGGGGTGGGTGTTCCTGCTCGTGAAGCTCGCGGTCGCGAGCGCCGTCGTCTGGCTGTTCGCGGCGTACGTCCGTGAGACCCCGGCGGAGGGATACCTGCTCCTCGGGTTCGTCGCGGCGATGGGGCTCGGGCCGGGGGCTCACAACCTGCTGCTGTTCTCCGTCGCCGCCTGACCGCGGAGCGATACCCACCGCTCCGGGTCAGCTCACCAGACGGCGATCGCGAAGACGACGGCGACGCTCCCCAGCATGACCGCCTGAACGAACGCGCTGGCGAGGACGCCGACGGCCGCGTACGCCGCCTGACGAGCGGCAACGTCCGGATCGGCGTCGTTCCGGTAGAGGGCGGTGACGAAGACGGTGCCGGCCAACCCGATGACGAACCCGATCGGGCCCAAGGGGAGCAGGAGCGCGATCCCCACCAGCGTGCCGACGACGACGGTCCGCGTCGACGCGCCGCCGATCTTCCCGGAGACCATGCCGGACACCAGATCCACGACGGAGGCCAGAAGCGAGACGAACACGAGCGCCAGCAACAGGACGAGCCCCGGCTCGGCGAAGTCGGTGGTGTACGCGTACCCGACGACGGTCAGCGCCGCGAGGACGCCGCTCGGCACGAACGGGACGAACGCACTGGCCGTCCAGACGACGAGCAGGAGGATCGCCGTTTCGGCCGCGGGGAACGCCATACGACACGCAGGTCGCGCGGGGGCAAAACAGTTCACCCCGGGCGATGCCGGGACCCGTCGCCCTGGTCGGTCGCGGGTCCGGTGGTCCGGCGGCCCGACGGCTCACCGAACCGGGGTGAGCCGCGAGAAGCGAAATCGGGCCGACCGCCGCGCTCAGTCCTCTTCTTCGACGACTTCCGGGTCCTCGATGGCCGACTGGAGGGAGTCGAGCCCGTTGACCCACTCGGAGACGAGCCCGTACTCCAGATCCTCGACGAGCTCGATGTCGAGGGGCTCGCCGTCGATGATTCGGGTGCCGGCCTGCACGACGTAGCCGAGCGCGGCGTCGAGGTCGTCCTCGGCCTCGGCGTCGGCGGCCGCGCGCACGAACTCGCTCACGTCGCCCTCGACGACGCCGCCGACGACGTACTCCTCGGCCGCGTAGAAGACGGGGACGAGCGAGGTCTGGACGCCGTCGATCAGCATGACCTTGTCCTCGTCGTCGAACTCCACGTCGGCGAGCACGATGTCGCGGACGGTGTGGATCTCCTCGACCGCGCGGTCCTCGTCGATGCGCCCGTCGTCGAGCGCCGCGAGCACCTTCACGATCGCGATCGCGGCGTCGTCTTGGAGGTTCAAGAGGAGGCGCGCGGAGTCCTCGTTTTCGGGGTCTAAATCCTCTTCTTCGAGCCTGTCGAGCCAGTTCTGCCACCGTTCGTCGGTATAGAACGTTTCGACGGCGTCGTCGTCGGTCATGTGCTGTACGTCGCCCGGACTACTCAAATGCCTTTCCTATCGATCGCCCCGAGAGAGGGCGTCTCACCCGCTCGACGCCGGGATTCAGGTGCCGTGCTCCAGTCCTGCGTTCGGGTCGGGCCCCGGCCCCGATCGGACGGTCGGGGGGTCGGGCGGTCGCTGCCTGAGGAGGCTCGCCGCGGAACGGACCCGTCGCGCTCCACTCAGACCATCGGGTCGTCTCCGACATCGGGGTTCTCGCGGGCGAACGCCACGAGTCGGTCGACGTACGACTCGAACGGGGGGACCGAGACGCCGGTCCCGGCCAGCGCGTCCCGCGCGTTCGGGCAGCGATAGCGCGTCGGATGGTCGAAGTAATCTATCGTCGCCGGCTCCACGTCGACGCCCGCGGCCGAGAGCAGGCGGGCGGCCGCCTCCGCAACCCGCTTCGGCGTCGGGACGGTCACCGTCCGGCGGCCCGCGGCGTCGCTCAGCGCCGCGACGAACGCCGGGACCGTCAGGGGCGCGGGGTCGCAGAGCTGGTACGTCTCGCCGACGGCGTCCGCCCGCCCGCTCAGCTCCGCGATCGCGTCGACCACGTAGTCGCGCGGTACGACGTTCAGTTCGGTCTCGTCCGCGCCCGGGACCGAGAAGGCGAACGCCAGCCGTTCGGGCTGGGCCGTGAGCAGCCGGAGGAGGTTGTACGGCCCGTCGAGCTTGTCGGTCTCGCCGGTCCGGCTGTCGCCGACGGTGATCGCCGGGCGGTAGACGGTCGCCGGGAGCCCGTCGGCCATGCGCTCCCGCACCGCGACCTCCGCGCGGTGCTTCGACGCCTCGTAGTGGTTGTTGAACGACTGCCCCTCGCGGAGGTGACGGGCGGTGAAGACGCCGTCGTACCGGCCGCTGACGTAACACGTGCTCACGTAGTGGAGGCGGTCGACCGCCAGCCGGTCGCACGCGTCGAGGACGTGTTGGGTCCCGCGGACGTTCACCGCCTCCGCGAGGTCGGCGTCGACGCCGAGGTCGTACACCGCCGCGAGGTGGTACACCTCGCCGACCTCCGCCAGCAGGGCCAGGTCGTCGAGCGCCCGCCCGAGCCCGAGGTCCGGTTCCGTGATGTCGCCCTCGTAGAGGTGGACCGCCGCTTCGCCCGGAGCGTCGCTCTCGACCGCCGCGACGATCTCCCGCGCACGCCTCTCGGCCAGGTCGCGGTACTGCGGCTGGATCAGGCACGCTACCGGCCCGTCGCCGCGGGCGAGGACCCGCCGGAGGAGCGCCGAGCCGAGGAAGCCGGGGAACCCCGTGAACAGGACCTCCGGCGGCGGGGCGGCGGGGGGATCGCTCACGGTGTCGGCTCCTCCAGCGTTCCCTCGGTGTCGATCCCGTACACCGCCTCGGGCGTCTCGACGTGGGCGGTGCGGACCGCGTCGTCGTACCCCTGCTCCAGCAGCCAGCGGACGCGGCGCGGGACCGTCTTCGGGCCGAGCACCATCCCCGGCTTCTCGGGGTCGTCGACGAAGTCCGTCTCCATCAGGAACGGTTCGCCCGCCTCCGCCGCGCGCCGCAGGCGGTCCTTCTCGCTCATCACGCTCGGAGTCGGTCCCGCGAGCCGCCCCTCGGCGTAGTGTTTCACGACGTTGGTCGGATCGAGTCCGGACTCCTCGGCGACGGCGGCCAGATCGGTGAGGTCCTCGCTGGCCTCGGTGTGGAGCTGGACGGCGCAGTCGAGCGCGGCGCCCAGCTCGAACGCGCGCCGCGTCACGGCGTTCGAGGCGTCCCAGACCGCGTCGCTCACGTCGTAGTGCGGGCGTCCCGACTTCAGCGCGAGCGCGTCGCCGTCGGCGGCGAACTCGCCCGCGACCTCGATCCCGCCCTGCATCAGGTCGCGGGCGTCCTCGGGCGAGAACCCCCGCTCGTCGACGAGCCGACTGATAAGGCCGGGGTGGACGCCGAGGACGGGCCACGCGCGTCCCGGAAGGGCGTCGTTCGCGGCCGCGACGGCGTCGAGCGTCTCCTCGAAGACGGCTCGGAAGTCGCCCGGCTCGTCCGGCTCGACGCCGAGGTGCCACGACGGTTTGTTCACCACGAGCAGGTGGGTGCCGCCGAGCCGGACGAAGTCCTCGACGGCGTCGATGCCGCGCCCGTGACGCGGGTCGAGGTGGAGGTGGTTGTCGAGCACCGGCGTGTCGAGATCGTCGGTCATGGACGGAGAAGGGACCGGACGACGCTTATAAACAACGACCGCGGGTGTCGCGACGCGGTTCGCGAGCCGACGGGTTCGCGCGGAACGCAGCAAGCCCGGCGCGAGGACGGGAGGGTGGACAGCACCGAGCGTCGGTCCGCGTTGCCGCACCGCCGCGCCGAATGCGGTCACCGCCTGGTCTGGGAGATAGACACATTTTTCATGAACGATCGCGGATACCTCGCTATGGCAGTCCGTAGCAACCGAGAGGAAAGCGGGGGCGCTGCCACGTTGCCTGCCGTGGTCCCGTTCGAGCTGGATCACCTGACCCGACAGAGTTGGGAGCTGGGCAAATCCACCGTGCAAGGCGATCGGGCGACCACTCTCGGGACGTGGACACACCAGAACAGCGCGTGGCGGCTGTCGGTTCACGAGGTGACGACCGCGACCGTCATCATCTGTCTCCGGACGCCCGTCGGCCGGGAGCGATTTTACGGGGCGATGCGCTCGGAGTTCGACGCCGCGACGGAACACCTCGAAGCGAGTCCGTCTTGGCGGCGAGTTCGGTGAGCTGGCGACCTGTTCCCGCCACCTGTCGTCTCTTATAAACCGCAGGTCCGCGTTCCGTCCCGTGACCGAAGAGAGAACCCCCTTCGATGGCGAGACGGTCGCTCGTTGCGGACCCGCCGGCTACGCCGTTTCAGCGTCGCCGTCGCGACCGGTGACCTTCCGGACACACGAGGAGCCGAAGGGGCCGAGCTCGCCGGCGTCCAGTTTCACGAAGTGGCCGGTCGAGATCGTCGTCCCGCAGCGGCGGCAGTCGAACTCGCCTTCGCGCTGGACCACTTGGCTCTCGTAGTTCACGTACGTGCCGCCGCGCTGGACGCGGAGCCGGGCGTTCTCGCGCTCGATGACGCCGCGCTTCTCGGCGGCGTCGAGGATCTCGCGGGTGAGCGACGGGCTCGTCGTCACCGTCTCGATCCGGTCGATCGCGGCCGGCAGCGCCAGCTCCTCGTGTTCGAGGTGGGCCAACAGCTCGACGCCGAGCTCCAGCTTCTCCTCGCGCGAGGCCGACTCGTTCACGCCCGCCGAAACGATGCGAACCGCCTTAAGTCGGGCGGGAGGCGGTCGGGGGGACGCCCGCGGCCCTGCCGTCGACAGCCTGCGATGTAGTAAGACAGTTACCACGGGGGACGCTGGGGACGGTATGGACGTACTCGAGGTCGCGGCGCGGGCCACCGGAACGGGACCGGTGTGCGACGCGTGTCTCGGCCGCCTCGTCGCCGACCGGAGCTTCGGGCTGTCGAACGCCGAGCGGGGGTCGGCGCTGCGCACCGCGCTCGCGCTCCGCGACGACGAGGACCACGATCCGGTCGACACCGCGGACTGCTGGGTGTGTGAGGGGCGCTGTACCGAGTTCGACGAGTGGGCCGAGCGCGCCGCCGAGGCGGTCGAGGGCGTCGAGTTCGCCACCTACAACGTCGGCACCCGCCCCCCGCCGCTGATCGAGGAGAACGAGGCGCTCCTCCGCGAGGAGGCCGGGCTCGACGACGACGCCGGGGAGCCGTTCAAATCGGAGTTCAACCGCGAGGTCGGCAAGCGGGTCGGTCGGCTCACGGACGCCGACGTCTCCTTCGACCGCCCGGACGTGCAGTTCACGATCGACCTGGCCGAGGACGCGATCGACGCCAAGGTGAACTCCACGTTCGTGTACGGGCGCTACCGGAAGCTCGAACGCGACATCCCCCAGACGGAGTGGCCCTGCCGGGAGTGTAAGGGCTCGGGACGGCAGGGCGCCGACCCCTGCGACCACTGCGGCGGCTCCGGCTACCTCTACGACGACAGCGTCGAGGAGTACACCGCGCCGATCGTCGAGGACGTGATGGACGGGACCGAGGCGACGTTCCACGGCGCGGGCCGCGAGGACGTGGACGCCCTGATGCTCGGCACCGGGCGCCCGTTCGTGATCGAGGTCGAGGAGCCCAGGCGCCGCCGGGTCGACGTGGAGCGCCTGCAGGCCGACATCAACGCCTTCGCCGACGGCGCCGTGGAGGTCGAGGGGCTCCGACTCGCGACGTACGACATGGTCGAGCGCGTGAAGGAGCACGACGCCGCGAAGCGCTACCGCGCGCAGGTGGCGTTCGACGCCGACGTCGAGGCCGACGCGCTCGCCGCCGCGGTCGGGGAGCTGGAGGGGACGACCGTCGAGCAGTACACCCCGAACCGGGTGGACCACCGCCGGGCGAGCATGACGCGCGAGCGCGACGTGTACGAGGCGACCGCCGAGCTCGGCGACGCCCGACACGCGACCGTCGAGATCCACGGCGAGGGCGGACTCTACATCAAGGAGCTGATCTCCGGCGACGAGGGCCGGACGGAGCCGAGCCTCGCCGGCCTGCTCGGCGTCGGCGCCGAAGTCACCGCGCTCGACGTGGTGGCCGTCGAGGGCGAAGCCGAGCCGTTCGAGCGCGAGGAGTTTTTCCGCGACTGACACGTCGGCTGCGGGACCAACGGGATTTATCAGACGCACGTCTGACGATAGGGCATGAACGGGAGCGACGCCGACGGTGGGGGCGGCGGAGCGACTGGGTCGCAGATGGACGGAGACACCGGCTCAGGGGGATTGAACGCCGAGACCGCTGACATCGACGCCACGGTCGGCGATCCGATCGTCGAGTCGACCGTGGCGGAGGCGGCCGCGTCGGCGCCCGCCGCGGCCGACACGACGCTCGAAGGCCTCGACCGCGCGTCGCGTCCGGACCGCGTTTCGTCGGTCCTCGTCGCCGTCGGTCACGGTCCGCACTCGGGGGCGACCGTCGACGTGGCGCGGGCGCTCGCGGACGCGACCGACGCGTGGCTCGAGCTGTTTCACGTCGTCCCCACCGACGCTGCGCTCGCGGACGCTCAAACTGGTGCCGACGGGGGCGCAGGCGCCGACGCCCGGGAGGCGGGAGGCGGCGAGCGCGACGACTACGCCGCGACCGGGGAACGAGTCCTCGACGCCGCCCGCGACCGACTCGGGGAGTTCGACCGGGTCGACCGCTGGCTGGTCGAGGACCGGTCGGCCGCGGGCGCGATCGTCGAGCAGTCGCCGTACTACGACCTCGTGGTCGTCGGGGCTCCCACGACCGGGACGGTCGGGCGCTTCGTGTTCGGCTCCACGACCGACACCGTCGTCGACGACGCCGCGGTCCCCGTGGTCGTCGTCGAGGCGGACGGGGACGCCGCGCTCGACGGCGCGTAGAGCGGTTCCCGTCGCGACCCTTCCCGGGCGAGATGGCCGAGATACAAGCATAAAGTAGCTATGCCACGCACCCCCCGGTATGGCCGACGAAGCGATCGACGACGTGGATAGGGCGATCCTGTACGCGTTACAGGAGGACGCTCGGAACATGTCGTCCGGAGACATCGCGGAGCGAACCGGCACGTCCGACAGCACCGTCCGGAAGCGCATCCAGCGCCTCGAGTCCGACGGGATCATCAAGGGGTACAGCGCCGAGGTGGACTTCCAGGGGTCGGGGTATCCGCTCCGGATGCTGCTCTACTGCACCGCATCGATACCCGAGCGCGGCGACCGCATCCCGGAGATCCTGGCGATCGACGGCGTCGTCTCGGTCCAGGAGCTGGTCACCGGCGAACAGAACCTCCTCGTGACGGTGGTCGGCGAATCGGACGACGACATCACGCCCGTCGCGCAGGAGCTCCTCGACATGGGGCTCACGGTCGCCGACGAGGTGCTCGTTCGGAGCCACGAGACGACGCCGTTCGGCAGGTTCGACGCCGAGACCGATTCGTAGCCGGGGGCCCGCTATCCGACGACCCGGTTGACGTCGAGCGCGGTCGCGCGCCGGACGACCGCCTCCACCGGGTCGACCGAGTCGGCCAGATTGTCCGACGCGCCGTCGAGGACGAGGAGCGCCGCCCGGCGGCCGGGCGCGATGACGCCGCAGTCGAGCCCCGCGATCTCGGCCCCGGCGGCGGTGGCCATCCGCAACACCTCGCGGGCGGTCACGTCGAACCGCGTCGCCGTGTACGCCATCTCGCGGAACATCGACGGCACGTTCAACATCACGTTGTCGGTGCCGAGCGCGACCGTCGTGTGTTCGAGCAGGTCCCGGATCGGCGCGTCGCCGACGCCGAGGACGGTGTTGGCGCGGGGACACACCGCGATCGGGACCGACTGGTCCGCGACGCGTTCGAGGTGCTCCCGCTCCGCGTGCACCATGTGAACGAGCAGGTCCGGGTCCAGGTCGAGCGCCGGGTGGATGTCGGTCGCGTCCGGTTCGCCCGCGTGGATGGCGAAGGGAACCCCGCGGTCGGCGCACGCGGCGCGTTGGTCCGCGAACTCGTTGTCGTTCGCCCCCGACGCGCCGTATCCGTCGGCGACGTCGAGGACGGCGGCGTCGTCGCTCCCGAAGATGAACGGGTCGACGGCGACCGATGAGGCGGCCTCGCGGAGCGCCCGCGCCCCGTACACGCCGTTCTCGCGGAAGTCGAGACACGAGACCGTTCCGGTCTGTCGCATGAACCGAAGGGTTCGCCGCATCGCCGCCACGAGGTCGGCGCGATCGGCGGCCGCCAGCCGCCGGTGTTTGCGGCTGTCCGGCGGGGCCACCGCCTCGTCGAGCGACAGCCCGACGGCGGCGTCCTTCGCCACGGAGTCGCCGAGGTGCGTGTGGGCGTTGACGAACGCCGGCAAGACGATGTCCGTCGACTCGGTGTCGGCCTCCTCGATCGCCTCGATCCGACCGTCCTCGACGACGAGGCGGCCGCGGATCGGCTCGAACGACTCCCCGGCGAGGATCGTCCCCGTGACTTCCTCCATACGGGCACACCGGGGCCGGTAACGATATGGTTTTCTGAACGCGCACATCGAACGACTCGGTAATTCTCTCCCCCTTCCGGTGCCGGGTCGCCGCGGCAGACGGACCGGCCCGGAGCGGGACCGACGGTGAGACACCTCTCAGCGCGCGGTCGATCCGCGGAACGAGAAACGGAAACGGAGCGGCTGACGCTCCCGACCTCGAATCTATAATGTTTTATAATGTTCTATTACCCACCGTATTTCGAACGTTTTGTGAGCATAGATAGATTTAATAGACAATCTGTTCTTTACTGTGAGCGAAGACGACCAGTCCCGGTCCGGCGGCGCGCGTCGGCACCGCGGGACGGTCGGACGGACTGAACGATGGCAGGATCCACCTCGAAACCGACGGTCGGAGCGCTTCCGGACACGGCGGCGGAGTCGCCGTACGTGCCCGCCGCACTCACGCTGCTCATGTGGTCGCTGTTCGCCACGAGCGTTGCGGTCCTCTTCGCGCGAGTCCGATTCGGCTTCGCTCCGGAGATTCCCGGCGTGATCGCCGTCGACGGACTGACCGTCCTGATGTGGGTGGTCGTCGCCTTCTTCGGCGGGATCGTCCTCAGCTACTCCCGCCGCTACATGGCGGGGAGCGCCCACGAGACGACGTTCTTCCTCGCCGTGTTCGGGTTCGCGGCGACCGTGATGACGCTCGTCGCCGCCGACCACCTCGCCCTGTTCGGGCTGCTGTGGCTGGCGATGGGGCTGGTGATGGCGACGCTGATCGGCATCGTCAGCGAGTGGGAGCAGGCGCAGGCGGCCGCGGCGGTCGCCCGGCGGTACTTCGTCGCGAGCAGCGCGCTCCTCGGCGTCGCGCTGGCGGCGCTCTGGTGGGCGACCGGCGCGACGACGATCTCCGGGGTCGCGGCGGCCGCCGGGACGCTCGGCGGTCCGGTCTGGGTCGTCGCCGCCGCCGCGCTCGTCCTCGCGGCGATGATCCAGTCGGCGCTCGTCCCGTTCCACGGCTGGCTGCTCTCGTCGATGACCGCCCCCACGCCGGCGTCGGCGCTGATGCACGCCGGATTCGTCAACGCCGGCGGCGTCTTGCTGGTCCGCTTCGCCCCGGTCGTCACGGTCAGCGAGGCCCTCATGCTCGCGATCGTCGCGGTCGGTGCGACCAGCGCGCTGCTCGGAAAGCTCCTCAAATCCGTCCGCCCCGACGTGAAGAGCAAGCTCGGCTGCTCGACGGTCGGACAGATGGGGTTCATGATCATGCAGGCCGGGCTCGGGTTCTTCGGAGCGGCCCTCACCCACCTCATCCTGCACGGGTTTTACAAGGCCTACCAGTTCCTCAGCTCGGGCGCACAGGTCGAGCGGACGACGCCGGGCAAAAAGGCGGGCCGCTCGGCGGACGGCTCCGCCGTCGCCGCCGTCGCCGCGACCCTGGCGACCGGACTGGCGGGCGGCGCGGTGTTCGTCCTGCTAACCGGGAAGGGGACGAGCGTCGACAGCGGCTTCCTGCTCGTCCTGTTCGTCGTGTTCACCACCCTCCACGCGGCGCGCGGCGCGGTGGGGCGGTCGTCGCTCCCGGCGACGGTTCGCTACGGGGCGGTGCCGCTGGTGTTCCTCCCGGCCATCGCGCTGTACGCGCTCGTGTACCGTGGCGTCTCGGCGGCTCTGACTGGCGTCCCGGTCGTCACGGCGCCGACGGAGCTGACCGCGCTCCACGGCCTCGTGGCCGTCGCCTTCCTCGGCACGTACGTCGCGATCGAGGCGGGCGTCCACGAGCGGAGCCGGCGGCTGTACGTCGCGCTCCTGAACGCGAGCCAACCCTCGCCCAGCACCCTGCTGACGAACGCTGAAGAGTACGACGACGGAGGCACCCAATGAGCACCCAAACCACCATCGAAGACGGTATCGACGACGCGGCGGCGACGGTCGGGTCGGTCTGGCCGATCCACTCGTTCGTGACCGCCAACCCCCTCTCGGGGTTCGAAGACCTGCCGTTCGGCGAGGCGGTGACGCAGGCTGCCGACCTGCTTGGCGGCCGCGGCTACCCGAGCCGCGAGGCGTTCCGGGCGGCGCTCGACGACGGCCGGATCGACCCGGACGCGCTCGAATCGGAACTCGCCGACCGCGGCTACGAGGCCGATCCGGCGACCCTGCTCGAACGCATCGACACGAGCGTCGAGTCGGAGCCGACGGACGACGGCACCGACGCCGAGCGCGTCGACCGCGTGCTGTCGAAGTGGCTGTCCGCCTTCCTCGACGAGGGCCACGCCAAGTGGTCGATGCCGGACCGCGACGACGGGTTCTACGCCGCCTTCAGGGGGGTCGCCCCGCACGACGCCGAGGTCCCCGATTCGGGGGTCGTCGCGTCGCTGCCCGAGGACCCGATCGAGGCCATCGAGGCCGCCCTGGAGCCGTACCCGGAGGGGCAGTGGGTGCCCGTCTTCGAAGAGCAGCTGGCGGCGCTCCCGGGGTGGACCGGACTCATCAAGCAGCGCGCGGACGACGAGGGGGCGTGGCAGTCGGCGTGCCCGATCACGCTCACGGAGTACCTCGCGGTCCGCCTCGCGCTCCTCGACGGGGTCGGCGTCGACCTCGAGCCGTCCACGGGGCCCGACGCTCCCGGCACCGACTCGTCCGACGAGCTCGCCGAGGCGTTCCTGAGCGCGTGGGAGGCGAGCTACCGGTCCGAGGTCGTCGAGCGCGTCGCCGCCGAGAGTCGGGAGCGGGCCGACAGCGAGCCGTCCGGTCGCCCCGACGCGCAGCTGGTGTTCTGTATCGACACCCGCTCGGAGGTGATCCGCCGGCACATCGAGGCCGCGGGCGCGTACGAGACCCACGGCTACGCCGGCTTCTTCGGCGTCCCGATGGAGTATCGGGGGTACGACGCGGCGGCTCCGGTCGACGCCTGCCCGCCCATCGTCGACGCGGAACACCGCATCAGCGAGGTCCCGACCGACGATGACACGCGGGAGCGTCACGACCGGTGGTCGAGCGTCCGCGAGGTCGCGGGCGAGGTCGTCGCGAAGCTGAAGGCGAACCCCGCCAGCGCCTTCGGCTTCGTCGAGAACGCCGGGAGCGGCTACGGGCTGGCGCTCGCGGCCCGCACGCTCGTCCCCGGTCGCGTCCGCGACCTGCTGGACACCGCCGACGCGGCGGTGCCCGACGACCACGAGTTCTGCGAGCAGATCGTCCAGCACCAGCACACCCACGCCGACGGGCTTCCGGTGGGGCTGACCCGCGAGGAGAAGGTCGAGTACGCCGCGACCGCCTTCGAGCTGATGGGCTGGACCGAGTTCGGTCGGCTCGTCGTGTTCACCGGCCACGCGAGCGAGACGGCGAACAATCCGTACGACGCGAGCCTCGACTGCGGCGCGTGCGCCGGCAGCCCCGGCGGGCCGAACGCCCGCGTCCTGGCGACGATCTGCGCCGACCCCGACGTGAAGGCGGCGCTGCGTGAGCGCGGCTTCGAGATCCCCGAGGACACCGTCTTCCTCGCCGGCGAGCACAACACGACGACCGACGAGATCGAGCTCTACGGCGACGTGCCCGAGAGCCACAAGGCGGACCTCGACCGGCTGCGCGCGGACCTCGCGGTCGCCCGCGAGAACGCGACCGCGGAGCGCGCCGAGTCGATGGGGAGCGACCCGGCGGCGAGCGTCGACGAGACCGAGCGCCGCGCCGCCGACTGGGCCGAGACGCGCCCCGAGTGGGGGTTGGCGGGCAACGCCGGCTTCGTCGTCGGTCCGCGCGCGCTGACGAGCGACCTCGACCTCGACGGCCGCGCCTTCCTCCACTCGTACGACTGGTCGACCGACCCCGAGGGGGACGCGCTGGAGGCGATCCTCGCGGGGCCGATGGTCGTCACCCAGTGGATCAACGCCCAGTACTACTTCTCGACCGTCGACAACGCGGTGTACGGGAGCGGGTCGAAGGTGACACACAACCCCGTCGGCAACGTCGGCGTCTATCAGGGGAACGGCGGCGACCTGATGACCGGGCTCCCGCTCCAGTCGCTGATGGCCGACGCCGACGAGCCGTACCACCAGCCGCTCCGCCTCTCGACGGTCGTCCACGCGCCGGTCGATCGCGTCACGGACGCCCTCGCCGACAACGAGACGGTCGCCGGACTGCTGGACAACGACTGGCTCTCGCTGACGGTCGTCGACCCGACGCGGGACCACCGCGCGTTCGAGTACGAGCGCGACATGGAGTGGCAGCCGGTGTCCGACCCGTCCGCGACCGAGCCGGCCGCGGCCGAGCCCGAGCCCGAGGCGCCGAGCGCGCCCGAACCCGCGCCCGCGACGGCGGACGACTGACTCGGACCGGCGGCTCTCACCCCCTCCTGTCGCGTGCTATCGGTTCCCGCCCCGGCGACAGCGTTATACCGATGTACATACTTGTACATCACAACGCGGAACACTACATCGGTGTACACAATGAATATCAACGACACGGTCGAGCACGTGACGGACGGGGCGGACCTGACGGTCGACGAGGCGCGCGAGGCCGCGCGGCTCGTCTTCGAGGAGGCGACCGACGCGCAGATCGGCGCGCTGCTCGCCGCGCTCCGCGCGAAGGGGGAGACGGAGGCGGAGATCGCGGGGTTCGCGCAGGGGATGCGCAGCGCCGCGCGGACGATCGAGCCCGACCGGGAGCCGCTCGTGGACACCTGCGGGACCGGGGGCGACGACTACGACACGATCAACGTCTCGACGACGGCCGCGATCGTGGCCGCGGGCGCCGGCGTCCCGGTCGCCAAACACGGTAACTACTCGGTCTCCTCCTCCTCCGGGAGCGCCGACGTGTTGGAGGTCGCCGGGGCCGACATCGAGGCCGAGCCGCCGGCGGTCGAGGACGCCATCGAGGACGACGGGATCGGGTTCATGCTCGCGCCGGTGTTCCACCCGGCGATGAAGGCCGTCATCGCCCCCCGGAAGGAGCTCGGGATGCGGACGATCTTCAACGTGCTCGGGCCGCTCACCAACCCCGCCGGCGCCGACGCGCAGGTGCTCGGCGTGTACGACCCGGAGCTGGTCCCCCTCATCGCGCGGTCGCTCGCGCACATGCCCGTCGAGCGCGCCCTCGTCGTCCACGGCGCGGGAATGGACGAGATCGGGATCCACGACGAGACGGTCGCCGCCGAGATCGACGGCGACGAGGTGCGGGAGTTTACCATCACCCCCGACGATCTGGGCCTCGACCGCGCCCCGATCGAGGACGTCTCGGGCGGGACGCCCGAGGAGAACGCGGCCGACCTCCGCGGGATCGTCGACGGCTCCGTGACGGGCCCCAAACGCGACCTCGTGCTGGCGAACGCGGGCGCGGCGATCTACGTCGCCGGCGAGGTCGACACGCTCGCGGCGGGCGTCGAGCGCGCGGCCGAGGCGATCGACGCCGGCGCGGCCGCGGAGAAGTTCGCGGCCCTCTGCGGTGACGAGGGAGCGGTGGCGGACAGCGGCGAGGCGGCCGCCGCGGACGCCGGGACCGCATCAACGGCCGTCGGCCCGGAGGACGACGACTGATGGCGCGGGTGAAGATCTGCGGGCTCACCCGGGGCGCGGACCTCCGGGCCGCGGTCGACGCCGGCGCCGACGCGGTGGGGGTCATCGCTGAGGTCCCCGTCGACTCCCCGCGCGAGGTCGACGCGGCGACCGCCGCGGAGCTGCTCGCGGACGTGCCCCCCTTCGTCACCGCGACGCTCGTCACCATGCCCGAATCCGCCGAGCGCGCGGTCGAACTCCTCCGGACGGTCGCTCCCGACGCCGTCCAGCTCCACGGCGGGTGGACCCCCGACGAGATCCGGTACATCCGCGCGGAGACGGAGCGGAAGGTGCTGCTCGCGGTCGACGCCGACGACCCGGCGCGCGCCGAGGAGTTCGACGCGGTCGCCGACGCGCTCGTGATCGACTCGACCGACGAGTCCGGCGCGGGCGGCACCGGCGAGACGCACGACTGGGAGCGGGCCGGCGACCTCGCCGACCGGCTCACGTCGCCGGTGGTCCTCGCCGGGGGGCTCACGGCCGACAACGTCGCCGAGGCGGTTCGCGCCGCCGACCCGTTCGCGGTCGACGTGGCCTCCGGCGTCGAACTGTCCGACGGGCGGAAAGACCACAACGCGGTGGCCCGCTTCGTGGCGAACGCGGGCCGCGAGATGGAGCTGGCATGACGGAGGCGTCGACGCCGCTCGACCGCTCGAAGGCCGACTTCGTCGACCTCGCGGCCGACGCCGAGAAGCCGGTCGTGGTCCGCGCGTCCGCGTCGCTCGACCCCGACGTCACGCCGCTCGCGGCGTACGCGACGCTGGTCGGCGAGGGGCCGTACGGGTTCCTCCTGGAGTCGGGCGAGAAGGTCGCCTCCAGCGACCCCGACGGGGCGTTCACCGCCGACGGCGACGCCGACAAACACGCCCGCTACTCCTTCGTCGGCTACGACCCCGAGGCGATCGTCTCGGTCCACCCCGACCGGACGGACGTGACCCGACTCGGCCCCGCGGCGGCGTTCCTCGGGGAGGACGCGGACCGCGGCGATTCGGGCACCGATCTCGGTCCCGGCGCCGGCGACGCGATCGACCGGATCCGGGCGGCGTTCCCGGACGTGAGCCTGCGCGGCTTCCCGGACACCGACCGGCAGATTCTCTCGGGAGGGTTCGTCGGGTTCCTCGCGTACGAAGCCGTCTACGACCTCTGGCTGGAGGAGGTCGGCGTCGACCGCCCGGAGACCGAGTTTCCCGACGCCGAGTTCGCGCTGACGACCCGGACCGTCGTCTTCGACGACAAGGAGGGGACCGTCGATCTCGTGTTCACTCCCGTCGTCGGCGTCGACGACGACCCCGCGGCCGTCTACGACGACCTCGTCGCCGAGGCGGAGCGGGTCGGCGAAGCGCTCCGGGAGGCGTCCCCGCCCGCGCCCGACGGGATCCGCGTGGACGACGAGTCCGCCGGCCCCCGCGAGGCGTACGAGGAGGCGGTGCGGACGGCCAAACAGCGCGTCCTCGACGGCGACATCTACCAGGGCGTGATCTCTCGGAGCCGCGAGCTTCGCGGGGAGGTCGACTCGCTGGGGCTGTACGCGGCGCTGCGCGAGGTGAACCCCTCGCCGTACATGTACGTCCTGCGCCACGACGACCGCAGCATCGTCGGCGCGAGCCCGGAGACGCTGGTGTCGGTGCGGGGCGACCGGGTCGTCTCGAACCCGATCGCCGGCACCTGTCCGCGGGGGACCAGCCCGGTCGAGGACCGCCGGCTCGCGGGCGAGATGCTCGCCGACCCGAAGGAGCGCGCCGAGCACACGATGCTCGTCGACCTCGCGCGCAACGACGTGCGGCGCGTCTCGGAGGCGGGGTCGGTCCGCGTCGAGGAATTCATGAACGTGCTGAAGTACAGCCACGTCCAGCACATCGAATCGACCGTGACGGGGACGCTGGCGTCCGGCTCCGACGCCTTCGACGCGACGCGCGCGACGTTCCCCGCGGGCACCCTCACGGGCGCGCCGAAGGTGCGCGCGATGGAGATCATCGAAGAGCTGGAGACGACCCCGCGGGAGGCGTACGGCGGCGGCGTCGGCTACTACGCGTGGACCGGCGACGCCGACTTCGCCATCGTGATCCGGACCGCGACGCTCGACGAGTCGCCGCCGGACGCGCGCGGCCCGAATGAGACCGCGGTGACCGTTCGCGCCGGCGCCGGGCTCGTCGCCGACTCCGACCCGGCCGCCGAGTACGAGGAGACCGAACAGAAGATGGACGGCGTGTTGACCGCGATCGACCGGATCCGGGAGGACGCCACCGCCGGCGAGGGCGCCGCGGACGACCCCCTCCCCGCCGGCACGGAGGTCGACGAATGAAGGTCGTCATCGTCGACAACTTCGACTCGTTCACCTACAACCTCGTCGAGTACGTCTCCGACCAGCCGCTCGACGGCGAGGCGATCGACGTAGCCGTGTTCAAAAACACCGCGTCGCTGTCGACGATCGCGGACGCCGACCCGGACGCGATCCTCATCAGCCCCGGCCCGGGGCACCCGAAGAACGAGCGCGACGTGGGGGTGACGATGCCGGTGTTGCGCGAGCTCGCCCCCGAGGTCCCGACGCTCGGCGTCTGTCTCGGCCTCGAAGCCGCCGTCTACGAGTACGGCGGGAGCGTCGGCCACGCCCCCGAGCCGATCCACGGCAAGGCGTTCCCCGTCGACCACGACGGCGAGGGCGTGTTCGCGGGGCTCGACCAGGGGTTCCGCGCCGGGCGCTACCACTCGCTGGCCGCCACCGAGGTGCCCGACGCCTTCGAGATAACCGCCACCACGGACCACGAGGGCGCGGAGATCGTGATGGGGATCCGCCACCGCGACTACCCGATCGAGGCGGTGCAGTTCCACCCCGAAAGCGTGTTGACCGCCGCCGGCCACGACCTGATCCGGAACTTCCTCGCGTCGGTTTGACCGGGGCGGCGACCTCTTAACCGGAGCGGCAACCTTCCCGATCTCCGCCGCTACTCGGTGTCTGCAGTCTCCCCGTCGTCGCCCTCCGTATCCCCATCCTCCTCCACGCCCCGCCCGGCGAGTCCGACGAGGTGCTCGATCTCGAGGAGAATCACTTCATCGGCGCCGAGCCGGACCGCGTTCTCCGATCCGGGCAGACAGAAGACGGGGGTGGCGGAGACGACGCCGGCGATCGCCCGCGAGCCGATCGTGCGCGTCCCGACCTCCTCGTACGAAAGCCGTCGGAACAGTTCGCCGAAGCCGGGCAGCGTCTTCGCGAAGAGCCCTTTCACGGCCTCCGGGGTCACGTCGTCCGGCGTCACTCCGGTCCCGCCGGTGGTCACGACCGCGTCGGTGTCCTTCCGCCGTGCCAACCTGTCGACGGCCCCCTGCACGCTGTCGTACTCGTCTGGGACGAGCTCGCGGACGGCGATCTCGTGGCCGGCCTCCTCGAACGCGGAGACGAGGTACTCGCCGGAGGGGTCGTCGTCCAACGACCGAGAAGAAGACACCGTGACGAGCGCGATCGAGACGGTGTCGGCGTCGTGGTGGTGGTGACCGTGATCGTGCGCATCGTCTCCCTCGCCGTGGTCGTGCGCGTCGTCTCCTTCGCCGTGATCGTGCGCGTCGCTCATGGCACCACGTATCCCGTCGACGGTGAAAACACCTCTCCGACGTGACGGCCGATCGACCCGCAGCCGGCGGACCGCCGTTCAGGGCCAGTCGTCGCGCGACGTGTCGGGGGCGGGCTCCGACTCGTCCTCCCCGCTGGCGAGGATCCAGCCCGCGGCGTCGGCCGCGTCCTCGACGTGGAGGAACTCCCAGCCGGTCGCCTCGGCGAGGGCCTCGTCCTCCTCGTCGACGCCGACGAACACGTGCCGGTCCGTGTCGAACTGCTGGGCGATGTTCTCCAGGCTCTCCTCGACGCCGCGCGGCCCCGAAAAGAAGTCCTGGCGCACGCGGTGTTTGCGGGTGAAGTTCGTGACGACGTAGGTCGGCTTCTCGCTGACCACGCCGACGTACTCCGTCCACTGCCGGGCGTTGTTGAACACGTCATTGGGGTCCGCGAGGGCCTTCAACGCCTCCAGCTCGAACGCCAGCGTCATGTCGGTAGATCCGCCACTGTCCATGGATCGGTGTTCTCGCGGCGGGCGAAAACAACTTCGCTTCCCGGGCCGTCACCGTCGGCCCCACGCGAGGCCGACAGCCGACGACTCAGCGGGCGCGGACCTCGTAGTAGTCGGTGAACTTCACCACGTCGCCGTCGTCGAGGTCGTCAACCTCCGGCGCCGTCTGTGGCCGCCCCGCGAGCTCGCGGACGGTGACCTGCGTCTCCTCGTCGAGTTCGTCGTAGTGGCGGACCCGCGCGTCGGACGGGACCATTCCGGTGCGCCGCAGGCGGATACACCTGTTCGTCTCTCGAAGTGGCATGTGGTACCATATGACACTATTTATCATAAACGTTGTGGGGCGTCCACCGGGCGAGCCCTATCGGGGCGCTCGCGGCAGCGTGAGCGTGACGACGGTCCCGCGGGGGTCGGCGTCGCGGGCGGTCGCCGACCCGCCCGACCGCTGGACGACCCAGTAGACGAGCCACAGACCGAGTCCGCTCCCGTGGTACAGCGCTTCCACGGCCTGCCCGGTCTCGAGCACGTCCCGGTCCATGTCCGTCAGCCCGGGGCCGTCGTCGGCGATGCGGACCTCGACCGCCCCCGGCTTCGCTTCCACCGCGACGTCGACGACCGGTCGCTTTCGGTCGTGGTGTTCGATCGCGTTCCGGATCAGCTCGCCCAACGCGCGGTCGATCCACGTCGTCACCGAGGCGATCGACGGGTCGTCCGGGACGGAGATCGACACTTCGGCCGCGGGGAACTCCGTCTCGACAACCGACCCGAGCTGTTCGACGACGCGACCGACATCGACCGGCTCCCGCTCGGCCGCGTCGCCGAGGATCTCGGTGATGTGGTGGGACTTCTCGCTCGTCGAGAGGAGCGCGTTGGCCCGGTTAACGATATCCGAGGCGGCACCAGAGACGTCGACGGCGGCCTCCGCGCCGGAGCCAGTCTCCGGCGCGTCGAGCTCCGCAACCTGCTCCGCCCGGCCGCGGATCACCGTCAGCGCGTTCCGGATGTTGTGCTGGAGGACCCGGTCGACGACGCGGAGCTGGCGCGCCCGGCTCTCGCTGTCGGTCACGTCTCGGAGGACGCCGACGACACCGGCGACTCCGTCGTCGTCCTCGGCGGGGTTCACGAGGGCGTAGTACCGAACGTCGAGCGTCCGCTTCCCGCGGTTCGGGTGGACTCGCGTCGTTCGGTACTCGACGTTCCGCCCCTCGAGGGTCTGGTCAATATAGCGCTCCACGTCGGCGTACTGCTCGCCGTCCACGACGTCCTCGAAGGCCAGTTCGGCAATCTCCTCGTCGACGCCGATGTCGTGGTAGGCGCGGTACTGCTGATTCGCAAAGAGGAACTGCCCCTCGCGATCGACGGCCGCGATGAGATCCGTCGCCCCCTCGACCGCGCGCTCGTACTGCTCCAGCTCGGCCTCGCGCGCCTTTATCTCGGTCACGTCGCGACAGACGGCGAACGTTCCCGAGAGCTCGCCGTCGCCGTCGTAGTAGGGGTACCGCTGCGTGCTGAACGTCGGATCTCGGTCGCTCTGCGGGAAGTCCGGAGAGACCTCGTACTCGGCGACGGACTCCGTTTCGATCACCGACTGGCGGTGCGCTTCGATCTCGGCGGCCGTCTCGTCGTCCATGAACCCGAACTCGTCGGTCCCGTAGAGCGCTTCCCGGCGCTTCCCCGCGAGCTCGCAGACCGCCTCGTTGCACAGCTCGAACCCCCCGTCGAGGTCCTGTAGCAAAACCGGGTCGTCGAGCTGTTCGACGATGTCACGGTACTGCTTCAACCGCCCCATCGCCGCCTTGCGGTCGCTGATGTCGATCTGTATCGCGACGAACCGCGAGACCGTCCCCTGCTCGTCCGTCACGGGCGCGATCGTCTGGTGGGCGTGGTAGCGGCTCCCGTCCTTCCGCTGGTCGACGATCTCCTCTTCCCACACGTCGCCGGCCATGAGCGTCGACCACAGCGACTCGTAGTACTCGTCCGACATCTCACCGGATTTGAGTATCGCCGGCGTCTCCCCGACCACGTCGGCGGGTTCGTAGCCGGTGTGTTCGGTGAACGCCGGGTTGACGTACTGGATCGTGCCGCTCGTATCTGTCACGTAGACGGCGTGGCCGGCGTGTTCGATGAGGTTACGGAACGTCTTCCGCTCGCGCTCGGACGCCGACTCGACACCGTCGCGGAACACGCCGGTGTACACGGTCGAGCCCGCCGACTGGTCGGCCGCGCGAGCGTGGTCGAGCCCCTCGTGTTCGTGAAACGTCGCCGAGAACGTCGTCGTTCCGCCGTCCGCGCGCGCCACCGGGACGGCGACGTGGCCGGCGCCACCGAGGCCGTCGGGAGATTCGAACCGTCCGCGGAGCCAGTGCGTCCCCTCGTCCGAGGTGTCGTCGTCGATCAGCGACGCGAGGCGGCGACCGCGGAGATCGTCGGGAGCGTATCCGATTGCTGACTCGGTCGCCGGGTTCGCGTAGACGATCCGACCCCCGTCGTCGATCGAGAGGACCGGATCAGAACACCCCTGAACGAACGACCGGAAGAATCCGTCTCCCGGCGTCGGCGGGCTATTGGTAGAGGCTCCACGGGACATCTAACAGAACGAAAGAGACACAGCCGGGAAAGGCTGCTGGACGACGGACGCCCACCGCGACGCCGCGACTGGGGTTACTGCTCGGTCGGCGCGGCCAGGTCGTCGACGGAGAAGCCGGGCTCCATCAGGACATCCGTCTGGTCGCTCACGTCGCGACCCTCGCGCATGAGCTGTTTGAACGCGGACTGCGGCGAGAGGTCGCCGATGAGCACGCCGCCGACGACCTTGCCGTCCTTCAGCGCGACGCGGCGCCACTCGCCCTCCGCCGTGGTCGCCTCGACGGAGTCGTCGCCGAGCGTCGGGTGGCCGAACGAGAGGAACGGGAAGTCGAAGTGGGTGATCGAGTACGAGGAGACCCACTCGAACTCCTCGCACCCGTAGTCGATCATGTTGCGGGCGGCGATCGTCCCCTGCTCCTTGGCCGACCCCCACGAGCCGTTTTTCGCCCGCTCGCCGAGGATCAGGTCGTTGAACGTGGTGATATCCCCCGCGGCGAACACGTTGTCGACGTTGGTGCGCATGAACTCGTCGACGACGATGCCGTCATCGGTCTTCAGCGGCGTGTCCTGAACGAGCTCGGTGTTGAAGTCGAGTCCGATGGCGACGCCGGCGAAGTCGCACTCGTAGCGCTCGCCGTTCGGGTCGACCGCGGCCGTGACGTGGCCGTCGTCGTCGACTTCGAAGTGGTCGACGCCGGAGCCGAAGACGGGCTCGACGCCGCGCTCGCGCATCGCGTCGTGCATGATCTCCGCGCCCTCCTCGGAGAGGGCGTAGCGCCACCAGTTGTCACCGCGCATCAGGTACTTGGCCTCGACGTCCTGCGCGCCGCAGATCGCCGCGAAGTCGATGCCCAAGAGCCCGGCGCCGACGATGACCGCCTGTTCGGCGTCCTCGACGCTCTCTTTGATCCGCCGGGCGTCTTGGAACGTCCAGAAGTGGTGGATCCCGTCGGCGTCGGCGTTTTCGACCGGGAGCTGCTGGGGTGTGCCCCCGATCGCCACCAGCAGGGAGTCGTACTCGAACGTCTCGCCCTCGTGAGTGTGGACCGCGTCGTTCTCGACGTCGATGTCGACGACGACCGTGTTGAGCCGGAGGTCGACGTCGTGGTCGTCGTACCACGATTCCTGGTGGATCGAGATCGGGGCTTCGGGGAGTTTCCCCTTCGCGTACTCCTTGATCAGGATCCGGTTGTAGAGGGACTCACCCTCGTCCGTGAGAACCGTGATCTCGGCGTCGGGGGCTTCCTCGCGGAGCGTCTCGGCCGCGGACGCGCCCGCGATACCATCACCGATGATCACGTACGAATCGCTCATACGCGGGCGTTCGGATTCATGGTTAATGTGGGTTGTCATCCGCGGCTGGAACCGTGC
This sequence comes from Halorubrum sp. FL23, assembly GCF_052439115.2. Taxonomy (NCBI): domain Archaea; kingdom Methanobacteriati; phylum Methanobacteriota; class Halobacteria; order Halobacteriales; family Haloferacaceae; genus Halorubrum; species Halorubrum sp. FL23. Next base: position 302,505 of record NZ_JBQVRO020000002.1, read on the forward strand.
TAAGCCCCCGCAAAGCGCTCCCGACGGGGCGATAGACGATCCCTCGGCGCGAACTCGCACGGCGCAGACCGGTCTGACTCGGGGACGTTCGGCACCGCGCCGGACCGCGTCAACGGTCGGCGCCCGCGGGCTCGGCGGGGAACGCCTTCTCGCCCGCTTCGATCGCAACGTCCAGCCAGTTCTCCGCGGGGATGAGCGGGCACTCGTACGCGTGGTTGTAGGCGCACGTCGGGTTGTACGCGACGTTGAAATCGACCACCCACTCGCCGTCGACGCGGTCCCGACCGGGTTCTAAGTCCATGTATCGACCCGCGCCGTACGTCTCCTCGCCGTTGGTCTCATCGCGGAAGGGGACCCAGAAGCGGTCGGCGCCGTCGGCCGGGCGGTACGCCTGCACGACGACGGGTTCGCCGTCAACGTCGAGGCGGAACTCCCCCCAGCGCCGGTACGTCTGCTCGCCGTCGGCGGTCGTTTCGACGGTGACCGTCTCCTTCTCGTCGTGTTCGTGAAGGGGAGCGACGAACCGGTACGCGGGGTCCGGGTCGAAGTATTCGAGCCCGGGGAAGGCGTCTCCGCGCATCGAAACCGGGAGCGGCGACCGCCCCGAGTCGCGGAACTGCTCGATCTTCGCCTGCCGCTCCGCCTCGATCTGTGCGGCCCAGTCCTCCTCGGGAGTCATTTCGTTCATACACTATATTGTGTGTTTCGTGCAATAACGCTTTCGTCGGGGGCGAGCAGCGGCGCCGGGAGGCCGAGACGCGGTCGCGTCGCCACAGATTCAAGGTCGTCGCCCCCCAACGAGCGTTATGAAGATCCGGCAGAACATCCGTCACTGGGCCGCCAAGAAGGCGCTGACGACGCCGGTCGTCGGGGACGTGGCGAACGACAAGCTCGTCGATCTCCACACGAGCATCTTCCTCAACAAGGCCGACGAGGACCGCCGCGAGGAGCGGCGCGCTCACCTCGACAGCTTCTTCGACGCGACGATGGACACCTACGTCGCCGCCTTGGAGGCGGGCTTTCCGGAGGCGGAGGCCCGCGAGATCACCCACGTCCAGGCCAACTTCGACTTCTTCAACCACGGCTGGACGGAGATGATGGAGATCCCCGGCGACGAGCTGGAAGAGCACTACCGGCGCTACGAGTCCTTCTTCACCGACCACGGGATCACGATCGACGACCCGCTCGGCGAGTTCGTCCCCGAGGCGGGCGTCGTCGACGCCCCCGAAACGCCCGAGAAGCTGGAGACGCCGGAGTACGAGAACGCGCTCGCCGGCTTCGCCGACGACGTGTACGTCGAGACCGACGACGGGGAGACGGTCGTCGGCGGCGAGACCGAGGAGCCCGACGAGGTCGATCCGTCCGCCGCGCCCGGGCTCGACGAGGACGAAGCGAGCGCCTGACCGGCGCCGACGGCCCCACTGCCGACGCGACCGACCCCGCCCACGTTTATACGTTACCGGCGTGAGTGGCTGACATGAACCGCGGGCAATCGTTTCTCCTCCTCCTCATCGGATCGGTCACAGTCCTGACGATCTTCATCATCAGCCCCTTCATCGAGTACGTCATCGCCTCCGCGATCCTCGCGTACGTCCTCTACCCGTTCCACGCGCGCCTCTCGCGGCGGTTCCGAACGGTGCTCGCCGGTCGGGTTCGCGAGTCGATGTCACACCGGCTGGGGAACATGCTGTCCGCGCTGTTTCTGATTCTCTCGTCGATCGTCGCCGTCATCCTGCCGCTCGCGTACATCTCGTGGGTGTTCGTCCGCGATCTCACGGCGATCGCGCGGGGGAACACCGGCATCGACGTCGCGGCCATCGAGACGGAGCTCGCGGCGCTCACGGGCGAGCAGATCGAGGTCGGCGAGATGCTCGCGACGGCCGGACAGGTGCTCGCGAACACGCTGTTCGGCGGGGTGGGTGGGATCGTCACCACCGCGATCCGCGCGTCGGTCGGGCTCTCGCTGGCGGTGTTCCTGGTCTACTACACCCTCCTCGACGGGCCGGCGTTCATCGGGTGGCTCCGCCAGACGAGCCCGCTCCCGTCGAACGTCACGTCTGACCTCGTCGACCGCGTCGACGCGATGACCCGCGGGGTCGTGATCGGCCACATCGTCGTGGCGCTGCTGCAGGCGCTGGTCGCGGGGCTCGGGCTCTGGGCGGCCGGGATCCCGAACGTCGTCTTCTGGACCTTCGTGATGGCGGTGTTGGCGTTGGTGCCGCTGGTCGGAGCGTTCTTCGTCTGGGGGCCGGCGGCGGCGTACCTCGTCGCGATCGACGAGGTGGCCGCCGGGGCGTTGCTCGCGGTGTACGGGGTCCTCGTCATCGCGATGGTGGACAACTACGCGCGCCCGATCGTTATCGACCAGCAGGCCCACCTCAACCCGGCCGTGATACTCCTCGGCGTGTTCGGCGGGATCTACTCCGTCGGCTTCACCGGGCTGTTCGTCGGACCCATCGTCATCGGGGTGCTCGCGGCCACGCTGGAGACGTTCCGAGAGGATTACGACGTGATTTAGCGGCGGGGTCGGTTTGACCCCTCGCGCGCCCCCCGTGCCGTCAACCGTGCCCACCGCTGCCGCGGGGCGCTCAGAGCCGCGACGCGATGAACTCCCGTTCCACCGGGTCGAGGTCGCGGTCGCCGTCGCGGAAGGCGCGCAGGCCCGCCCGGTACCGCTCATCGCCCACGTCGCTTCCCGGCGCCGGCTCGGCGGCCGGGCGCTCCAGCTCCAGCTCGGCGATCCCGGTCCGCTCGCCCGTGTACGCGAAGCCGCACTTTGAGAGCGCCGCGTAGGCGAACGGGTTGTTGACCGCGATCCGCACCCGGTCGTACCCGTCGGTCGCGAGCCGCGAGACGGTTCGGTCGATCAGTCGCGGCCCGAGCCCCTCGCCGCGGCGCGCGACGTGGACGGTGACGTACCGGAGCCGACAGCAGTCGGGGTCGGTCCGGTCCGGCGAGAAGGAGACCGCCGCGGCCACGTCCTCGTCGAACTCGTCCGCGTCGACGGTCGGCGGGAGGGGCTCCTCCGGCACCCAGTCCGGCACCGCCGGCGAGCCGTCGGCGGTCCGCAGCACCGCCTTTCCCGGGGCGCCGACGACGAACTTGCCGGCGTAGGCGAACGTCCGGTAGTCGAGTCGCAGCGTCACCCCCGCGTCCGGGCCGCCGAGGAACGCGTACTCCATGCCGACCGATACGGCCCGCTCCGATAAATGAACGCGGGGTCGGGACGACCGCCTTTTAGTTGGCTCCGCCGTCGATCACCGTCATGTACGGTCTCGGCGACGTTCGCTTCTTCGACCGGATCGCCCCGCTGTACGACCGCGTCATGCCGCCGGCCGACGGCGAGGCGCTGGCGGCGGGGCTCGCGCACGCGACGCGGCCGATCGACAGGCTGATCGACGTCGGCGGCGGCTCCGGGCGCGCCGCGGCCGCGCTGACCGGCCCCGAGATCACCGTCGTCGACGCCTCGCTCGCGATGCTGGCGCGCGCTCGCGAACACCGCGACCGCTCGGTCGTCGCCGGGGACGCGGGGCGGCTTCCGCTCCGCGACGGGTCGGTCGACGCCGCGACGGTCGTCGACGCGTTCCACCACCTGCCCGACCAGACGGCCGCGATCGACGAGGTCGCTCGCGTGCTCGCGCCCGGCGGCGCGCTCGTCATCCGGGAGTTCGACCCGACACACCCGCTGGGGCGGGTCCTCGCCGCGAGCGAGCGCGCGATCGGGATGGAGTCGCGGTTCCGGGCGCCGGACGAGCTCGCCGCGGCGCTCGTCGACGCCGGATTCGACCCGCGGATCGTCGACCGCGGGTTCGGCTACACGGTCGTCGGCGTCCGGGAGTGAGCCGGTCGGTCGGAACCGCCCGTCGCCGCGAAGCTCTCGGCCCTCGCAAGTGTGTCCGGTGACGGGGACGCCGGCCCGGTCCTCGTCGGAGCCGACGGTAACACGGGCCTTGACTAACAGGGTTATCGGGGTCACAGCGCAAGCGACGAGCGAATGGACGACAGATCCACGCGGACCTCCAGACGATCGGTGTTGGCTTCGGCAGGCGCGGCGCTCGCGGCGACGGCCGGCTGTCTCGGGTCGACTGACGGCGACGGCGAACGGCCCGCGGCGTACACGACGCCCGCCGCGGCCGAGTTCGACGGCGTCGTCGACAGTCAGTGGCTCGAGTCGAACCTCGACGACGTGCACCTGCTCGACGCCCGCGACGAGGAGGCGTTCAGCGAGAGTCGGATCCCCGGCGCGTACCACTTCCCGGACTCCGAGATGCTGGACAGCTACGCCGAGGAGACCCCCGACGGATTCGAGGTCTCGCCGGAGGCGATCGCGTGGACGCTCTCGGAGGCGGGGATCGAGCGCGGCGACGACGTCGTGGTGTACGGCGCGGAGTCGAACCTCTGGGAGACGTACGCCATCTACACCCTCAACGCGCTCGGCCACGAGGGGCAGGTGAGTCTGCTCGACGGCGGGTTCACCGTCTGGGACGCCGCCGGCGGCGAGACCGTCTCGGACGCGCCCGAGGCGCAGGAAGCCACCTACGAGCCCGACCTCGACACGAGCGTGGTGGCGACGCGGGAGTTCGTCGCTGGCAACGTCGACGAGGACGGCGCCGCGATTCCGATCCTCGACATGCGCTCGCCCGAGGAGTACTGGGGCGTCGACGAGCGGGGCGATCTCGACCGGTTCGGCCACGTCACCGGTGCGACCAACCTCAACTTCGTCCAGAGCATCGACGGCGAGGCGGGGCGGCTCCGCTCGCCAGAAGAGCTGGAGACGCTGTGGATCGACGACGCCGGTATCTCGCCCGACGAGACGGCGGTCGCCTACTGTCAGACCGCGATCCGCGCGTCGGTCGGCTGGTTCGTCCTCGATCAGCTCGGCTGGGAGGACGTGCGCAACTACGAGGGGAGCTGGGCCGACTGGGGGACGCTCTCCGAGGCCGACGGCTACTACTACACCACCGGCGAGGAGACGGGAACGGTCGTCGACACGTTCGCGTAAGGCGGCGTCCCGCGTGCGGCGCGGCGTCCCGATCGGTCGCGTCTCAGTCGTGCGAGTGGCTGTGCGCGCCGTGGTCGTGGGCGGCGTCGTCGGCCCCTTCGTCGTGCGTGTGGTCCTGCCCCTCCGGGTCCGTCTCGCCGAGCACCTCCGCGCCCTCGCCGTCGATCATGTCCATGTTCTTCAGGTTGTCGCGCTCCTCGAAGTCCTCGACGGCCTCCATCACGTCCTCCTGCGTGATCGTCATCCGGTCTTCCGTGAGCGCACCGAGGACGGCCTCCCGGAGCACCATCCGGAGGTCAGACCCAGTGAGACCGCTGGTGCGGTCGGCGACCTCGTCGGGGTCGAAGTCGGCGATCTGCATCTCGCGGGTGACGACGCGGAGGATGTCCGCGCGCATGTCGCGATCGGGTTTGGGGAAGTTGACGATCTCGTCGAAGCGGCGCCACGCCGCCGCGTCGAGCTGGTCCGGGTGGTTCGTGGCGCCGATGAGGAGGACCTCGTCGCGCACGAGCGACACCTCGTCGATCGATTTGAGGAGGGTGTTGACCGCGCGCTTCAGGGCGGCGTGCTCGTCGGAGCGCCGGGTTTTCGCCACCGAGTCGAACTCGTCGATGAAGAGGATACACGGCGAGAGCCGCTTGGCGACCTCGAACGTCTTCTCGACGTTCTTCGCCGTCTCGCCGAGGTACTGACTCGTGATCATCGACATCTTCACCTCGACGAGGGGAATGCCGAGCTCGTGGGCGAGCGCCCGCGAGACGGTGGTCTTTCCGGTCCCCGGCGGACCGACGAACAGCAGTTTCCCGATCTCGCGGAGCCCGATGCTCGCGAGGTACTCGCGGTGTTCGATCGCCTTCACGATCTTCTGGATCTCGCCCTCCTGATCGCCGGTGAGCACGAGGTCGGCGAGCGTCGTCTCGATCTCCTCGGGGGCCTGCACGTTGACGAGGTCGAGCATCTCGCCGTCCTCGTCCTCGTCGAAGTACTCCTCGAGGAGGGCGTCGATCCAGACTCGGTCGGCCTGAATCGGGCGGACGTTGTCGCGCGCGGCCTCGTGGGTCACGGGGGCGTCGAGGTCCTCCGCGAGCTCGAGCGCGGCGACGATCGTCGGATTCTGGGCGATCCGATCGTCGTCGGCGTGGTCGCGGTACCACTCCAGCGCCATCGCGGGCTGGGTCAGCGAGATCTCTCCGGAGAACTCCGTCCGTTGGGTGAAGAGTAAGTCGGAGACGGCATCCCACGGGTGATCGACACCCGTCGCGGTGCGTGTTGTCTCGCTCGTCGCCTTGAGCGGCCGCTCGACGCCGCCCGGTGCGTCGTCAGCGGCGTCGTCGGACCAGAACACCTGCCGGAAGCGCGGCGGCAGGTCGTTCTCGTCGAGGTCGCGGTTCTCGGTGTAGAGGTGCGTCGTCAACACGAACTCGACGACGTCGAGCGCCGGGTCACTCATCCGCGCGACGTAGCCGCGGGAGGCGGTTAAGCGCGTCGGACCGCGGCCGCGAACGGGGCGAACGAAGGGGATACCACATCGGCGCGCGGACAGGTCAGCCGACCGACCCGCGACCAGTCCGCCGACTGGCTCACCGACCCCTGTGCCAACGGACCTCGAACGCCGTATCGAACGCTTATTAGCCCTGGTGATCGACCTACTTCGCATGAGCTCCGAGGACGCGGCCGACGCCGGCGGTTCTGCCGGTCAGGTCGGCACCGACACGGACCACGAGAACGCGCTCCAAGACGTGATCGCCGTCGATCCCGAAGACGCCGAACGGGGGACGGTGAACCGCCTCGACGCGCACACGGGTGACGGGATCCGCCACCGGGCGTTCACCTGTCTCGTGTACGACACCGACGGCCGGATCCTGCTGGCCCAGCGCGCACCGACCAAGCGGCTGTGGGACGGCCACTGGGACGGAACGGTCGCCTCCCACCCAGTCGAAGGGCAGTCGCAGGAGGACGCGACCGAACAGCGCCTCGAAGAGGAGCTGGGGATCTCTCCGGACCAGTACGGCGACCTCCGAGTGACGGACAAGTTCGAGTACAAGCGCTACTACCCCAACGAGGGCGTCGAGTGGGAGGTCTGCTCGGTGCTGAAAGTGACCCTCGACGACACCTCGCTCGACCCCGACGAGGAGGAGATCGGCGGCATGCTGTGGGCCGACTACGAACACCTCCACGAGAATCCGGCGCTGTACCGGCAGCTCCGGCTGTGCCCGTGGTTCGAGATCGCGATGCGGCGCGACTTCGCCTGAGCGTCGTCCGACCGACTCCCGTGCGGGCCGCCTCCGAATCGGGCGGTCAGTCCCCGCCACGGTCGCGACAAAGCGGCGACTTGAAGGCGCGCGGGCGATTCCGATCCGCATATGACCGTCGTCGCCGTGCTTGCGAAGCCGCCCCGCGAGGGGCTCGTCGCGACCGGAATCGCGGAGTCGACACCGCTGTCGACCGCCGAGGCCGCCGACCTGTACGAGGCGCTGTTCCGCGACGCCGTCCTCGCGGTCGATCGCTCTGGCGGCGAACTCCTCGTGAACTATCCGGTCGACGAGGACCTCCCGGCCGAGCACCGTACCGACACGAGCCCCGAGGCCGAACTGCGCACCCTCGTCGCCGACACCCTCGGCGGCACCGAGGACGCCCGGTTCGAGCGGCAGGTCGGCTCGTCGTTCGGCGCGCGCGCGGGCAACACCGTCACCCACCTGCTGCGCGAGGAGAACGCCGACTCGGTCGCGATCGTCACCCCGCAGGCGCCGCTGCTCTCGCGGACCGTGATCGATTCGGCCGCGATGAAGCTCCGGACGAACGAGGTCGTGCTCGGTCCCTCCACCCGCGGGCGCACCTACTACGCCGGCTTCACCGCGCCGATCGACTTCGACGGCGCGTTCGAGGAGCCGAGCCTCCCGACGCTGGCGGCCCGCGGCGCCGACGCCGACCTCGACGTGGAGTTCCTGGAGTCGTCCCCCTCGATGACCGACGGCGACGACCTCCTCGACGCGGTTCCCCTCCTCCGCGCCCGCTTCGCCGCCGAGCGCGTCGTCCCCGACTACACCGCCGCGTTCGTTCACGAACACGGGCTGGACGTGGTCGTCGAAGGCGGAGACGCACGGATCGTCCGGGACTGACTCCCGCCCGCCTGCACTGACGCGCCGGAACAGAACCCGGATCGACGCGCCTCGAAACCCCCAGCAGCGCGCCTCGAAACCCCGAAAAGGCTCGGCCACCTACGTCCGGTAATGACCGACGAGAAGGAGAGCACGTTCCTCGTCACGCACGTCGAGAGCGACTCCGCGGTGCTCAAAGACGTTCACGACGGGCAGGTGCACACGCTGAGCTCGAACCCCGGGCTCGCGGTCGACGACGCCGTTGAGGCGACCGTCGCCCCCGATCCGCCGATGGAAGTCACGTATCAGGTCGTCGAGGTCGCCGAGCGGCGGTCCCTCTCGATCGAGGAGAGCGACGAGCCGCCGACCGTCCACGAGCGCGAACTCGCCGCCGAAACGGCGACCGGCGATCTCGCCCGCGAGGAGCGCGCGGGCGTCGGCGAGGTCCACGTGCTGACGCCCCCCGAAGCGGACACCACGGACGCCGTCGCGGACGTGATCGACGACCGGGAGGCGACGCTCTCGCGGGCGGCTCGGCTGGGCGTGAACCGCGTCGAGATCCGGTCGGAGCCGGGCGTGGTCAGCGTGCGATACATGCCGTAGCCCCCGCGGAGAATCGGATTACTCCTGCTCGGGGGCCGAACACGACGGCCCCGACGCGCTCTGGACGCGCCAGCCGCCGTCGACGTCACCGGGCCGCGTCTCGTAGTCGACCGCCGTCGCGTCGCCCACGAGCGCGGCGTCGACCGCGTCGCCGTCGGCCTCGATCCGCTCGACGCGGAACGGTACGTCGAGGCTGTCGCCGCAACAGCCGACGTCGACGAACTCCTCGCGGACGTCTCCGACGGCGACGCGGTCGAGGACTCTGGCGAAGTAGCTCCGGTATCGGTCCGCCTCGACCTGATCGCGTCCCCAGTCGCTGAGCCCCTCCGGGTACGAGAGGACGACGCGGGTGGCAGTCTGGTCCATGTTTCACAATACGGCGCCCACCGGCTAATCCGTTGCGGCGCGAGACCCCGTCTCGGAGGGCAGCGGGGCGAGCGCCGTCCGTTCTCCTCGCGGGTGGGGGAGAGAACGGAGCACGTGGCGAGATACTGGAGTAGCCGAGCGGCGAGATACTGAACGACGAGAGGAAGCAGTGAGTAAGAAGGCTTATTCGCGCCCGCGCAGGAAGCGGGTTTATGGTAGCGATCGAGGTACCGGAGGTCAACTACACCGAGTACACGAACCGGCAACTCGTGGCGATCCCACTCGCGGTCCTCGTCCTCGCGCTCGCGATCATCGGCGGGTGGTATCTGGTCACGGGTGCGCCGGCGAATCTCGGGTTGGAGTTCACTGGCGGCGTGGAACTCCGGATCGCCGACGACGGTAGCAACGTGGAACAGCAGATCGAGACGGCGTTCGATCGTGAACCCGACTCGGTCAGGTCGATCCCCGCGGACAGCGTGTACGTGGTGACGTTCCGGGCGGCCGACGAGGACCCGGGCGGATTGGCCGAAGACCTGTCGACGCAGGCGGACGAGGCCGGGCTGACTACGACCGCGATCGATCAGGTGTCGCCCAGCTTCGCGTCCGACACGGCCCGGACCGCGATCTTCGGCGTCGCCCTCGCCTTCCTCGGGATGAGCGTGCTCGTGTTCGCGCTGTTCCGGACCTTCGTCCCGTCGCTCGCGGTCGTCGCGTCGGCGTTCTCCGACCTGGCGGTCCCCGTCGCGGTGATGAACCTCCTCGGGATCAAGATGACGCTCGGGACGATCGCGGCGCTTCTGATGATCATCGGGTACAGCGTCGACTCCGACATCCTGTTGAACAACTCGGTGCTGCGCCAGACCGGCGAGTTCTACGAGTCGGTGAGCCGCGCGATGCGGACCGGTGTCACGATGACGCTCACGTCGATGGCGGCGATGATCGTGATGGCGATCGTCGCGGCGCTGTTCGGCGTCGACCTCCTCCGGAACATCGGCATCATCCTCTCCGTCGGGCTCTGTGCCGACCTGATGAACACGTACCTGCTGAACGTCTCACTGCTTCGCTGGTACAAGTTCGAGGGGGTGAAACGCTGATGCTCGAACCCATCAAGAACAACTGGCGGATCCTGCTGTTGGTCGTCGTCGTGCTCGGCGCGACGGTGGCGCTGTTCGCGCCGCAGTTCGGTCCCCAGACCCCGCCCGGCGGGAACGTCTCCGAGGCCCAACAGGGCGTCACGAACCTCCAGTACGGGCTCGATCTGGCCGGCGGGACGCGGGTCCGCGCCCCCCTCGTCGGCTACACCGCCACCGAGGTCGACTTCGGCGGCGATCAGGCGCCGGATGTGGCGGAGGCGGTCGCGGCGGAGCTGAGCGACACGTCCACGGTGGAGGTCACCGCGGTCCCTGAAGAGAACGCCGTCGAGGTGACCGATACCTCGGTGACCGAGTCGGAGTTCCGGTCGGCGATGGACGCGTCGGGATACGCCTACGATGACGTCCGGTCCGGCGTGACCCAAGAGACCCGAGACGTCGCCGAGCGCATCATCCAGGACAAGATCGATCAGACCGGCCTCTCTGGCGGGACGGTCCAGCAGGTGCAGTCGCTCACCGGCGAGTACTTCATCCTCGTCGAGGTTCCCGGGGAGGACCGCAGCAGCGTGATCGATCTCCTCGAAGACCGGGGGACGGTCGCGATCGATATCGCGTATCCGGGCGGCAACGGGACCGAGATCCAGGAGAACGTGCTGACCCAAGACGACTTCGAGGATCTGGGGTCCGCCGCGCAGGCCGAGCGCGGAACCGGGGCGTACGTGCCGGTGACGGTTCAAAACACTGCGCCGGAGGGCGAGCAGTCGCCCGCCCACAGCTTCCAGCAGGCGGTCGCCGATCGCGGGTTCGCCTCGGCGTACAACGGTCCGGGAGACCAGTGCGACTACAGCGAGAATCCGGACGACGTGAGCAATCCGTGCCTCCTGCTCACCGTCGACGGCGAGGTCGTCAACTCCTTCGGGATGGACCCCGACCTCGCGGACAGCATGGCGAGCGGCACGTGGGCCACGGACGGCGGCTTCCGGCTCACGACCGGCGAGTTCAGCGAGGCCGAGCGGATCTCGATCAACCTGCGCGCCGGCGCGCTCCCGGCCGAACTCGACATCAGCGGGCAGGGGACCTCGCGGTCCATCTCGGCGACCCAGGGAGAGAACTACAAGACCTACTCGCTCGTGACCGGGATCCTCGCGGTGTTCGCGGTCGCCGGCATGGTGTTCCTGCGCTACCGCGAGCCCGCGGTTGCCCTGCCGATGATCGTCACGGCGCTCGCCGAGGTGTACGCGCTGCTCGGCTTCGCCGCGCTGTTGAGCTATCCGCTCGAACTGGCCGTGATCGCCGGCTTCATCGCGGTCGTCGGGACGGGCGTCGACGACCTCGTGATCATCGCCGACGAGGTGATGAGCGAGGGCGAGGTGAACTCCAAGAAGGTGTTTAACTCCCGGTTCCGCCGCGCCTTCTGGGTCATCGGCGCCGCCGCAGCGACGACGATCATCGCGATGTCGCCGCTGATGGTGCTGTCGCTCGGTGACCTCTCCGGGTTCGCGATCTTCACCATCCTCGGCGTCCTGATCGGCGTGCTGATCACCCGCCCCGCGTACGGCGACATCCTCCGTCGCCTACTGACGGTCCGGTGAGCGCCGTCTGCTGACGATCGAGAGAGGGAGGCGCGGGCGGTGCGCCGTGCCGCGTTCCGCGCCGCAAAAGTCTGGAAGTCGACAAACTATTAATTTAGACCACTCTAAATCCCCCGTGACGATCGACGACCGCCTCGGCTCGACCGGCTCGCGCGCCCTGCAAGCGGGAACGCCAGCCACCGCGTGGGAGGGTGTGCGCGGACAGCTACCCGTGAGCGCCGGGGACGCGGGGGGCGAGTCCACATGACCGCCTACACGGAGATTCTGATCGTCGCGTTCGTCGCCCAGCTCGCGGTGCTCCCGGGCGAGAAGGTCCAGTTCATGATCGCCGCGCTGTCGACGCGGTACGACCCGAAGGTGGTCGTCGCCGCCGCTGGATCGGCGTTCGCCGGCTGGACCGCGGTGGAGATCGCCTTCGGCCAGGCCCTGCAGTCGGCGTTGCCGGGGATCGTGCTCGACACCGTCACCGCGACGCTGTTCTTCGTCTTCGCGTATCTGCTGTACCGGTCGATGCCGGACCGGGAGCCGAGCCGGATCGGCGACACCGGCGACGCGGACGCCGCCGAGCCGGAGCCGAACGACGCGACGCTCGACGCGCTGGAGTCGGTGACGCTTCCGGGACCGCTCGACCGCTACGCCGGCTCGTTTGGAGGGTTCCTCCCGATCTTCGTGCTCATGGCGACCGGCGAGTTCGGTGACAAGACCCAGCTGGTGACGATCGGACTGGCCGTCCAGTACGGCGCGACCTCCGCCATCTGGCTCGGCGAGATGCTGGCTATCGTCCCGATCAGTCTCGCGAACGCGTACTTCTTTCACACCTTCGCACACCGGTTCAACATGCGGCGCGCCCACCTCGGATCCGCGGCGCTGTTCGCCTTCTTCGGCGCGGACACCGTGCTCTCCATCGTCGCCGGCTTCTCGGTCTGGGAGACGTTTATCGGGGCCGTGAGCGCGGCGGCGGCCGGGCTGATGTAGGCGACTGAGAGCCCGGACTAAAACTCGTCCAACCCGGACTGCTCGGCGGCCGCCAACACGTCGTCGCAGGTCGCCCACGACCGCCGCGCGCAGTCGGGGACGTCGCCGTGGTCGGCGACGTACGCGCGGAGGAACTCCCGCGTCGTCGGATCGCTCGGATAGCCGCTGCCGACCCCGTCGTACGCGGGGTAGTCGGCGTCGATCGCCGCCATTCGCTCGTCGCGGGCCACCTTCGCGACGACGCTCGCGGCGCCGACGACCGGATCCGTCTCGTCAGCGCCGTGGGCGGCGGACACGGCTACGTCGGGGGGGTCGCCGCCGTCGAAGTCCGAGTCGGCGATGAACGCCCCGAGCCGCCGGGCGAACCGGGCCTCGCTGGTGTCGCCCGCGTCAGCGACGACCCGGATCGGGTCGCCGAGGTCGGCGGGAAGCCCGCCGTCGAGCGCGTCTCGGACCGCCAGCGCCTGCCCGCGCACCGTGAGCGTGTTCATGTCCGTGTCCGGGCGGTCGATCTCGGCGGGCTCGACGAACGCGACGCCGACGGCGACGGCGTCGGCCGCTCGGATCGCGTCGTCCATCGACTCGCGACGCGACGGGGCGATCCGCTTCGAGTCGTCCGCGTCGGCCGGGAGGTCCGCCGGGTCAGCGAGCACCGCCGCTGCGACCATCGGTCCGAGCACGGGGCCCTTGCCGGCCTCGTCGACGCCGAGATACACGCGTCGCTGGTCGTCTCGAACGGGTAAATAGGTTCAGAAAGCGGTCGCCGGCGAGCGAGTCGAACGCCGTTCAGTCGAGAAGAACCGCGTTGACCTGACCGGTCTGGCCGGGACGGGAGGTGACGCGCGCGCGGCCCGCGGACGTCTCGATGATGGCGCCCTTGGTGATGATGTTCCGGCGGGCGTAGTTGACGTTCGAGGGGTTGTCGACGACGTTCTCGATCTCGGCCTCGCTGACCTCGCTGCCGTCGGCGACCTGCGCGACGTTGGTCGCGAGCGCGCGAACCTTCTTGTCGGTGCCGCGGGAGTCGATGTACTGGACCCGCGTCTCACCGAGGATCGTCTCGGCCGGTTCGCGACCGAGCTGGTGGCGCTTCTTGTTCGAGGCGTGCTTGAGTCGACCGCCCGTCCGCTTGCGCGTGGAGCGTCCCTGGTCTTTCATACAGGGACGAACACCCAGCGAATACTTGAAGCGTTCGACTCGTGTCGGCATCGACGACCCCAATACCGGCGGCGTGAGGGGGCGTCCCGCCCGCCACGCCGCCGTGGAGGCTCACGCGAACCGGCGCTCGAACTCCCGGATCCCCTCGTCGGTGCCGACGACGACGAGCTCGTCGTCGTCGCCGATCCGCGTGTCGGGACCGATCTCGGTGACGGTCTCGTCGTCGCGCTCGATCGCGAGGACGGTACAGCCGGTGGCCTCGCGGACGTTCGCCCGCGCGATCGTCTTCCCGGCCAGCCGCGGCACGCGGCTTCTGATGACCTCGATCTGCTGGTTGAGCGAGAGCACGTCGTGGTCCTCGATGACGGTCGAAGCCGACAGCCGCCCGGTGACGGTCGCCAGCGAGAGCACGTAGTCGGCGCCCGCCCGGTGCATCTTCCGGACGCTCGCGGGCTCCTCGACGCGGGCGAGCACCTGCATGTTCGGCGCCAGATCCCGGACCACGAGCGTCGTGAACTCGGTCGTCGTGTCGTCCGGCAGCGCGAGGACGACCGTTTGCGCCGTCTCGACCCCGGCGGCCCGCAGCGTCTCCGGCTCGGTGGCGTCGCCGACCACGTCGACGCCCTCGGCGTCCTCGCGGTCGACGACCGTGACGGGCAGGTCGGCGTCCGCGATCGTCTCGGAGACGGTTCGGCCGACCTGGCCGTAACCGATGACCACGGTCTCGCCCGCGCCGAACCGCCGCGTGGCTGAGTTCGTCAGCTCGACGAGCCGCTCCAACTGGTCCGAGGGGCCGGAGACGAGCAGGACCGTCCCGGCCGATAGCGTCGCGTCCGGCGGCGGGGCGGCGTCGAACTCCCCGTTGAACCACACGCCGATCACGTTGACGCCGGCGCGCTCGCGGATCCGGCTGTCGGCGAGCGTCGAACCGGCGAGCGGACTGCCGTGCGGCACCGACACCTCCGCGAGTCGGAGGGTGTCGCTGATCTCGATCGCCTCGCCGAGGTCCGTTTGGAACGCCGTCGTCACCTTCGCCGCGAGGCTCTCGCCGAGCAGCGACCGCGGCGAGAGCACCTCGTCCGCGCCCGCGAGCCGGTGGTACCGCTCGCGCTCCGGGTCCTCCACGACGCTGATGACGCGCACCGCCGGCGAGAGCTCCTTCGCGGCGAGCACGATACTCGCGTCCACCTGATCGGAGACGTCCGTCACCAGCGCCCGCGCGTCGGGCAGGTTCGCGGCCGCCAACCCCACCGTCGACTCCGGATCCGCGCGGATCACCCGTCGTCCGGCCTCGTGGAGCCGCACCGACCGGTCGGGGTCAGGTTCGACGATCACGTAGGGGATCGATCGGGAGTCGAACTCCTCGAGGAGCGCCGCAGACCGCGAGGAGTTCGAACAGACGACGACGTGGCCCGACAGGTCGTCGTCCAGCGACGAGGGAACGGTGGTCGAGAACGCCTCCTCTAACAGCGGCGTCACCACGACCGGCAGCGCGCCGATCAGGAGCACCATGCCCACGAGGTCCATCACCGCGATGAACGCGTTCAGCTGCTGGCTCTCCCAGGGCGAGTCCCCGCCGAAGCCGGTCGTCGTGAACATCTCGACCGAGAAGCGCAGCGCCTCGATCATCGTGCGCGGGTCCCCCTCGTACACCCGCATGCCGTAGCGGTAGATGACGGCGGTGAAGATCAGCACGAAGAGGACGAAGGTGAAGTATCCGCCGACGCGGCGCTTCCACGAGTCCATCGAACCACGGTACGCAACCCACCCACTAAAACGGGCCGCGTTTCGCGGCGCCGCGGACGGAAGTTCGATGCTTTAAGTCTCGGCGGTCGAAGGGAGAGGTATGGTGCGGGACCCGTCGCGCGAGAAGGATCCGCCGTCGGTAGCCGACGTGCTGGACGCGCTCGCTGACGACGACGCACGGCGGATCGTCGCTGCGCTCTCCGAGCCCAAGACGGCGAGTGACATCTCGGAGGAGTGCGACATCCCCCTGTCGACGACCTACCGAAAGCTGGAACTGCTCACCGAGGCGTCCCTGCTGGCGGAGTCGACGGACATCCGCCGCGACGGGCAACACACGACCCGCTACTCGGTCTCGTTCGAGACGGTGACCGTCTCCATCGACGAGGCGGACGACCGCGAGTTCGATGTCGAGTTCACGCGCCCGGAGCGCACGCGAGACGAACGACTGGCCGACCTGTGGTCAGAGCTACGCGAGGAAACATGAATACGTACATCAACCTGTTCATCATCGTCGCAAAGACCGCCATCCTGGTGCTCGGTGGCAGCATCACCTACTACGCGCTCCGGGCGTACGGCCGGACCGGCAATCCCTCGCTGCGCGCGCTCGCGATCGGGTTCGGAATCGTCACCGTCGGCGCGCTGATCGGCGGCGTCTCCCACCAGATCATCGGATCGACGCTGGCTGTCGGGATCGCGATCAACAGCCTGCTGACGGCGGTCGGCTTCGGCGTCGTCGTCTACTCGCTGATCGTCAAGTGAGCCGGGCGGCGGCTCCGCGCCCCGGTCGCTATCGACGTTCGACGAACCCCGCTTTCGGTACCCTTTTGCGGCGCTCGGTCGTCGGTTCGCGTCATGAGCGACGCACGCGAAGAACTCTCTCGCCGGATCGCGGGCGAGATCGCGCTCAGCGACGACCCCGGAGCGACCCTCCGGAAGTGGCGGACCGACTTCGACGTCTCGCAGACGGAGCTGGCCGACCAGCTCGACGTCTCCTCGTCGGTCGTCTCGGACTACGAGAGCGGGCGCCGCGAGAGTCCGGGAATCGGCGTCGTCCGGCGGACCGTCGAGGGGCTCTTGGACATCGACGAGCGGCGCGGCGGCGGACGGCTCCGTCAGTACGCGCGGGTGCTCTCCGCCGGGTTCGAGAGCGACATTGTCCACGATCTCCGGGAGTACTCGACGGCCGTCCCCTTGGCGGAGTTCTACGAGGCGATGGGGGCGACGGAGATCGTCCGCGGCGAGCAGGACCACGTCAACGGCCACACCGTCATCAACTCGATCGAGGCGATCACCCGCCTGTCGAGCGAGGAGTTCTACCGGCTGTACGGCCAGTCGACGAACCGCGCGCTCGTGTTCACCCGCGTCACGCGCGGCGAGTCGCCGCTGGTCGCGCTGCGGGTCGTGAGCCCGACGCCGAACGCCGTCGTGCTCCACGGGATCGAGGACGGCGACCTGTGGGACCACGCCGCCGATCTCGCCCGGGTCGACGGGTTCTCGCTGGCGACCTCGACCCGCGACTTAGACGACTGCCTGGCGGATCTGCAGGCGCTGTGAGGCGGTCACACCGGGCGATCCCTTCCCGGTAGACGTTCGCTCCCTCTCCGGTCGACGCTCGCCACCGGACCGCGACCCTGAAACCCCCGGCGTCCCTCTCCGCGGGTATGAGCGACGACTACGCCGAGCGGCTCCGCGCGAACCGCCGCGAGAAAGACGAGTTCTTCGGCGACCACCCCCAGTCGCCGATCCCGCCCGAGCACCGCGACGACTTCGAGGGACTCGACTACTTCGAGCCGAACCCCGACTACCGAGTCGAGGCGACGGTCACCGTCCACGACGACCCCGAGCCCGTCGAGATGGAGACCACCGCGAGCAACCCGGTGCGGTACCTCCGGATCGTCACCTTCGCGTTCGAAGTCAGAGGCGAGGAGCACACCCTCGCGGGGTACCGTCAGGAGGGCGACGAGGGCGCCATCTTCGTCCCCTTCCGCGACAAGACGACCGGCCAGCAGACGTACCACAACGGGCGGTACATGGAGCTGGAGCCGGAGGGCGACCTCACCGACGGCGACACGGTGACGGTCGACTTCAACCTCGCGTACAACCCCTTCTGCGCGTACAGCGAGACGTTCTCCTGCCCGCTCCCGCCGGAGGAGAACTGGCTGGAGATCGTCGTGCCCGCGGGCGAGAAGGCGCCCGACATCGAGTAGTCGAGGGCGGCGTCGCCGCGCCGCGGACCGGCAGCCGGGACGCACCGCGCGCGGAAAGCCTCAAACCCTCCCCCGCTGAACCCCGCACATGCGCGCCCGGCTCGCCGCCGCCGGCCTCGTCGCCGTCGGCGTCCTCCTGATGGCGAACCCGCTGTACCTCCCCGTGCCGATCGGCGACCCCGACCCCGCGTACACCCACACCGTCCGCCCGGTCGAGAGCGGGTCGCCCGTGGCGGGGATCGAGACGCCGGACGTGGGGAACGGGACCGCCGCCGGCGTCGTCGACTACGACGACCTCGACCCCGCGGCCCGGGCGGCGTTCGACCGCGCGCTCGACGCTGAGACCGGATTCGGCGTCGAGGACCCGGACGACCGCGTCGACTCGCTGTCGTATCCCACCGATCCGACGCTCGGTGACGGCCTCCTCGTGGTCGAGTACGAGGGCGCACGCTACGAGTTCTGGACGCGGACCGTCGAGCGCGAGCCCGGCGCCGTCGTCGCCCAGCGGATCGCGGTCCAGCCGGTCGCGTTCCTCGCCGGCTTCGTCGCCGTGCTCGCCGCGGCCGCACTCGGGGTTCGGGGACGCTCGGAGGGGACGGGAGAACGGAGACGGCGCTAGCTACCTCCCATCGATCCGGGCGATCTACCGGCCTCAGTCCGCCGCGTTCGGCTGTCCGACCGGTTTCGGAGCGTCGCCGGTCTCGATCGCGCGACGCGTCGACTCGTCGATCTCGACGAGGTGACACAGCGGGTTTCCGGGGTAGACGACGGGATTCTCCAGCAGTCCGATCAACAGGCCGGTGAACGGCGCGTCGATCGCGACCGCGTCCTCCTTGAACGGGTTGGTGATCGTCGCGATCCGCTCGCCCTCGTGGACGAGCGAGCCGCTCTCGAAGTGCGTGTCCACGATCCCGCCGGAGTCGGCGCGGAGCCACGTCTTCTCGCCGGTGCCGGCGACGATCGTCCGCCAGCCGGGCCACCGCACCGTGTCGGTTTCCAGGAGGCCGTACTCGGCGAACACCGAGCGCACGCCCGCGAGCGCGTCGTCGATGAGCGGGCGCTGGAACCGGTGGGCCTCCCCCATCTCGATCGTGATCGTCGGGATCCCGGCGTCGGTCGCCTCGCCGCGGAGGGTGCCGCTCGGGCCGTCGCTGTCGATGATCACCTTCGAGCCGAAGGACAGCGCGAGCCGGTGGACGCCGTCGTCGGTCATGTCGCCGCGGACGTGGAGCATGTTCGTCCGACCGCGGGTGGAGGTGTGGAAGTCGAGCCCGAAATCGCAGGGCGCGATGAAGTTCTCGTATATCTGGTGGGCCATCCGCTTCGAGCTGGTCGATCCGGCTTTTCCGGGGAACGACCGGTTCAGGTCGCGGTCGTAGACGGGGAGGTACCGCTGCTGGGCGATGAATCCCGGCACGTTGAGCACGGGGAGACAGACGAGCGTGCCCGCGAGCTCCGACAGGTCCCAGTCGTGGGCGACCTCGCGGACGACCTCGATACCGTTGAGCTCGTCGCCGTGGGCGGCCGCCGTGAGGAACGCGGTGGGGCCGTCGCGCTCGCCGTTGACGATGGTGACGGGGATCCGGACCGGGTCGCCGAGGTACGTCTCGCTGATGCCGTAGCGGATGTTCTGTGTCTCGCCCGGCGACACCGCGCCGCCGTTGTACGTGAACATCCGATCGTCGCTCATGCCAGAGCGGAGCACGGCGGCAGGTATATATATGGCGACCCGCGGATTCGGTCCCCCGAGCCGCCCCCGTCGACGGCACTGCACCCCGGACTCACCGATCGGTCGAATTTTTACGGGGGACCGCGCAGATGCTCGCATGAGTTCGGATCCGGTACGGGTGGGAGTGCTGTCGCTACACAACAGCAAGGAAACGAAGGCGATCTGCAACGCCGTCGAGGACCTCGGACACGAGCCCGTCTGGCTCCGCGAGGAGAACGCCGCGATCAGCGTCGACGACGGGGACGTGTCGGTCGAGCCCGCCGTCGACGTGATCGCGAACCGGCTGCTGCTCTCGAACACCGACCAGCCCGCGGAGCTGCTCGGGCTGGCGACCACGTTCGAGCGCATCCGGCCGATGCTCAACGAGCCGAACGCCGTGCTCGCGTCGATCCACAAGTTCGCGACAGCGGCGACGCTCGCCGACTGGAACATCCGCGTGCCGGACGCCCTGCTCGCGCTGTCGAACGACCGGCTGAACGAGGGGCGCGAGCGCTTCGGCGAGGTCGGCGTGTACAAGACCGCCATCGGCACGCACGGCGGCGGGACGTGGAAGGTCGACCTGACGGAGCGCGTGAACCCGAAGGTCGGGAACCGGCAGGCGTTCCTCCAGCGGCTCATCGACCGCGACGACGAGAAGCACCGCGACCTGCGCGTGTACATCGTCGGCGACCAGATCATCGGCTCGATGTACCGCTACGCCCCCGAGGGCGACTGGCGCACCAACGTCGCGCTCGGCGGGGCGGTCGAGGACGCCACCGACGACATGCCCGAGGAGGCCGCCGAGACCGCGCTGTACGCGGCCGACGTGATGGATCTGGACTACGCCGGCGTCGACCTCGTCGAGGGGTACGACGGCTGGTACGTCCTCGAAGTGAACCCGACGGCCGGGTTCAAGGGGCTGTTCGAGGCGACCGGTACGAGCCCGGCCCCGCACATCGCGAAGCTCGCGATCGAGGCGGTCGGCGGCGAGGTCGACGACGACGAGGTCGAGCGCATCTCGGCGACGCTCGACGACTCGCGTCCCTCCTGCGCGCCGATGCCGAAGCCGACGCCCACCGAACAGCCGGTGATCGGCTACATCGAGGAGGTTGTCGTCACCGGCACCTCCGGGTCGGACCAGGCGCTCGCGAAGTCGGACACGGGAGCGACCCGGACCAGCATCGACACCCAGCTCGCCGCCGAGATCGGCGCCGGCCCGATCAAGAGCATGACCCGAGTCAAGTCGGGCAGCATGAAGGGCGGGAAGGCCCGCCCCGTCGTCGACCTCGTCATCGGGATCGGCGGCAACCAGCACACCGTCACCGCCAGCGTCGAGGACCGCGGACACATGGAGTACCCGCTCCTCTTGGGCCGTGACATCCTCACCGACTACCGGGTCGACGTCCGGAAGCGCGCCGACGTGGAGGAGACCGAGCGCGGCGAGGCGGGCGAGATCCTCGAAGAGGAGGAGTAATCGCCCGTTCGCGCCGGCAGCGGCGGGGTCAGGTGAACAGCGCGATGACGAGCGCCACGAACAGCAGCTCGCCGCCGATCAGCACCGCCGCGAACAGCCAGTAGCGGTACGTCCAGAGCCACTCCTTCGACCGCGCCCACGCCGATCCGGGGCGGAGACCGTCGCTATCGCCGGCGGCGGCCCCTGCGTCGTCGACCGCGTCGGGCAGGTACGACTCGTCGAGCCGCCAGCCGTCGCCCTCGTACGTCGCCGGCACTCGGGCGCCGACGACCTCGTCGACGTCGAGCGGCGAGACGCCCGCGGCCTCGAGGAAGGCGAGGAACGCCGTCGACTCCGCCAGCGAGCCGTGGCGGGGGGCGGGGAACCGCTCGGTGTGCGTCGCGTCGCCGTGCGGGGTGCGAAACTCCACGACGACCTCCTCGTCCGCCGACCGCACCCCGGTCACGATCAGCTCGCGCTCCGCGTCATTGAGGTACGCCTCTCGGAGGCGACGCTGTACCTCGTCGTCGACCTCGTCGCCGGGCGGTTCGGGAGCGTCGTCGACCTCGGCGGCGACAGTCGTCGACGCCTGATCGTCCGGAGCCGCCACGTCTCGGCCCCCGCTGGAGGGTCGGTCGGGCATCCGGTCGCCCTTGGCGGCGCGGTGCAATAAGCGCGTGGCCGACGGGGGGTTCTCCTCCCTGCACGCGGACGACGGACGCGGGCGCAGCGCGCTGTCGGAAGCCGTTTGAACGCCCGCGATCACGGGTCACGCATGCGCGAAGTGACGCTGCGGGTCCGCCACCGCGGGGGCCCGGAGTCGGAGGTGAGTGCACGGCACCCGGAGGTGACGCTTCGCTCGGTCTCCTCGATGACGGGGACGGGCGGCGAGCGAAAGCGGATCGTGGAGCTGCGGGGGCCCACGGCCGAGATCGAGTCGTTTCTGACCGAGTTCCGCCGCGCCGATCCCGTGGTGTCGGCGGAGCCGATCTCGCCGGTCGACGGCGGCCACGCGTACGTCATACTCACCGTCAACACCGACGGCTGGGAGGGGATCGGCGAGCGGCTCGCGTCCCTCGGCGTCCACTACCGGATGGGCACGACCATCTCCGGGGGGATCGAGCGCTGGACAGTGTACCTCGACGCCGATGACGACCTCTCGGCGCTGATCCGCGGGATCGAACGCGGCGGAAACGACGTCGAGCTCGCCCGCAACATCGAGCTCTCCGCTCTCGATCGCTCACCGAAACTGCCCGACGCGGGCATCCTCGACGGGCTCACCGACAGGCAGCGCGAGGTGCTCGCGACCGCCATCGCGGTCGGGTACTACGACCACGGGGGCGGCGTCGGCGTCGAAGACGTCGCCACGGAGCTCGGCATCGGGTCGACGACCGCGTGGGAACACCTCTCGCGGGCGGAAGCGACGGTGATGAACGCCCTGTTCGACCGGTTCGAGGAGTGGGGGCTGCTCGGGGAGCGCGGGGCGGACCGCGGTTCCTGAGAGCGCGAGTCGGAACGCGACCCCGGAGCTCCCTCCGATGCGCGCCGGGAGCGCCGCGTTCCGAACAATACTTTTGTACCTCCGGGTTGGAGCGTCTCGTATGAACGAGGGGACCGTGTCGGTGCCGGACGAGCAGTACGAGCGGCTCGCGGCGCTCGCGGCCGCTCGAGGCGTAACTCCAGAGACCCAACTGGCGCGCCTCATCGACGACGCTTACGAGGGGATCGACGCCGACGCCGCCCGCGCCGAGGCCCTCCCGCTCGGGGTGTGCGACGCCGACGACGACGCGGACGACTCCGACTGATCGGCGCCGTCGGCATCGCGAAGCGCGCTCAGGCCGGCTCTTCTTTCGTCACCTCGATCTCGACGGCGTCGGAGTCGACGCCGATTCTGGCGAACTGCGTCCGGACGTGCTCTTCAGCCGCGTCGAGGGCCTGATCGCGGGTGTCGAACCCGCGGGGCATCGGCTCCTCGAAGGCGACCCGGATCTCCTCGCCGTCGACGCGCAGGGCGGACCCGCCGCTCTCGACCTCGTAGAAGGAGTCGCACACCCAGACGTACGGGGCGTCCTCGTCAGGTGCGCCCTTGTAGGCGGGGGGATCCTCACCGCGCTCGAACACCGTGCCGGTGAGATCCGTCCCGCCGCCGCTGCCGCGAACGAGTATCATGTCTCCGGTACGGCCCGGAGACTCAAAAGGGGTCCGTGCGGGCGCTCCCGAACCGGACGACAGGGGGAAACGCTTTCGGCGCGGGAGGTGGTGGGTCCGTCATGACGCTGGAGGATTTCACCGAGTTCGGCGACGACGAGGACGACGGCGGCGGGGGCGCCGACGCTGCCGACCCCGCGGCTGCCGAGCCCGGCGGCACCGAGGGCGGTGGCACCGGACGCGACGGGGTCGACGGCGGCAGAGCGACCGACGGCGCCGGTGCGAACACGGCCGGCGGCGACGCCGCGACCGACGACGCGTTCGCGGCGTATGACGTGGAGGCGACCGGCGAGGACACCGGGCTCGGCGTCGTCTCCGTCTCGCAGGGGCTCCGGGTGGCCGAGGAGGACGACGAGACCACGCTGCGGGCGTTCGTCACGACCGGGAACCGCGAGGCGGTCCGGCTCGGGAAGTACCTCCTGATCCCGTACCCGGACGGCGAGCGGCTGTTCTGTCGGATCACCGGGCTGGAGTACGCCCAGGAGTTCCGGTCGGACGACGCCACCGAGATCCACGCCCGGCGGCAGATGCGCCGCGACGACTTCGCCGAGCGCGACTACAAGTTCATGGCCGAGTTGGAGCCGATGTCGGTCGTGTACGGGACCGGCGACGACATGAAACGCCGGATGACCGATCGGGTGCCGAAGCCCGGCGCGGTCGTCGAGGAGGCCTCCGACGACGCCGAGATCAAGACCGGGCTGAAGATCCCCGAGGACGGCGTCTTCCTCGGGCACCTCTCGGTCGGCGGCGAGAAGGTCCGGACGGCGGCCGAGCCCCCGACCGTCGACTACCGGGTGAAGGACGACTACGCCGACGGCGACCCCCTCGCGTTCCGGCACACCCTCGTCGCCGGCGGGACCGGCTCCGGGAAGACCCACGCCTCGAAGAACGTCCTCCGGCAGTACCTCGACTCGGACCGGACCTACCCGACCGGCGACGGGCGGGAGTCGCGGATGGCCGTCGTTCAGTTCGACCCGCAGGACGAGTACGCGCAGATGCACGACGACAACCCCGACCTCGACGCCGACTTCGCGCGGCGGCTGGATCGGGAGGGGATCGCGCACGGCGGCCACGACGACACCGTCGCGCTGGTGCCGCGGGTCGAAACGGCGACGTATCCGGGCGAGGGGCACCGGGCGGAGCGCGTGGAGTTCACGATCCCCTTCTCGCTGGCGCGGGACATGCCGTGGCTCGTCGCCGGCTCCGGGCTCAACGAGAACCAGTATCCGGCCCTGCTAACGCTTTTGAACCGCTTTTTCGGCGATTACGGGGACGACGGGACGTACAGCCAGTTCCTCTCGTACCTCGACGACCCGGCGCTCAAAGAGGAGCTCGACGAGAGCGGCCGCGTCCACGAGGCGACGTTCGACGCCGTCAAGCGCCGCGTTCGGGGCGTTCCGGGCGGCGTCTTCGACCAGGACGCGAAGCCGATCACGGAGCTCGACCACACCCTCGTCCGGCCCGGCGGGCTCTCCGTGGTTCCCACCTATCACCTCCCGACCTCCCGGCAGAAGGAGATCGTCGTGCTCGCGGTCGCGGGGCTGCTCGTGGACGACAAGCTCTCGAACGACCCCGACAGCGATCGGATCGAGGAGACGCCGCTGCTGGTCGGCATGGACGAGGCGCACAACTTCCTCGCCGACGCCGACACGGTGCAGGCCCGGAAGGTCGTCCAGAAGTTCACGGAGGCGGCCAAGCAGGGCCGCAAGGAGCGGCTCGGCCTCTTCCTGATCACGCAGGATCCGCAGGACGTGGCCGAGTCGGTGTTCAAACAGGTGAACACCAAGATCGTCTTGAACCTCGGCGACGAGGACGCGATCTCCAGCGTGAACATCCCCGCCAACCTCGCCGGGAAGGTGCCGTACATGGAGAAGGGGCAGATGGTCGTCTACTCGCCGGACAACTCCGAGCCGGTGGAGCTGATCGGGCTCTCGGAGTGCGTGACGCGGCACGACTGACCGGATTGTCGCCGCGCCGGAGCCGCCGCCGCCCTTTTTATCCCGAGTGAGAGAAGCGAGAACATGGCCAAGCGCATCCTCGTGGCGGTCGACGGATCGACGGAGGCGACCGAGGCGCTCCAGTTCGCGGCGTCGGAGTGGCCCGACGCCGAGCTGACGGCGCTGCACGTGATCAACCCCGCCGACTCCGCCACGGGCGCGGAGGGAGGGTTCCCGGGCGCCGCTGATCAGTGGTACGAGAGCGCCAAACAGCGCGGCGAGCGGATCTTAACCGAGGTGAGCTCCGCGGTCGACCGATCCGTCGAGACGCGGCTGGAGGTCGGGCGACCGACGGGAACGATCCTCGGCGTGGCCGGCGGAGAGGAGGCCGTCGGCGAGGACGACGGCTCCGGGGAGCCGTTCGATCACATCGTGTTGGCGAGTCAGGGGCGGACCGGGCTCTCCCGGGTCCTGCTCGGGAGCGTCGCGGAAGGCGTGGTCCGCCGCGCCGAGGCCCCCGTCACCGTCGTTCGGTAGGCGGCGGCCGGCGATCACTCCGCCGCGCGCTCCGCCTCGACGACCTCGCCGACGACCGTCCATCCCTCCTCGTCGGGACCGGAGCGCCCGAGCAGTACGGACTCGTGGTCCTCCGAGGTGATCAGTCGGAAGTCGGCGTCGCCGTCCGCGTCGGTGCGGACGCCTTCGCCACGGAACTCCCGCTGGAAGAACTCCGTCGAGGAGAACTCGAAGACGCCCGTCTCGCCGTCGTCGAGGGAGAGCCGGACGGGTCGGGGTTGGACGTTGTGGATGCGCTTGGCGATCGGATTGAGGTCGGGCATATCGGAACGTCCGTGGGGTCGGGGATAAAACCGCCGTGCGCGCTGTCCGCGACCGATCGACCGGATCCACACCGCGTTTCCGGAGTGAGCCGACCGTACGAGGTTAACTCCGCTCGGAGCGTCGATACCTGGGATCACCCATGCTATCAGATTCGGTAAACTACCTCCGCGACAGCGAGGACGCCGTCGTGACGGTCGCAATCGGCGGGCTGCTGCTGCTCGCGAGCCCGCTCCTGATCCCCTCGTTCCTCGTGCTCGGCTACCTCATGCGCGTGATCCGGCGGACGGCTGACGGCGACGACGAACCGCCGGTCTTCGAGGCGTGGGGCGACCTGCTTGTGGATGGTGTGAAGGCGTTCGCGGTCACGTTCGTCTATTCGCTGCTGCCGCTCGCCGTCCTCGCGCTCGCCGCCGTGTTCGGTATCGGCGCGGCCGTCGTCGGATCCGGCGACGGCGCCGGCGGTCTCCTCGGCGGACTGATCGGCGGGCTGTTGGCGCTGCTGCTCGTCGTCGTCGCGCTCGTCGTCTCGCTCGCCGGGACCTACGTGACGCCGGCCGCGCTGGCCGCGGTCGCCGACTCGGGGCGCGTCGGCGACGGCTTCGCGATCGGCACGCTCTGGGGCATCGCCACGAAGCGGACGTACGCCGTCGGATGGCTCACCGCCGTCGCGGTGGTGTTTGTCGGTGCGCTGGCGATCGGCGTGCTCTCGATCGTTCCGATGCTCGGCACGATCGCCGGGCTCTTCGTCCAGTTCTATGCGACCGTCGCCGCCGCTGCGATCATCGGGTGGACGTGGACCGACGTGCGGCCGGTCTCGACCGATACGGCGGAGGTCGAAACCGCGGAACGGCCCGCAGTGTAAACGAACGGTGAGAAACAAGCAGCGGACGAAAAGCCGAGACCGCCGCGTTACGCTTCGAGAACGTCGTCGTAGTCGCCGGCGTCGACGCGGTCGTCGAACGTCCGGGCGTCCTCGCCCTCGATGGTGACGCCGAGGGAGGCGCAGGTGCCGCCGACCTCCTTGGCGGCGTTTTTCACGTCGTACGCGAGCAGGTCGGTCGACTTCTGCTCGGCGACCTTCTTCACCTGTTCGATCGACATGTCGGCGACGAAGTCCTCCTGCGGCTCGCCGGAGCCGGTCTCGAAGCCGGCCTCGTCTTTGATCAGTTCGGCCGTCGGCGGGACGCCGACCTCGATCGTGAAGGAGCCGTCGTCGTCGTACTCGATGGTGACGGGCACTTCCATGCCGTCGAACGCGGCGGTCTCCTCGTTGATCTGCGACACGACGTCCTGAACGTCCACCGGCGTCGGTCCGAGCTCGGGACCGAGCGGCGGACCGGGGTTGGCCTGCCCGCCGGGGACGAGCGCTTCGATAGTTCCAGCCATATCCGTACGAACCCGATGACGACTTTTAACGGTTGTTCTTTCGGGCAGGGGGAGCCAGCGGTTCGCACACTTCCGATATCGGCGTCGGGGCGGCCGTCGCCCGTCCGCGGGCGAACCGAGGGCGGGGATCGGTTACGGCCGCTCGTTCACACGGTGGGTGAACCGAGGCGGCGGCGCGGCTGGAGGAGTGGACGACTACGGATCCGGAGTCGCCGACCCGTCTCCCGACCCCGACTCCCTCGCGGTGCGCCCGGGGAGGAACGTCCCGGTCTCGCGGCGGACGCCGACGAGGAGCACGGCGCCCGCGGCGAGCGGGAGGACGGCGCAGGCGGCGTAGATGGGTGCGAAGCCCACCGCCTCGATCAGCGGCAGCGACACCATCGGACCGAGGCCGCCCCCAACGTCGCCGAGGACGTTGTTCGTCCCCGACGCTCGGCCCATCCGCTCGTCGGGGGTCAGATCCGCGAGCAGCGCCATCATCGGGCCGCTCGTGCCGCCCTGCCCGGCACCGATGAAGACGCAGGCGAGGGCGAGCGAGGCCACCGACCCGGCGCGAGCGAGCAACAGGAATCCGGCGAACGAGACCACGAGGAACGTCAACAGGATCGGGGTCCTGGAGTCGCGGGTGTCCGAGATCCGCCCGCCGACGAACATGAAGCACGCCGCCGAGAGGACCGTCCCGGCCATGAACAGCCCCGACGTTCCCTGCGGAGCGAGCCCCAGCAGGGAGATGTCGTTTGCGCCGAGGAACAGCACGAGCGTGGAGAACAGCGCGCCGATGTACGCGAACATCAGCCCGAAGTTGACCAGCCCGACCGTCAGCGCGGGGACCGCGGTGTCGATGTCCCACGGCCGGATCGAC
The DNA here is from genome assembly GCF_052439115.2 of Halorubrum sp. FL23. Classification (NCBI taxonomy): domain Archaea; kingdom Methanobacteriati; phylum Methanobacteriota; class Halobacteria; order Halobacteriales; family Haloferacaceae; genus Halorubrum; species Halorubrum sp. FL23. The sequence goes on from NZ_JBQVRO020000002.1 coordinate 330,737, forward strand.
TCTTCCGACCGGTCGCTCGTGACGTGCGTCTCCGGGACGTAGCGGTAGGCGACGACGCTGGCCGTCAGCGCGAACGCGGCGGCGACGGCGAAGGCCGCGACGTTGCCGGCGACCGCGGAGACGACGCCGCCGAGCACGAGGCCGGCCGGGAATCCCATCGTGATGCCGCCGCGGACGACGCCCATGTTCGTCCCCCGCGAGCCGCTGTCCGAGAGGTCGGCGGCGATGGTGTACGCGGTCGCGAACACCGCGGCGGAGCCGACCCCCCAGAGGACCCGCGCGATCAAGAACCACGTCTCGGGGGCGACGACGGCCGCCACCGCAGCGAACCATCCCTCCGGGCCGACCGTCACCGGACCGGCCGCGAGCGCCGGCAGCGACGCCGCGAGCGGTCGAAGCGACTCGGCCGGCGGCATCACGAGCGCGGCGACGTAGCCGAGGGTCGCGACGCCCTCGACGAACAGGCCGAGTACGAACGGCGTTCTCGTCCCGTACCGGTCCACGAGGGCGCCGGCCGGCGCGTTGGCGACGAGCCGCACCCACCGGTTCGCGGAGAGGATCACGCCGACCATGAACGCCGAGATGCCGAGCACCGCGCCGAGGTTGGGCAGGATTGGGAAGACGACGCCGCCGCCGAAGCCGACGAAGAAGGTGCTGGCGATCACCGCGAGCAGCACGGTCGGCGGCCGATCGATCCTGAGCAGCCCCACGTCAGTCGCCTCGTTTCGGGGCGCCGGTCATTCGCTCCCGCTCTCGTCGACGGGCGCCATCGCCGCGATGCCCGCCTCGAGCGACGGCAGTTCCGCGCCCTCTGCGAGGAGCGGCTCGACGATTCGTCGGAGGGTCGCTTCCGCGACCGCTCGCGTGTAGGTCGGCTCGGGGCCGGAGCCCTCCGGGTCCCCGCCGTCCCCCTCCGACCCGTCACCGTCGACCGCGTCCGCGCCCCGACTGAGCGTGATCTGTCGCGTCCGCGCCCCGTCGAGGGTCGCGACCAGCAGCGCCGCGGTCTCCCCGACGTCGACGTCGCGGAAGACCCCTTCTTCGATCCCCGATTCGAGAATGTCGACGACGGTCCCCCGGAGCAGGTCGTCGCTCCGGGCGAGCTGGTTCCGGATCGGCTCGTTGAACGGCCCCTGCGTGCGGAGTTCGAGAAGCGCGATGTGGAACGCCTCGCGATCGACGGCTCCGGAATCGAAGACGAACCAGCCGATGAACCCCACGAGGCGCTCGGCGGGGGGGTCGTCCGCGTGAGCCGCGATGCGGTTCTCGGAGTCGGTGATGACGCGGTCGAGAAAGGCGACGAGCAGGTCCTCCTTGGTGTCGTAGTGGTAGTGGAGCAGCGACTTGCTCTTCGAGCACTCGTCGGCGATGTCCTGCATCGTCAGGCCGGCGTAGCCGTGGGCGCGGAGCGCGTGGTAAACCCCGTCCATGATCTCGTCGGCCGCGCCCGGCTGGTCGCTCATTGACTGACCAGTCAGTCAGCGATCAGTAAATCCTTGTCGATCGAGGAACCCGCCGGCCGCTACGCCGGACGGAGCAGCGGCTCAGCGGTGTAGAACAGTCGAAAAGCCGATACTCCCGTGAACGTCGTCGCCGGAGTTACAGGCGGGTGACGTTCGTCGCGCGCGGACCCTTGTCCGCTTCCTCGATGTCGAACTCGACTTCCTGACCCTCTTCGAGGTCCGGGCCGCCGACGTCCTCCATGTGGAAGAACACGTCCTCGTCCGCGTCGTCAGTCTCGATAAATCCGTAGCCGCCAGTGTCGTTGAAGAAGTCAACTTCGCCTTTCGCCATTGCATCCGTACTCGAGGGCGGACCGCATAAAAGGCTTCCGCGAGCGAGACGGACATGCCATCGTTCGACACACCGTCGGGGTGTTGTGAGCTGCGTCTAGGGGGCCAGGTTCCACTCGTACGGGGTCGCGTGCCCACGCCGGACAGAGTCGCGTGCCACACGCCGGACAGAACGACCCCGGATGCGGGAGGGGGATCTGTCGGGGTGGATCCCGCCGTGTTAGTAACTACTATACGACCGCGGTTGAAACCGGTAGGTATGAGTCAGTCGTACAATCGAGGCCTCATCGAGGACTTCAGCCGCTGGCGGGAGTTCCAAGCGGGGATGTGGGCCTGGATCTTCCATAAGTTCACGGGGTGGGTGCTCATCGGCTATCTGTTCACTCACATCGCTGTGTTGAGTACCGCGATCCCGGCAGCCAACGGCGCGACGATGATGTTCCAGGGCTCGGAAACCGACGTGTTCACGGGGACGATCGTCAGCCTCGAAGGGTTGCTGCTGGTTCGCATCTTGGAGGTCGGCCTGCTCGCGGTCGCCGTCTTCCACATGCTCAACGGCACCCGGCTCCTCCTCGTCGACCTCGGAGTCGGGCTGGAGGCACAGGACAAGAGCTTCTACGCGTCGCTGATCCTGACCGGAGCGATCACCGTCGCGTCCGTTCCGACCTTCATCGCGGGGGCGTTCTGAGATGGCTGAGCGCTACTCCTCGTTCAACTCCGGCGGTCGGATGTGGCTGATCCAGCGCGTCACGGCGGCGTTCCTGCTGGTCGTGCTGGCGTTCCACTTCTTCCTGCTCCACTTCGTCCACCACGCCGACGAGGTCACGCTCGCGGCGAGCTCGGCGCGGATGGAGCAGCTGAGCTACTACTCGCTGATGGTGCTGTTCCTCGTGACCGCGACGTTCCACGGGGTCAACGGCGTGTACAACGCTCTCGTCAACCAGGGGCTCACCGGTACCAAGCGCACGGTCGTCAAGTGGTCGCTCGTGGCCGCGAGCGTCGTGCTGCTGTTCCAGGGGATTCGGACGGCGAACGCGTGGGCGGGCGGCTTCCCACTGCTCTGAACTATGAGTACACAGACACCGACACAGACGGAGGAATCGAGCGAGACCGACGCCGAGGCGGACGTTCCCTCGAAGGGCGACGAGCGCCGCGACGAGAAGCGGCGACGCGCCGCCGAGGAGCGGGCGCGCCGACAGGCCGAAGAGGCCGAGAAGGCCGCCGCCGACGAGGAGACGATCGAGCTGAAGGTGTTCCGGTACGACCCCGAGATCGAGGGGAAACAGGAGCCCCGATTCGACACGTTCCACGTCCCGTTCACGAAGGGGATGACCGTCCTCGACGCCCTGATGTACTCGCGGGACACGTACGACTCCTCGCTCACGTTCCGACACTCCTGCCGGCAGGCGGTTTGCGGCTCCGACGCGATGTTCGTCAACGGCGGCCAGAAGCTGGCGTGTAAGACCCAGATCTCGGACCTCGAAGAGCCGATCCGAGTCGAGCCGCTCCCGCACGCGGACGTTCGGAAGGACCTCGTCGTCGACTTGGAGCACTTCTACGACCAGATGGAGGCCGTCGAGCCGTACTTCCAGACGAACGAATACCCCGACGGCGAGCTGGAGGAGCAGCGGCAGACGCGGGAGAACCGCGAGAAGATCAAGATGTCGACCCGGTGTATCTGGTGTAGCGCGTGTATGTCCTCGTGCAACATCGCCGCCGGCGACAACGAGTACCTCGGCCCCGCCGCGATCAACAAGGCCTACCGGTTCGCGATGGACGAGCGCGAGGGCGAGGACATCAAACAGCAGCGGCTGGAGATCATCGAACAGGAGCACGGCGTCTGGCGGTGCCAGACCCAGTTCTCCTGTACCGAGGTGTGCCCGAAGGATATCCCCCTCACCGAGCACATCCAGGAGCTGAAGCGCGAAGCGGTCAAGAACAACCTGAAGTTCTGGTGAGCACGGTGGACACGCTCAAGTCACTCCGAACCTAACGAGAGATCATACAACAATGCACGAACACGACGTTATCGTTGTCGGCGCCGGGGGGGCGGGACTCCGGGCGGCGATCGCGGCACAGGAAGCGGGAGCCGACGTGGCCATCGTCTCGAAACTCCACCCGGTCCGATCGCACACCGGTGCGGCAGAGGGCGGCATCAACGCGGCGCTGCGCGACGCCGACTCCTGGGAGGACCACGCCTACGACACGATGAAGGGGTCCGACTACCTCGGGGACGCCCCGGCGGTCGAGGCCCTCTGTCAGGAGAGCCCCGAAGAAGTCATCCAGCTCGAACACTGGGGTATGCCCTTCTCCCGCGAGGAGGACGGACGCGTCTCCCAGCGACCGTTCGGCGGCCTCTCCTTCCCCCGGACGACGTACGCCGGCGCGGAGACCGGCCACCAGATGCTCCACACGATGTACGAGCAGGTGGTCAAACGGGGGATCACGGTGTACGACGAGTGGCACGTGATGGACCTCGCCGTCACCGACGAGGAGGACCCGGCGGAGCGGACCTGCCACGGCGTCGTCGCGTACGACATCCAGAGCGGCGAGATCAGCGGGTTCCGCGCCGAGAACGGCGTCATCCTCGCGACCGGCGGGATGGGACAGGTGTTCGATCACACCACGAACGCGGTCGCGAACACCGGCGACGGCGTCGCCATGGCGTACCGCGCGGGCGTCCCGATGGAGGATATGGAGTTCATCCAGTTCCACCCGACGACGCTGCCGTCGACGGGCGTCCTCATCTCTGAGGGGGTCCGCGGCGAGGGGGGTATCCTCTACAACGAGGACGGCGAGCGGTTCATGTTCGAGCACGGCTACGCGAACAACGACGGCGAGCTCGCCTCCCGGGACGTGGTCTCGCGCGCCGAGCTGACCGAGGTCAACGAGGGTCGCGGTATCGAGGACGAGTACGTCCACCTCGACATGCGACACCTCGGCGAGGAGCGCATTCTCGACCGACTGGAGAACATTCTCCACCTCGCGGAGGACTTCGAGGGCGCCGACGGGCTCACGGAGCCGATGCCGGTCAAGCCCGGCCAACACTACGCGATGGGCGGCATCGAGACGAACGAGTTCGGGGAGACCGTCATCGGCGGCCTCTACGCCGCCGGCGAGTGCGCCTGCGCGTCGGTCCACGGCGCGAACCGCCTCGGCGGCAACGCCCTCCCCGAACTCATCGTCTTCGGCAAGCGCGCCGGGCGCCACGCCGCCGGCGAGGAGATGGGCGAGGCCGAGGTCACGACCGGCAAGCAGGGCGACTGGGAGCCGGCCGACTACGAGTTCGAGATCGAGGTCGGCGAGGTCGGCGGACAGGGTCCCGCCGCGGCCGACGGCGGCGCGGTGGCGACCGACCCCGACGGCGTCCTCGAAGCCGAGGTCGAGCGCGCCAAGTCCCGCGTCGAGGAACTGCTCTCGCGGAAGGGACGCAACCACGCCGAGATCCGCTCGAAGGTCCAGGAGACGATGACCGCGAACGTCAACGTGTTCCGCGAGGAGGGCCGGCTCGCCGAGACGCTCGGCGACCTCCGCGAGGCCCGCGAGGCGTACAAAGACGTCGCCGTCTCGGACCCGTCCCGGACGTTCAACACCGACCTCATCCACACGATGGAGACCCGGAACATCCTCGACATCGCCGAGGCGCTCACGATGGGCGCCCTCGCGCGCGAGGAGTTCCGCGGCGCCCACTGGCGGAAGGAACACCAGGAGCGGAAAGACGAGAACTGGCTGAAACACACCCTCATCTCGTGGAACGACGGCGAACCCGAACTCTGGTACAAGCCGACGATCCTCGAAGGTGAGAACAAGACCTACGAGCCGAAGAACCGGTCGTACTGAACGCCGGCACAGCCACGATCGATCCGGATCGTTCACGGTTTCCTATCCGTCGTCGGTCGAAATCCGGCCGACGATCGCGGCCGTCGATGCGTTCTGCGCCGACAGTTCCGACCGCGTTCCGACGCGCTTTGGGCGTTTTTGCTCCGTTTCAGCCGGTCTCTGTGATTTCGACGATCGTTGAATAGGGGATTTATTATCGTCGAACCCAATGCATCGGACAAGATGTTAGAGACACAGACCGCACCCGCCGCGGCGCCGGCGCTTCCGCCGGAGCTGCAGTCTCCCCGGGCGAAGCTCGTCTACCTGTATCTGACGACGAACGGCGACGCCACCGTCTCGGAGATGGGCGAGTCGCTGGGGATGAAGAAGCTCTCGCTGTACAGTATTCTGAAGACCCTCCGGAAGGAGGATATGGTCGACTGCGACGGCGACACCTACGCGCTGAACTGACGGAAACGGTCGTTCTTCTCGGGGCTCGACGCTTCGATCCCGCCAGCGGAGCGTTTACCAGCCCGCGGGACGCAGTGAGGCCGTGGACGCGAACCAGAAAGAGCTCCGGAACCCGTTCGGGATGGACACCGACTGCGAGAACTGTCCCGAGCTGTGCGGCCCCCGCGATCGCGTCGTGCACGGCTACGGCGACGTGGGCGGGGAGTTCCTCGTCGTCGGCGCGCGACCGAACGCGCCCGCCGAGGCCAACGGTATCCCCTTCACCGGTGCGGGCGCCGGCGAGCGGATACAGTCGATCTTCGCCGACCTCGGGTTCGTCCGGTCGGCGCCGGACGCGTCGGAGCCGGACGTACAGAACGCCTTCTTCACGAACCTGACGCGGTGTCGGCACCCCGAGCGCGAGCCGACCGACAGCGAGGTCGAGACCTGCGAGCCGTTCCTCAACGCGGAGATCCGGATGATAAACCCGCAGATCATCGTCCCCGTCGGCGAGCGACCGCTCCGCGAGCTGGCGGTCGAGTACACCACGCGGCGCCCGGATTCCTTCGACATCGACACCGAGCACGCCACGACGATCCGGGGACGGGGCTTCGAACTGGTGCCGATGAAGGAGCCGGCGGCGATGACTGACGACGAGGCGGACGCGTTCCGGACGCATATGCGCGAGAACGTGCTGAGTCGGGATTACCGACAGACGAAGGGGCGGCAGAGTCGCTGAAGGCGCTCGTACGACCGAACGTCGGGCGGCCAGAGCCCCCGCGATCAGTCGTCGTCGAGCTCTTCCACGTCGTCGATCGCGTCGCCGAGGAGGTCGGTCGTCGCGTCGGCGCTGTCCGCGCCGAAGGCGCAGTCGATGAGGATGTGGCCGCCGAGCGTCGTGGGCGAGATCACCTGGTCCGCGCCGGCTCGGCGGAGCTTGTTGATGTTCTCCCGCTGGGTCACCGCCGCGACGATCCGCACGTCGGGATTGAGCTGTCTGGCGGTGAGGATCGCCAGGGCGTCGCGCGCGTCGTCCTCGGTCGCGACGACAACCGCGCGGGCGCCCTCGAGGTTGACGCGTTCGAGCGGCTCGACGTCGCTCGGGTCGCCGGTGAGCACCGGAACGTCGTGGTCCGCGAGCCGCTGGGCGGCGGTCTGGTGGGTCGTCACGACGGCGTACTCGGTGCCGTCGCGGGCGTCGAGTTCTTCGAGAATCGGTTCGGTCAGGTCCCCGTACCCGAGCACGAGGACGTGGTTGTCGAGGAGGTCGATCTGTTTGTCAGTCATTTTTCCGAGCGCCTTGGAGAGTTGCGCCTCGATGGCGGGCGTGAGGAGGACACCGAGCGCCACCGCGAACGCGGCGACGTTCATCACGAGCGAGGAGAGCACGAACAGCTGCGCGATGTCGGAGGCGGGACCGCTCGCCGGGTGAACGTCGCCGTATCCGACGGTCGAGGCGGTGACGACCGTGAAGTAGAACGCGTCGACGATCGTCTCGACCCCCTCGAACTGGTCGCTGAGCGCGTAGGTCCCGACCGTTCCGTACGAGATCGCCGTCACGAGCGCCGCGCCGGCCGCGAGTTGGGTCGGCGACGGCGAGAAGTGCCTGTCGAACCGGCGCCGGTTGTACATCAGCGCCGGCATCGAGACGACCGACAGCGCCACTAAGGGGAACGACAACACCGACGCCTGCATCAGCCCCTGAAGCGCGGTCAACGGGAGCAGAACGGCCGTGGAGTACCAGCCGACGCGGTAGCCGTTCCGCAGCGCAAACCCGCTCCCGAACATCGCGAAGCCGGTGATCGTCCCGGTGAACCCGACGGTCTGTCGGACGACCTCCGGGACGTGCGGGGAGAGCGGACCGTCGACACCGAGCCCGCCGATCTGAGCGAGGCCGGCGAGGATCGACAGCACCGCGACCGCGAACGTCAACAGAATGGACGCCCGGACGGTCACCCAATCACGGGTCAGCTCCATGGTGGCTCGTCGCCGACGCCGAACTTAAACCCCGCGAGCCGGAACGAGCCCGTTCTGCGTGGGAACGGGAGCCTCGGTCGGTCACCCCGCAAGTGGCGACACACGTTTAACCCCGCCGCCGGTTGAGGGGCGTATGTCACTTCCCGTCGAGATCGTCTTCGGGATCTACCTCGGCATCATCACGGGGATCGTCCCGGCGCTGGTCGCCGGGGTGCTCGGGTTCGTTTTTAAGTACGTCACCGACGTGACGATTCCCGGGCTCGGGGTCGTCGTGTTGTCGCTCGCGATCGCCGGCATCAACGGCGGGCTGCTGGCGCTCAACGACCAGACCATCCGATCGTCGGAGCGTGCCCCGGCGATTCTCACGGCGATCGTCGTCGTGTTGATGATCTCGCTGTACGCCCACGCACAGGGGGACCGGTTGGGCGCCAGCGTCCCCAAGCGGATCTCGCTCAAACAGCTCCGCGACCGGACGCTCTCGACCGACGTGATCGAACTCGTCGGCGGTCGAGGACGGGTCTCCGTCGAGGTGTCCGGGGAGGTCAGCGACATGGAGGGGTATCCGCCGCTGCCGGCCGAGACGCGCCAGGCGATCCTCGACGGCGACTGGACCTTCCCGGCGGACCTCCCGCTCGGTGAGCTCGAAGCCCGATTCGCGGAGCGGCTGCAGACCGAGCTCGACCTCTCCGACGTGGCGGTCCGGATCGACGAGCAGGCGCGCGCGACGGTGGCGGCCGCGCCGCCGACCGGAGCGCTCTCGAAGCGGGTGCCGGCCGGCAAGCGCGCGGTGTCAGTATCGGCGCTCGTGCCGACCGGGATCGCCCGCGGTGACGTGGTCCGCGTGATCACCCCGGACCGTGTCGTCGAAGGGGCCGTGCTCGCTGCCCGATCGAGTGGCAAGCCGGAACCGGGAGTGGCCGCCGAGCCGGCGGGCGGCGACGATCCGACGCCGGACGACGACCTCCGGACCGACGGCGGCGAGGCGGCGGTCCCCTCTCCCCCGGCGGCGACCGCGCCCACGACGACCGGCGGCGAGGGACGGGTGACGGTCGCCGTCGACCGGTCCGAAGCGACGGCGCTCCTAGGTGTGGACCGGGGGCGCGTGCTGGTGCTGTCGCGAGGGACCCGCCGGGAGTACGAACTCACGGCGCTGCTGCGCCGGACCGGCAAGCGGTTCCGGAAGGTCTCGGTCGTCGCCGGCGGACCGTTGGACGGCCACACCATCGGCGAGGCCGAGGTCCGCGAGGCGTACGACGTGGCGGTCCTCGCGGCGCGTCACGACTCGTGGACGATCGCGCCGAGCGGGTCGCAGCCGCTGTCGGCGGGCGACGAGCTGTTCGTCGTCGGGAGCCGCGACGCGATAGACCGGTTCGCAGAGGTGGCCGCGTGACGCCCGCGGTCGCCGCGGCCGTCGGCGCGGACCCCGCGAGCGTCGGCGCCATCGCCGCAACCGCCGCCGACGTCGGCTTCGCGCGGCCGCGGCAGGCGGCAGTCACCCTCGTCACGTTCGTGGTCGTCGCCGTGCTCGTCGCGGCGACCGCGGCGCTCGCCTACCGCTGGTACTTCCGTACGGAGATCCCCGAAGGGGTGACCAGTCTGCTGGGGATCTCGGTCGTGGCGCTGTACCTCAACACGACCTCGTTGGGGTCGGTCGCGGTCGGGGATAACCCGGCGCTGCTCGCGCCCGAGAGCGTGTTCTTCAACCTCGTCTCGCTCGGCGTCGCGGCGGTGATGGCGCCCGTCGGTCGGTACGTCGGCGACCGGCTCGCGGTCGACGTGTTCGCGCTCTCCGGCGCCAAACAGCTCGAAGGCGAGCTGAGCGGCGTCGTGCGCGCGGTCGGCCGGTTCACGGCGGTGACGCTCCCGGCGGCCGACGCGATCGCGGACATGGACACGTACGACCCCGTCTCGCCGGAGAAGAAGGCGGAACTCGCGGAGACGACCCTGCTCTTCCCGCGGAAGCTTTCGACCGAGGAGCTCCGCGATCGGCTCGTCGCTCGGCTCAAAGAGGAGTACGGCGTCGGCTACGTCGACGTCGACCTCGACGCCGACGGGACGGTCGAGTACTTCGCGGTCGGCTCCCGCGCCGCCGGACTCGGCCCGACGCTCGCGCCGGGATCGGTCGCGATCGCGGTGGCAGCGGACCCGCCGAACACCGCCACCGTCGGCGACACGGTCCAGCTGTGGCGGGACGAGCCGGAGCCGAAGCGCGTCGCGACCGGAGAGCTGCGGGGGGTCGCCGACGACGCCGTCACCGTCGCGCTCGACGAGTCGGACGCCGAGCGGCTAACCGACGAGGAGGGGTACCGGCTGGTGACGCTCCCGGCGGAGCCGCACGCGGACCGCGAGTTCGCCTCCCTGCTGCGGAACGCGGACGAGACGATGGCGTCCGTCACCGTCGAGGCGGGGAGCGATCTCGAGGGGAGCACCGTCGGCGAGGTGGGAGCGGTCGTCGCCGCGATCCGCCCGGAGGGAGGCTCCGTCCAGCCGATCCCGCGACGCGCGTACGCGCTCGGCGCCGGCGACCTCGTGTACCTCGTCGGCCGTCCGGACGCGATCCGTCGGATCGAGGCGGCCGCCGCGGCGGGAGCCGGGGCGGTCCCGACGGACGGGGGCACCGAACCCGGTCGTTCGGCCGACGAGGAGACGGACGACGAGGAGACGGACCGCCCTGACGATGCCGACCGGGCGCAACGCTCTTGAGCCGCCCGCGCGGGGATCCACGTATGCAGTGGAAGCTGTTCGCCGACCTCGCGGAGATCGCCGGCGGACGCGAGATCAGCGTGGCGGCGGAGCCGGGCGACACGGTCGGGGACGCGCTCGACGCGCTGTTGGAAGCGCACCCGGACCTCCGCGATCGAGTGCTCGACGACGGCGAGGTCGCCGAGCACATCAACGTGCTTCGGAACGGCCAGAACGTCCGTCACGGCGACGGGATGGACGCGCCCCTCGAAGCGGGCGACGAGCTGGCGCTGTTCCCCCCGGTGAGCGGGGGTGAGGTCGGGCGGTAGCGCGGTCGACGGATCGGTCGTTTCAAACGGTCGCGCGCCGCACCTCTCGCTATGAGCGACAGCGACGACGGACGCACATCCGACGCCGACCACGACACGGACGACGCCGGAGGCGACCCACCCCGCGAGGAGTTCCACGAGGACCCGGTCGGCCACACCCGTGCGACCGCCGACATGACCGTCGGACAGTTAGTCGAGGGGTACGGCGACGCGGGGATCGGCGCGGCCTCGGTCAACGAGGCGGGCGACGTACTCGCGGAGATGTGGGCGAACGACGACTGCACCGTGTTCCTCTCGCTGGCGGGCGCGATGGTGCCCGCCGGAATGCGCCGGATCGTCTCCGACCTCATCCGCGACGGCTACGTCGACGCCGTGGTGACGACGGGGGCGAACCTGACCCACGACGCCATCGAGGCCATCGGCGGGAAACACCACCACGGGCGGACCCACGACCCGGAGAAGAGCCTCCGCGAGCACGACGAGGGGCTCCGCGACGAGGGCGTCGATCGCATCTACAACGTCTACCTTCCACAGGAGCATTTCGCCGCCTTCGAGGGGCACCTGCGCGAGGAGGTGTTCCCGGCGCTGGAGGCTGACCCGGACGACGGCGAGCGCGGAGCGGGCACCGGCGCCGTCGGCATCGCCGACCTCACGCGCGAGCTCGGCCGCGCGAACGCCGCGGTCAACGAGCGCGACGACGTGGCCGAGGACCCCGGCGTCGCCGCCGCGGCCTACGAGTGTGACGTCCCCATCTACTGCCCCGCCGTGCAGGACTCCGTGCTCGGGTTACAGGCGTGGATGTACGCCCAGACCGCCGACTTCACGCTCGACGCCCTCGACGACATGACGGCGCTGACCGACCTCGCGTTCGAGGCCGACGACGCCGGCTGTCTGCTCGTCGGCGGCGGCGTTCCGAAGAACTTCACGCTCCAGACGATGCTCGTCACGCCGCGCGCCTACGACTACGCGGTCCAGATCACGATGGATCCGGAGGCAACCGGCGGGCTCTCCGGAGCGACCTTAGAGGAGGCTCGATCGTGGGGGAAGTTAGAGAAGGACGCGCGGAACGCCTCGGTGTACGGCGACGCGACCGTCATGCTGCCGATGCTCGTCGCCGCCGCCCGCGAGCGCGTGGAGTAGCGCTCGCGGGATGCGTACCGATGATCGACGGGCTGTTCCGGAACCCGCCGCAGCCGGGCGATCGGAGCCGCTCGCGGTAGTCGCCGGCTCCCAACGGTCTCGTCGGGGACGAAAAGTGACTCCGAACTGTTCGGAACGGCGCGACCGCTAAAGGAGTGAAAACGAAGCGTCGAAAGAGAGCGCGGTCGTCAGTTGTCGCCGGACTTCGACTGCCAGGCGTAGTCGCGACGGGACGGCGAGTCGCCGAAGCCGCACGAGGAGCAGCGCTCCTTTTTGACGTGGTAGGATTTCTCGCCGCAGCGGCGGCACTTCACGTGAACCGTCTTGTTCTTTTTCCCCTGAGAGGGCGTTCCGGAGCCGGTCATGCTTTGATGGTGACGACGTTATCGCCGCGTATAATCGTTGTGTCTTCGATTGCGACCGCGAACTCGCCGTCGAGGTCGCCGTCGACGCGGTCGCCCACGTCCGACTCTGGCTCGATGACCACGTTCATGTGCTGGTCGTACCCGGCGAGGACGCCGTAGTATGTCGTCCCGTCCTTCAGGTGAACCGTCACCGGCTCCTCGAGCGACGCTTCGAGCACGTCGAGGGGTCGTCCACTCATTGTCCGTATCGCCGCCCGTCGCGGTAATAAAAATACCGGGACGCGACCCGGAACGCCCCCGAGACGAACGCGAACCGACGGTGGTCGTTCAGTCGAGCCGCTCGCGCACGAACTCGGTCGCGGCCGGCACGGCGCGGACGTACAGGTCGGCGTAGGTCAGCTCCGCCTGCGCTCGGCCGGGCGATCCGTACCCCTCTTCGATCCGATCGGCGGCGAGCGCGACCGTCTCCACGGCTGGACGAACGAACCGGATCGCCAGCGGATCCCCGCCGCCGGTCGCCTCGCGGACGGCCTCGCGGACGCGTTCCGAGGTGGACCGAATCGACGAGGCGGACGGTGCCTCGCGGTACCCGCCGTCGCGGATTCCGGAGTTGACCGCCCGGGACGCCTCGATCGCGGCCAGCGCGGTACCGGCCTCGATCACGGCCGTGGCGTACGTGCCGCGGTCGGTCGCCTCCACGGTGTCCTCGACCGCCGACTCGACGCGCATGTCGGTCATGGCGATCAGCTCCTGTGCGACCGTTCCGCTCAGGTCCTCGTCGCTCGCGTCCGCTGGCCCGCGATCACCGCGCAGAACGCTCCCGCGGGTACGGTTCACGGACGCCTCGAGCCCGTCCGCGGCCGCGACGAGCGACGTCCACCGCGAGGTCGCGTCGTCCCGTCCGCCGAGGTGCGCCTCGCGGATCGCGAGGGCGTCTCCGATCGCCGCCCGTGCGCGCTCGACGGCGCCGACCGCCTCGCCGGCGCGAAACGGCTCGGCGACCGGATCGCTCGGGTACGTCTCGCGGGGGCGGACGTGGCGTTCGCACTCCGCGAGCAGCGACTCGATCGGCTCGTACGCCAGCACCGCCGTCGCCGGCGATCCGGCTCGGTACGTCAGGTCGGCGGCGAGCGCCGCGCGCTCCTCCCGCACCGCCTGCCGCTGCCGGGCCACGCTCGCGCCGTCGTCGCCGCCCGTGGCGGCCCGATACGCACCCCGGACCGCTGCGGCGTCCTCCCGGCGGCGGCGCCACGCGCCGAGCGCGTCGATCGGGGAGGGGCCGGTCGGGTCGCGATCCAGGCGACCGAGGGCCCGTTCGCGGTCGCGTTCGAGTTTCGCGACGACCGCGGCGTTCGGAACCGACGGGTCGGCCGGGACGGCGTCGAGCAGCTCGCGGGCGCGGCTCTCGTGTGCGTCCGCGATCGATCCCGGGACCGTCGCGGGAAACGGGGACGGGGGCCGCTCGATCGCCGCGATGTCGTCCCTCGAGAGCGACACCGGTGCCTCGTCGCTGGGCGACTCCTCGCCGAACGGGAGGCCGGAGCAGCCGGCGAGCGTCGCCGCGCCGGCCGCGCAGATCCCCGCGAGAAACCGACGCCGGGAGGGGTCCGACCGGGTCACGCGTCCCCACCTCCGTTAGCAGGGGCCACCGATCCGTTGAACACGGTCGGGAGGTCGGACCGTCGACACGAGCCGGACATCCCGCTCCCGCTCCCGGTGGAGCGGTCGGCCGCGACGGGGAGCCGGATCGCGAACCCAGCGGTGTGGATCGCGTCCGCGCTGCACTCGACGTCCGCTGGGCGGTAGGTCTGGCAGAAGTCGGCGCGGGGGTGGAGGTCGTCGTCCGCCAGTTCGTCGCGCTCGACGGCCACCGACCGGAACCGGATCTCGTAGCAGGCTTCGACGGGCATCGCGAGCAGGTACACTGACTCGGCGTCGAACTCCGTCTCGGCGCAGAACGACCGGAGCGTCTCGCCCGGGGGCGTCTCGGCGAATGTGAGTTCGGCGAGGTTCTCTTCGGCGACCAACACGCGCCGCGCGCTGCGGCGCTGGCGCGCCCGCTCGTCGGCGGACAGTTCCGGGAGCGCGTCGCCCGTAGTGACCAGCGCGCGGCCGTCTTCGTCGCGGACCGTTTCGATCTCGTAGTCGTCGATCGGCCGCTCTCGGTTCGGACGGCTGTTCGTCGCGGTCTCGCTGCCGGAACAGCCGGCCAGCGCGGCGATGCCGGACGCGGCTGCGAGGAGGGCGCGGCGGCGGGGAACGTCTGTCATCGGCGAGCCTTCGACCGAGAGGCCCAAACGCTTTGCGGGGCGCGGACGCGAGCCGGCGCGGCCGAACCCGGGTGTTTTTAATGTGCGCGGGAGTAGCGAGGGATACCACACTCCCGCGGGACACGGTGGGTCGACGACGTCGGCTCGGCCGTAGCGGGGCCTTCAACGACGCGCGGTAGGACGTAGCGCAGACGGCTCCTTGCGGGGAACCAGTGCCGGACGCCGATCAAGGGCGTTCCAACTCGACAATCATGGAAATCGAAATTGCGACACTCGGCGGTTACGAAGAGGTCGGTCGACAGATGACGGCGGTCCGAGCGGGCGATGACATCGTCATCTTCGACATGGGCCTGAACCTCAGTAAGGTCCTCATCCACGACAACGTGGAGACCGAAAGCATGCACAGCCTCGACCTGATCGACATGGGCGCGATCCCGGACGACCGCGTCATGAGCGAGCTGGAGGGCGACGTGCAGGCGATCGTCCCCACCCACGGTCACCTCGACCACATCGCGGGCATTCCGAAGCTCGCGCACCGGTACGACGCCCCCATCGTCGGCTCCCCGTACACGATCGAGCTGGTCAAACAGCAGATCGACGACGAGGGGAAGTTCCAGGTCGACAACGACCTCGTGAAGATGAAGGCGGGCGGCACGATGGCCATCGGCGACTCCGAGCAGGTCGAGATGGAGTTCGTCAACGTCACTCACTCGATCATCGACGCGATCAACCCGGTCCTTCACACGCCCGAGGGCGCCATCGTCTACGGCCTCGACAAGCGACTGGACCACACGCCCGTCATCGGTGACCCGATCGACATGGACCGCTTCCGCGAGATCGGCCGCCAGGACGAGGGCGTCCTCGCGTACATCGAGGACTGTACGAACGCCGGCAGCAAGGGCCGGACGCCCTCGGAGGCGTACGCGAAGAAGCACGTCGAGGACACCCTCACGTCGATGGAGGACTACTCGGGCGGCATCATCGCCACCACGTTCTCCTCCCACATCGCCCGCGTGAAGACCCTCGTCGAGTACGCCCGCGAGATCGGCCGTCAGCCGGTCCTCCTGGGCCGCTCGATGGAGAAGTACTCGGGCACGGCCGAGCGGCTCGACTTCGTCGACTTCCAGGGCGACGTCGGGATGTACGGCCACCGCAAGTCCGTCGACCGCGCGTTCAAGCGCATCATGAAGGAGGGGAAGGGGAACTTCCTCCCGATCGTGACGGGGCACCAGGGCGAGCCGCGCGCGATGCTCACCCGCATGGGCCGCGGCGAGACGCCGTACGAAATCGACGACGGCGACAAGGTCGTCTTCAGCGCGAGCGTCATCCCGGAGCCGACCAACGAGGGGCAGCGCTACCAGTCCGAGCAGCTCCTCCGGATGCAGGGCGCGCGCCTCTACGACGACATCCACGTCTCCGGTCACCTCCGCGAGGAGGGCCACTACGAGATGCTGCAGGCGCTCCAGCCCCAGCACCTCATCCCCGGCCACCAGACGCTGAAGGGTCGCTCGCCGTACGTCGACCTCGCGAAGTCTCAGGGGTACAAGCTCGGACGTGACGTGCACGTCACGCAGAACGGGAGCGTTATCCAACTCGTCGAATGACGAGCGAGACGAAGGAGGCGCGGGTGCTGGAGGCCATCCGCGAGCGGCGTGACCTCGTCAACGCCGCTATCGACGAGGAGCTGCCGGTACAGCACCCGGAGCGGCTCTACGAGGCGACGCGATACATCCTCGAAGCCGGCGGCAAGCGGCTCCGCCCGACGGTGACGACGCTGGCCGCGGAGGCGGTGACCGGCGCTGAGCCGATGAGCGCCGACTTCCGCGAGTTCGCGGCCCTCGACGGCAACACCGTCGACGTGATGCGCGCCGCGGTCGCCATCGAGGTGATCCAGTCGTTCACGCTGATCCACGACGACATCATGGACGAGGACGAGCTCCGGCGCGGCGTCCCGGCCGTCCACGAGAAGTACGACACCTCGACCGCCATCCTCGCCGGAGACACGCTCTACTCGAAGGCGTTCGAGTTCATGACGGAGACGGGCGCGGACCCCGCCAACGGGCTGGAGGCGATGCGGATGTTGGCGTCCACCTGCACGGAGATCTGCGAGGGGCAGTCGCTCGACGTCTCCTTCGAGTCACGCGACGACATCCTTCCGGAAGAGTATCTGGAGATGGTCGAGCTGAAGACCGCGGTCCTCTACGGCGCCTCGGCCGCGACGCCCGCCGTCCTGCTCGGCGCCGACGACGAGGTCGTCGACGCGCTCTACCAGTACGGGATCGACTCGGGGCGCGCGTTCCAGATCCAGGACGACGTGCTGGATCTCACCGTCCCCTCCGAGGATCTGGGCAAGCAGCGCGGCTCCGACCTCGTGGAGGGGAAGGAGACGCTGATCACCCTCCACGCTCGCCAACAGGGCGTCGACGTGGACGGGCTGGTCGACGCCGACACCCCCGCCGAGGTGACCGAGGAGGCCATCGACGACGCGGTGGCGGCCCTAGAGGACGTTGGGTCGATCGCGTACGCCCGCGAGACGGCCGAAGACCTCACGGAGCGGTCGAAAGAACACCTCGAGATCCTCCCCGAAAGCGGGTCCCGAGAGCTGTTGGCCGATCTCGCGGACTACCTGATCGTCCGCGGCTACTGAGTGGCCCGGCGAGTTGTCGCTGGGCGCCGTTCCGGCGGCGCCGTCCGCAACGAACACCGCTTTATCCCCGGTCGCCGTTCTCCCGTCCGTGTCCCGGTACCGAGACGTCGTCCTGTTCTTCACGCTCGCCTTCCTGTGGGGCGGCTCCTTCGTCGCCATCGAGGTCGGCTTGGACTACTACCCGCCCGTACTGTACGCCGCGTATCGGTTCGACGTGGCCGCGCTGGTGTTGGTCTCGTACGTCCTCCTCACCGAGTCGGGCCCGATCCCGCGCACGCGAGGCGACCTGGCCGCGATCGGCTTCAGCGGGGGGCTCTCCGTCGCCGCCAACAACTCGCTGCTGTTCATCGGCCAGCAGTACACGACGAGCGGTATCGCCTCGATCACGTACAGCCTCGTTCCGATCGCGACCGCCGCGGTCGCGGCCGCCTGGATCGGCGGCTCCGACCTCGACGCGCGGGGCACCCTCGGCGTGGTGCTGGCGTTCGTCGGCGTCGGGCTCGTCGCCCAGCCGGACCCCGCGAACCTCGCCGGGGGCGTCACGATCGGCGTCGGGCTCATCTCGGTCGGCGTGATGGCGGTCGCGGTCGGCAGCGTCGGGCTCCGCACCGTGGAGACGAGCTTCTCCAGCATCGCGCTCACGGGGTGGGCGATGCTGTTCGGCGCCCTGTTGATCCACGGGCTGAGCGTCGGACTGGGCGAAACGCAACAGCTTCCGGTCGCGGAGCCGCCGGCGGTCGGATCGCTTTTGTTCCTCGGCGTGCTGTCCTCGGCGGTCGCGTACACCATCTACTTCACGCTGCTCGACCGGCTGGGCGCGT
Organism: Halorubrum sp. FL23; assembly: GCF_052439115.2. Lineage (NCBI taxonomy): Archaea > Methanobacteriati > Methanobacteriota > Halobacteria > Halobacteriales > Haloferacaceae > Halorubrum > Halorubrum sp. FL23. The sequence continues at coordinate 349,030 of NZ_JBQVRO020000002.1, forward strand.
TCGAGATCAACCTCGTCTCCTACGTCGTCCCGGTGGTCGCGACCGTCGCCGGCGCGGTGCTGCTCGCGGAGCCCGTGACGCCGCTGACGGTCGTCGGCTTCGCCGTCATCGTCACGGGGTTCGCGCTGTTGAAGCGGCACGCGATCGCCACGGAAGTGCCGCGGATCCTCGCTCGCGTCGGGGGATTATTCTAAGCCGTTTGGGCTTAGTTGCCACCCAGCAGCTGATCGGTCGTTGCGACCGCGCTGAATACGGCGCGCAAATCGGTCAGTGGTCTGTCCGCTGAGAGACAGAATTAGGAATCGCTCAGTACAGCTTTTATACTTATCACCGTAGATTCGGATGGCCTCACTGAGAGTTCGTGAACACCGTTAACTGTGATTGTACGCTCAAACGTCTGCTTCGTTTCGAACGCCTTTGAGAGAACTTCTTGGGAGTCATGAGATAGAGCAACTTCTCCACCAGACCCTTTCCGTATCCCAACGATGATTCTCACCGTATCGCCCTTCTGTAGGTCTAATTCATACGTCTGTTCTCGCTGTGTCGTGTCATCAACACGGACATTACCAGATTCTCCTATCACTGCCGAACAACCTCCGAGGACAGACACCACGGTCACGCTCGCCGCAGACAGATATGTTCTCCTGTTCATATATGTGATTTGGACGGGTGGTATAAAGGAGATGTCCAGAAACAAACAGACGCTTTAGCTAGTCATGCAGATACGTTCGCAGACAGAGTCTATAGGGTAATTCGGAATCAGTCGCAGGTGTCTGACGATCTTGATTCGCTCGGGTTTGCCGCCAGTAAACTCTGGAACGTCGGACGGTGGGTCTGTGATCGAGTGTGGTCAGCGATCGACCACATCCCGAATCACAACGAACTCACCGCGTACCTCAAGAGCCACGAACGCTATGGTGATCTGCATTCGCAGTCAAGTCAGCGAGTCCTTCAAGAACTCGCTGAGGCGTTCAACGGCTGGTACGGCAAACGACGTAACGGAGCCACGAAAGCGAACCCGCCTGGCTACCGCAAACACGGCACCGAACACCCGCGTTCGACGGTCACGTTCAAGCAGAAAGGCTTCAAACTCGACACACAGTACGATCGAGTCCGACTCTCGAAAGGATCGAACCTGAAAGAGTATTGGTCAGATGTTGTACTGTGTGAGTTCCAAACTCGCCCCGACGTTGACCTCTCCACCGTGGAGAACGTCCAACAAGTCAAGATTGTATGGGCGGGCGACGAGTGGGAGCTACACTTCGTCTGTAAGGTCAAAATCGACGTGGATGAAGCCCCTGGTGAGAAGACGGTGGGTGTTGATCTGGGTATCAACAACTTCGCCGCACTCGCCTATGAAGACCGCCACAGCGAGTTGTACCCGCTGAACTGCTTGAAACAGGATGACTACTACTTCAGCAAGCGAATCGCTCGGTGTGACGACTCGAACTCCGATCAGGCCACCCAGCTGAATCAGAAGAAGTCGGCCCGCCGCACCCACTACTTCCACACCCTCTCGAAGCATATCGTCCAGCGGTGTGTTGACGAGGAAATTGGGACTATCGTGGTGGGTGATCTCTCCGGCATCCGGGAGAATGAGGAGAACAGCGAGTCAAAGGACTGGGGTAAGCACGGTAATCTTGACTTGCACTCGTGGGCGTTCGACCGGTTCACAGACCTCCTCGAATACAAAGCTGAGATAGAAGGCATCACGGTTGAGGACGTGTCTGAGCGGGACACATCGAAGTCGTGTTCGTGCTGTGGCCGGAAACAGAAAGCCAACCGTGTTGAACGGGGACTGTATGTTTGCGATGAGTGCGGTACAGTGGCGAACGCAGACGTGAACGGTGCTGAGAACATTCGGCAGAAAGTATCTCCGACTCTCGCTACGGATAGCGATGATAGGAGTAACGGCTGGTTGGCACAGCCATCGACGTTCTTGTTTGACAAGGAAACTGGTGCGTTCGCACCTCAAGAACAAGTCACGTCGTAAACCACAATATCCCAACCCAACGGCACGGTGCTGTGGGAATCCTCGCGCTTCAGCGCGGGGAGGATGTCAATTCGAGATCGCCATCTACCAGTTTTGCTGTATAGCTCAAGCTCACCTCCTTCTGAACGAAGTGTTCAGGCTCTTCTCCAGTTTCCGTCATATACCCAAATTTCTATGAGCCCTTGTTAAACACTTGCTGGACCTCCGAGCTCAGAGCGAGATGAATACAGAGCTTGCTGACTACATCCTCTGTATTCGGCAAGCCACTCCGATCAATCGGCGGAGTTCGACAAAGTCAGAGGTCCGATCACCTCCGCTCCGTGGTGTTCGCCGCCAGGTCTCGAGCCGTCTCCACCCACTCGTGCTCCGGGAACGGAGCGGGTTCCACGCTGTACGTGTAGCGATACGGTCCCCCCTCCGCGTCCTGTGTGAGGTCGTACCCGTAGATGAGGCCGTCGTCGACGCCGAGTCGGAGCGTGCCGTTGATCACCGGTGCCCCTTGGGAGTCCGCACGTGTCCCGGTCGCTCGATACGTGATGACCGGGACGCCGTGATGAGTCGTCGTGTCGACCGCCTCCCACGCGTACGCGTCGAGGAGCGTCGGATGCCGACCGATGTTCGTGGGGGCGATCCGTCCGTACCGTGGGTCGTACCGATAGTACGCGTCGGTCGCGTCGTCGTGGACGAACTGGGGATCCGAAGCGAACTGCTCGCGCTGGTGCTCGGGAATGCTCTCCGCGGGCTGGCGGAACGCGTACTCCGTCCCGTTGCGATACACCGTGGCGTCGTGCCAGCGGTCGGCGACGATTTCTCCCGTCGTGGAGTTGATGTAGTACTCCCCTTCCACGAGTCGACGCTCGGGGGGTGCCGTGTAGCGAATCGCGTACGAGTCCCAGTGGTTCCGCGGCGTGTGCGTGAGGTTGGCGTCGCCGGCATCGAGAGCCGAGAAGTTGAGGCGATCCGCGTCGGCTCCGGGCGGATACGTCTGATCGGCCGCGAGGGGCCCGGACGGGCCAGACCACACGGTGACGACGGCGAAGGAAGCGACGACTACGGTGACGAGTATCAGCAGGCCAACGGCGAGGTCGCGTCGGTCCATGCAGGGGTAGACTCCCGCCGTCGTGTTATACGTACTTGACACTCAAACCGGGGCTTGTGTTATGCGGTGACGGGTCCCCATCGACGGTGCCGGCCACGTGCCCGTCATCTCGCAGGAGATCGTTGACTCCCCGCGAGAGATTCAACGGGAGGGACGCGCGTCGCACGCCGGTTCAGTCGTCCAGCGCGGCGATGTCGTCGAGAATCTCGACCGCGTGGTCCTCGGGGGAGACGCCCTCGTATGCGAGCGCAATCGTCCCGTCCGAGCCGAGCACGTACGTGTTCCGGAACACGCCGTCAAAGGTGTTGCCGAACATCTGCTTCTCGCCGTAGGAGTCGTACGCCGTCGCGACTTCGCCGTCGGGGTCCGAAAGCAGCGTGAACGGGAGGTCGTACGCCTCGGCGAACGGTTCGAGGTCCTCGACGGGGTCGTCGCTGATCCCGACGACGGCGATGTCGGCGCCCTCGAAGGCGTCCCACTCGTCGCGGAAGCTACAGGCCTCGGCGGTACACCCCGGCGTGTCTGCCCGCGGGTAGAAGTAGACGACCGTGTACCGCGCCGCGGACGGGTCGACGGTGACTGTGACTCCGTGGTGGTCGGACAGCGTGATGTCGGGTGCCGGATCGCCGGGGTTGAGCATACGTCCCGTGGTTTGGCCCGGGTATTAGGACGTTTGGTCCGGTTCCTTTTTATCTGGCACTGCCATGGAGATGGTACCGATGGAGTGGCAACCGACGCCGTACACGGCACCGTTGCTCGTGGCGGCGCTCGCCTCGTTCTCCTTCGCCGCGTACGCCCTCTGGAACCGGTCACGCGGAGAGACGTCGCTCGTTCGGAGCTTCGTCGCGGTCACGGTCGCCAGCGGGGTCTGGTCGCTGGCCTACGCCGCCCAGCTGTCGTCGGCGTCTCTCGAGGCGGCTCTGTTGTGGAACCGCTTCGTCTGGGTCGGGGTCGCGATGCTCGCCGTCGCCTGGCCGGCGTTCGTGTTCGCGTACGTCGGCTGGACGTCGTGGCTCCGACCGCGTCGCTTCGCCCTCCTCTGTCTCGTTCCCGCGGCCGTCGTCGGCGGCGTGCTCGCCGTCGGCGCCGACCCGCTGTTGTATACGTCGCCGTCGCTGGACGGCGCGAATGGGCTCCTCGTCCTGGAGTACCTGCCGACGCCGGCGCTCATCGGCTTTATCACGTACAGCTACGCCGTGAACCTGTTCACCTTCGGCGTGCTCGGCTACGCCGCGCTCGTCCGCGACGGCGTGTTCCGGCGCCAAGCCGCGCTGCTGTTCGCCGCCGGCGTGGCGCCGATGGCCGTCGGCGCCGCCGGAGTCATGGGGGTGATCGGCCCCATGTTCGTCGACCTCACGCCGGTCACGTTCGCGGTTACGTCCGGCCTGCTCGGCTGGGTCGTGTTCCGCTACCGACTCCTCGACCTCTCGCCGGTCGCCCGCGACGCGGTGTTCTCGAACATCTCCGACGGCGTCGTGGTCGTCGACGCCGACGGCCGCGTCGTCGACATGAACCAGCCGGCCCGGCGGCTGTTCCCGTCCGCCGCGATTGGCTGCAGCGTCGAGGAGGTGTTCGAGGACGCGCCCGGCGTGGCCGACCTCGTGTCGTCGACCGGCGCCGCCGGGGCGAGTCGGTTCGACCACGCCCCGGGAGAGCCGAACAGCGACCTCAGAGTGACCCTCGACGGGGATTCGGACCCCCGCTTCCTGACCGTCGCCGCCCATTCGATCGCCGCCGGGCGGCGGGGTGGCACCGGTGGGACGGCGGGCGGGACGGTCCTCCTGTTTCGCGACGTCACCGAGCGCGAGACCCTCCAGCGCCGCTACCGGGCGCTCATCGAGAAGTCGCCCAACGTCATCGCCGTCTGCGGAACCGACGGCCTCGTCCGATACGTGAGCCCGTCGATAGAGCGGCTGCTCGGCCATGCGCCCGCGGAGGTCGAAGGGCGGCCGGTCGTCGATCTGGTTCACCCCGACGACCGGCGGGAGGCACAGCGCGCGTTCGAGCAGGCCTTCGAGACCGACGAACAGCAGTCGCTCGACCACCGAATCGCGCACGCGGACGGGAACTGGCGCCAGTTCGAGACGGTGATCGAGCGCCTGTTCGAAGACACCGAAGAGGTGGTGATCACCGCCACCGACGTGAGCGAGAACCGGCGGTACGAACAGCGGCTCCAGGTCCTCAACCGCGTCCTCCGACACGACCTGAAGAACGACGCCAACGTCATCGGCGGGTACGCCGACGTGCTGCGCGACCACGTCGACGACGACGAGGGGCATAACTACCTCGACGTTATCGACCGGAAAGTCGAGACGCTGACCCACCTCAGCAACCAGGCCCGGGAGATCGACGTCGCGCTCCACAGCGACGGCGCGCGCGCGGAGATCGACCTGTCGGTGCTTGTGACGCGGCTCTGTGAGTCGCTGGAGTCGTCGTTCCCGGAGGCGACGGTGACCGTGTCGACGCCGGGCGCGGCAGTCGTGTGTGCGGACGAGCTGTTGGAGTCCGCGATCCGGAACGTGTTGGAGAACGCGGTCGTCCACAACAACGGAGACCAGCCGATCGTCGAGGTGTCGGTCGACCGTGACGACGACGGGTACCGGATCGCCGTCGCGGACAACGGCCCCGGGATCCCGCCGGTCGAGCGGAGCGTGTTCTCTGAGGCCCGCGAGACGGCGCTCGAACACGCGAGCGGGCTCGGTCTCTGGCTCGTCCACTGGATCGTCACCGAGTCCGGCGGGGAGCTGGAGATCCACACGCGCGAGCCGACGGGGACGCTGATCACGATGTGGCTCCCGACACCCAACGGCGCCGCCGCCGAAGCGGAGGCGGCGGCCGACGACGAATACGCGGACGGAACCGAACGGCAACCCGGACATCACCCGCGAGCCGACAACTAACGCCGCTCCGCCGACCGGCTCGGGCCCTTCGGGGAGCCGGCGACGCGCGCCGGTCAGCGAACTCCCTCCGCAACCTCTTTGCGGTCCGTCGCCGAATCCGGAAACATGAGCCACGGACCCCTGGACGACGACGCGGTCGAGAGCTACCGGGAGGCCGGTGCGGTGTTGGTCGAGGCGATGAACGAGGCCCGCGAGATGGTCGAGCCCGGGCGGACCCACCTCGAAGTCGCCGAGTGGACGGAGGACTTCATCCGGGAGCAGGACGCGGGGCTCGCCTTCCCCGTCAACATCAGCGTCGACCCCGAGGCCTCCCACGCCACCCCGGGACGCGACGACGACACCGAGTTCGGCGAGGAGATGGTGTGTCTCGACGTCGGGGTTCACGTCGACGGCTACATCGCGGACGCCGCGGTCACGGTCGATCACACGGGGACCCCCGAGCTGGTCGAGGCCGCCGAGATGGCGCTCGAGGCCGCCGTCGACGAGGCCGGGCCGGGCGTCGAGGTCGGCGTCGTCGGACAGGCGATCGAGGACGTGATCCGCGGGTACGGCTACACGCCCGTGCTGAACCTCTCCGGGCACGGCGTCGAGCGCTACGACGCCCACACGGGCCCGACGGTCCCGAACCGGGGCGTCGACCGCTCGGTCGAACTGAAGCCCGGACAGGCGGTCGCGATCGAGCCGTTCGCCACCGACGGCCGGGGGAAGGTCGGCGAGGGGACCGACGAGGAGATCTTCGAGCGCGAGGGCGACGCGAGCGTCCGTGACCGCCGCGCGCGCCAAGCCTTAGAGGAGATCGAGGCGTTCGACGACCTCCCGTTCGCGGCGCGGTGGGTGGAGGGCGACCGCGTGGGGATGGCCCTGCGCCGGCTGAAGCAGGCGAACGCGGTGAAGGGGTACCCGGTCCTGAAGGAGGCCGACGACGCGCTCGTGAGTCAGGCGGAACACACCCTCCTGATCACCGAGGACGGCGTCGAGGTGACGACCGCCGGCATCCACGATTTCGACGGCTGATGGACCAGATCTACGCGCCGTGGCGGATCGAGTGGGTCGAGCGCGACGCGGACCCGATCGACGGCTGTCCGTTCTGCGTGCTGCCGGACCGCGAGGACGCCCGCGACGCGCGGATCGTCGCCCGTAGCGAGCGCAACTACGTCCTGTTGAACAACGCGCCGTACAACCCGGGCCACGCCATGGTGATCCCCCGCGAGCATCACGAGGACCCGACGGACCTCGACGACGCGACGCTGCTGGACCACGCGAAGCTAAAGACGGCGACGCTCGCGGCGCTGCGCCGGGACGTGGACCCCGACGGGATCAACGCCGGCCAGAACCTCGGCGGCTCGGCCGCCGGCGGCTCGGTCGACCACCTCCACACCCACGTCGTCCCGCGGTGGGACGGCGACACGAACTTCATGCCGGTCACGAGCGACACGAAGGTGATCGTGGAGGCGATCGACCGCACCTACGAGCACCTCCACGCCGGCTTCGCCGCCGGCGACGACGTGGTCGACGCGGGCGACGCCGCCGCCGGCGACGCGGTCGAGATCGAGTTCGGGGTCGCGATCGACGGCGACGACTGACTCCGCGCGCCCCCCTCAGTACACCAGCTCGCCCGAGATGAACTTCCGGGTGCGCTCGTCGGTCGGGTCGTCGAAGATGACATCGGTCGGGCCGACCTCCGTGACGCCGTCGTCGAGCAGCACCGCGACGCGGTCCGCGACGCGCTCGGCCTGGTGCATGTCGTGGGTCGCCACCACGACGCCGATACCCCGGTTCCGGGCCTCGTCGATCGCCTCCTCGATGACGGCGGTGTTTCGCGGGTCGAGATCCGAGGTCGGCTCGTCGAGCAGCAGCACGTCCGGGTCGTACGCCAGCGCGCGGGCGAACGACACGCGCTGTGCCTCCCCGCCGGACAGCGAGTCGGCGTGTTGGTTCACCTTGTCGGTCATCCCGACGACGTCGAGCGACTCGTGAACCGCGTCGGGGGGGCCCGCGAGCCCCACCGCCGCCGCGATCCGGTCGCTCCACGGCTTCCGAACCCGAATCCCGTATTCGACGTTGTGGCCGACGGAGCCGTCGAAGAGGCTCGCCTCCTGGAACACCATCCCGACCCGCCGGCGCAGGGCGAGCCGATCGGCCTCCCCGGCGGCCCACACGTCGGTCCCCTCGAGCGTGACGCTCCCCTCGTCCGGCTCTAGCGAGAGCGCGAGCGTCCGAAGCAGCGTCGTCTTGCCGACGCCGGAGGGGCCGATGACCCCGAGCACCTCGCCGGCGTCCACCTCGATAGACAGGTCGTCGAGCACCCGCTCGCCGCCGAACGACTGCGAGACGGCGGTCGCGCGGAGCATCACCCCGCCACCCCCTCGTCACCGAAGTGGACGACCACGGCGTTGACGGTTAACACGAGCGCGACGAGGACCGCTCCGAGCACCATCGCCGTCTCGTACTGGCCCTGCCGCGCCTCGAGTTGGATCGCGGTGGTCAGCGTCCGCGTCTTCGAGATCCCGTCCGCGCCCGTGATGTTTCCGCCGACGATGAGCACGGAGCCGACCTCGCTGACGGCGCGACCGAAACCGGCCAGGATCGCGGTGGCGATACCGTATCGCGCCTCCTTCAACACGACGAGGGCGACGTCGAGGCGGGTTCCGCCGAGCGCCCGCGCGGCGTCGCGGACCCCGTCGTCGACCCCGGAGACGGCCGCGAGGGTGATCGCCGTGATCGGCGGGGTCGCGAGCACGAACTGTGACATGATCATCGCCTCTCTGGTGAACACGAGGTCCAACGACCCGAGCGGCCCCTGGTTTGAGACCGCGAAGAGGACCAGGAGGCCGACGACCACGCTCGGAAAGCCCATCCCCGTGTTGACGACGGACTTCACGAACTGCTTACCCGGGAACTCGGAGAACCCGACCAGGATGGCGACGGGGACGCTGAACAGGGTGCTCAGCGCCACGGCGGTGAGGCTCACATACAGCGAGACGTAGATGATGCTCCGGACGTACCCCTCCCTGAACGAGAGATCGAGGAGGAGCGGGAGGTGGTGGTGGGTCGGACCGCCCAGTACCTCCGGGAGCAGCGGTACGACTGGTTCGAGTGGCACGCTTACTCGTCGGACGAATCGCTACTCCAGCCTTCCGGAACGTACTGCTGGAAGTCGGGGTCCTCCGAGACGGCCTCGGGGAAGAACAGCTGCTCCCCGTTCACCTGGTACTCCGAGATGGAGCTTTGAACACCGGGGCTGGTGATCCACCCGATGTACGCCATCGCGAGGTCGTAGTTGGCGTTGTCGTGGACGCCGGGGTTGACGGCCATGATCCCGTAGGGGTTCGCGAGGATCTCCGGGCCGCCCTCGATGGGACCCTGTACGAGGATCGTGAGGTCGATCTCCGAGCGCTGCGAGATGAACGTCCCGCGGTCGGAGAGCGTGTACGCCCCCTGCTGGTTCGCGATGTTCAGCGCCTCACCCATGCCGGAGCCGGTCTCCTGGTACCAGTCTCCGCCGGGGTCGGTGCCGGCCGCCTCCCAGAGGTTCAGCTCCTTGGTGTGAGTGCCGGAGTTGTCCCCGCGGGAGACGAACTGCGCCTCGGCGTCGGCGATGGCGGTGAGCGCCTCCGTGGCGGAGCCCATCCCCTGAATCCCCGCCGGGTCGCTCTCGGGCCCGATGATCACGAAGTCGTTGAACATCAGGTCGCGACGGTTGACCCCGTACCCGTTGCGCATGAACTCGTCTTCGAGCCCGCGGGCGTGAACCATCACCACGTCGGAGTCGCCGTTGCGGGCCGACTCCAGAGCCGCGCCGGTTCCCTGTGCGACCGCGTCGACGGTCACGCCGTACATCTCCTCGAAGTCGGTGTGAATCGCGTCGAGCAGCCCCGTGTCGTAGGTGCTCGTCGTAGTCGTGAGCGTGAGCGTTTCCCCCGAAACGCCCGCCGCCTCGCTCTCCCCGCCGCCGAGCGACGAACAGCCAGCCGTACTCGCGATCGCTCCGGCGCCCAGCGCAGCCACAAACTGCCGTCGTTGTATCGGCATAGATACAACCGCGGACCGAACTCGGATATAACTTTTGTCATGTGGTTCGGCCCCCTCTCGCCGTCGAATCCGACGAAAGTACCAACAGGTCCCGGGTCCTCCGGTCGCCCATGGACGAGACCGACGGCGGCGGTGCCGCGGGACGCGGCCGGGCCGTGCTCATCGAGGACGGCGTCGAGTTCGACGGCCGCGACGCCACCCTCCTCCGGGCGGTGCACGAGGCGGGGTCGGTCGCGGGCGCGGCCTCGGAGCTGGGGCGCTCCCGCGCCCGCGCCCTCTCGCGGATCGGGGCGCTGGAGGAGGCGTTCGGTACCCTCGTCGACCGCCGGCGCGGCGGCTCGGGCGGCGGCGGCAGTCGGCTGACGGACGACGGTCGCGCCCTCCTCGACCGGTACGATCGCCTCCAAGCCGTGCTGGCCGCGACCGCGCGGGTGCCCGAGACGGTGCTGGCCGGGACGGTCGAGGCGGTCGACGGCGAGCTGGCCGTCATCGACACCGCGGTCGGGACGGTTCGCGGGCTCAACGGCGAGACGGCCGTCGGCGACGCCGTGCAGGTGCGGGTCGGCGCGGACGCGGTGACGATTTACGAGCGAGGCGAGCGGGTCGATCCGGATGCGACGAGCGCCCGAAACCGGCTGCGCGGCGAGGTCGTCGGCGTCGACGCGGGCGAGACGGTGTCGACGGTTCGGGTCGCGGTGGACGGGGTTCCGTTTCGGGTGTTGATCACGGCGGAGAGCGCCGAGCGGTTGGACCTGGGCATCGGTGACGAGGTAGCGATCCGGTGGAAGGCGACCGCCACGCGAGTGGTGGGACACGCGACGGAATCCGATCCGTGAGTCGCCGACGACAGAGTAAGCGAGACGCCGCGGCCGTCACTTCCCCCAGAAGGGGTCCCGCTTCCGCTTGGTCTCCAAGTACGCCGACAGCGCCTCGCGCTCGTCGGCCGTGATCTCCTCTTTCAGCTCCTGTTCTAAGATCTTGGCGTGCTTCTCGGGGACCTCGGTCCAGAGGGTGTCCCCCTCTTCGATGTCCCGGCCCACCGTGGGCCCGTCGATGGCGATGCTCACGCGCTCGCCGGCGCGCGCCTCGTCGACGTCGTCGCCCTGCTTCTGGATCCCGGAGAGCTGTCCGGCGCGCTCGAACTCGTTGCCCTCGAAGTACCCGACGTTGCGGTTGTTCTGGACCGTCCCGGAGATGACTTCGACGCCGACGACCGCCGGGTCGTTCTGGCGGAACGTGTGGTCGGGGAGGATGCGGAAGCGGGCGGGCCGGACGACCTTGTCGAGGACCGTCTCCTGTTGGGCGCGCTGTTTCTCCTCGACGTACGTCTCGTAGTCTTCGATCAGCTGGTAGATCACCTCGTCGGTGAACAGCTTCACGTCCGCGTTTTCGAGCTCCGTCTCGGCGTTCGCGAGCAGGTCGACGTTGAACCCGAGAATGGCCTTATGTTCGTCCTGGTTCGCGGTCTCGGCCACGGCGATGTCGCGCGGCGCGATGTCGCCGACCTCCGCGCGCAGGATGGGGACCTCGGCCTCGCGGAGCGCGTTCGCCATCGCCTCCAACGAGCCGAGCGTGTCCGCCTTGACGACGACGCCGTCCTCGGCGGTGTCCACCTCGATCTCCGCGAGCTCGGCTTTCACCTCCTCGATGACGTCCTCGACCGGACGATCCCGGACGACTCGCACCGGCGCGCCCGCCATCGCCCGATCGAGGTCGGGCGCGGCGATCTTCACGCCGGCGGCGGCGCCGACTTCGCCGACCTTCTCGAACTTCTTCTCGGTGCGGATCTCTTCGAGGGGGCGCGGCTGGAGCAGCGCCCGGATCTCGGTGACGATCGGCTCCTCCTGCCCGCCGACGACGATCTGGTCGCCGTTGTGCACCACGCCGTCGTACACGACCGTGTCGATGGTGGCACCGAACCCGCGCTCGTCTTTCACCTCCAACACCGTCCCTTCGCCCGCCCCGAAGACGTCGATCGCCATCTCCTCTTTCATAAACCGCTGTGAGAGGCCCATCAGCACCGTGAGCAGGTCGGGGACCCCCTCACCGGTGACCGCCGAGAGCGGGACGACGCCGATGTTCTTCTGGAAGTCCTGGACGCGCCAGTAGAGGTCCGCGGAGAAGCCGGCGTCGGAGAGCTGGCCGATGATCTCGTAGAGGTTCTCGTTGAGCCGCGACTCGGCGCGCTCCGACTGCGCCTCCAGGCTCCGCTGGATCGGCTGGCCGTCCTGCGAGTTCCACCCCGGCGTCGTGTCCACCTTGTTGGCGGCCACGACGAAGGGGGTGCCGGTGCGTCTGAGGATGTCGATCGCCTCCTCCGTCTGCGGCTGGAAGCCGTCGTTCACGTCGACGACGAGCACCGCGATGTCGGCGAGCGCGCCGCCGCGGGCGCGCAGCGTCGAGAAGGAGTGGTGGCCCGGCGTGTCGATGAAGAGGAGACCGGGCAGATCGAAGTCGGTCGGGTCGATGAGTTCGCCCGCCATCCCCGAGATGGTGTCGAGCGGGATGTCGGTCGCCCCGATGTGTTGGGTGATCGCGCCGGCTTCGCCCTCGCTGACGGCGGAGCCGCGGATCTTGTCGAGCAGGCTGGTCTTGCCGTGATCGACGTGGCCCAGCACGGCGACGATCGGCGTCCGAAGGGTGTCCGTGGTTGTGTGATCGGTCATCAGTGATCGCCCCGAAAAGGTCGGTTACTTGGTGTTCTGCCCGGACGTCAGTTAAGCCTTTCAAAACACGCGCGACCGGAGCCGCGGCCACGGGAGCCGGTGAGGACGGTCTCGTGGCCGTCGCGTCCGTCGCCCGTCCGACGCCCCCGTGGAGTTTAAGACCGTTGCCCCGGACGATGGGGATATGGTCGATATCCTCGCGGAGAACCTCTCCGGGAAGGCGGTGATGAGCGCGGACGGAACGGAGCTCGGGGACCTGTACAACATCACGATGGACCTCAAGTCGGGCGAGCTGACGGACCTGCTCGTGAGCCCCCACGAACACCTCAGCCCGGAGCGCTCGGGCTTCGACATCGACGAGATGGGCCGACTCAAGGTGCCGGTCGGAAACGTGCAGGCGGTGAAAGACTACATCGTCGTCGCCCGCTGATGGAAGTTCTCGACACATCGGCGTTTATCCACGAGTACACCACCGACGACGACGTCGTCTCGGTGCCCGAAGTCCACGAGGAGCTCACCGGCGAGGGAGCCCTTCGCTTCGACGCGATGGAGGGCTCCGGCATGACGATCCACGTGCCGGCCCCGGAGGTTCTCGACAACGTGCGGCGCGCCGCGCGCGGCTCCGGCGACGCCGAGGAGCTGTCCGACACCGACACGCGCCTGATCGCGACGGCGTTGGAGCTGAGCGCCACGCTCGTCACCGACGACTACGCGATGCAGAACGTCGCGGAGCGCCTCGACATCGACGTGGAAGCGATCGCGCGCGACGGAATCTCCGAGGAGCGCGAGTGGCGCTTCCAGTGCGTCGGCTGCAACCGCACCTTCGACGAGAACAAAGAGCGGTGTCCGATCTGCGGGAGCGACCTGACGCGGAAGAACCCGGCGTAGCACGGAGCACTCGGGTTCGTCGCTGTTCGGCGGCCCTCAGCCGGCCGACTCCATCTCTGAATCGCGCTCGTTCGGCGAGGCCTTGTAGTCGGTACCTGCGGGGGAGTCTCGCGCGGCCCCGTTCTCGGCCCCGATCCGCTCTCGGGAGTCGCCCGGGATCGCGGCGGCGAACGCGTCGGCGTCGATCGGGAGCCGGTCGCGGAGCCGGCCCGCGACGGCGTGCGCCTCGGCGATCTCGACCTCGGCGACCGCCCGGACGAGCGCGACCGCGCGCTCCGTCCGGGCCCGGCGCCACGACTCCTCTCGCGACTGGTACGTGCGGATGGCCCGGAGGAACTCGACCTCCGAGAACTCGGGCCAGTACGGCGCACAGAAGTAGACGGCCGCCTCGTTGCCGTTGGCGTGCCACGGCAGGAAGTTCGAGGTACGCTCGTCGCCGCCGGTCCGCACGATGAGATCGACGTCACGGACCGGACGGTCGTACAGGCGGTCCTCGACGGTCTGGACGTCGACATCGTCGGGGGAGAGGTCGCCGGCGTCGACGTCGCGGGCGATCGCCCGCGCCGCGTCGAGCAGTTCCGTTCGGCCGCCGTACGCCAGCGCGACGTTCAGCGTGAACTGGTCGTTGTCCGCGGTGCGACGCTCGGCGTAGGCCACCGCCTCGCGCACGCGCTCGGGGAGCCGGTCGACGTCGCCGATCGCGCGGACGCGGACGCCCTGCTCGTGGACGCGGTCGGCGTCGGCGAAGTCGCGGAGCTTGGACTCTAACAGGTCGAACAGCGGCGCCAGCTCGTCGTCCGGACGCGCGAAGTTCTCGGTCGAGAAGGCGTACAGCGTCAGCTCCGCGACGCCCAGATCCGCGCACCAGTCGAGCACGCGCTCGGTGGTGGCGGCGCCGGCGCGGTGGCCGTCCGGCGCGTCGTCGCCGCGTTCGCGGGCGTACCGCCGATTCCCGTCCTGGATGATCGCGACGTGCGCCGGCACGTCCTCGATCTCCCGGCGGAGGTGCCGGCGGTACGCGCGCTCTGTGAGGTCGCGGAGGCGGTCCAACATACGGGCGGATCGACTCGGCCGAGGGATATGTACTTTTACTCTCCGAGTCCCCAGATCGCGCCCGATGGACGCCGCTTACGTCTTCGCCGTCACGTTCCGGCTCGATCCGGACGAGGCGACGGTCGATCCCGACCGGTTCGAGACGACGCTGGAGATCCCCGCGAGCGAGCCCGGAGCGGACGGGTGGCTGTTCTTCCGCGACCGCCTCTGGCGCGGCGAGATCGGTGACGGGCCGTCGTTCCGGCGCCTCGCGAGCGACCGCCTCGGCGTCGAGGTCGTCGCCGCCGACTTCCGCGAACTCCGGACGGATCAGGGGTACCTCGACGCGCTCACACGGGAGATCGCGGCTGACCTCGACCGGTTCAACGCCGAGTCGGCCGACGAAGTGTGTCACAAATACCTCGGATCGTCGATCCACGTGCGGGAGTGACGTCGCGGTTCGCGGCGCCGCGCGCCGCGCTCACGCTCCCGCGTCGCGCTAGCTCCCGCGTCGCGCTACCGTCCTCACCCCCGGCCCCACAACGCACTTATCGACCGGCTGATTAGGAGCGCTCCATGGTCGTCGCCGACTACGACTTTCACCTGTTCGACCTCGACGGGACGCTCGTCGACGCGGAGTGGTCGTACACCCGCGACGTCTTCGACCGCGTCGGCGACCGCCTCGGTCGCCCCTTTTCGGACCGGGAGGCGTACGTGCTCTGGCACGGGCTCGGCGGTGCCCGCGGGGACACGCTCCGCGATCTCGGGATCGACCCCGAGGCGTTCTGGCCGGCGTTCCACGCCGAGGAGGACCCGCTCGCCCGCGCGGAGGCCACGTACCTCCACGACGACGCCGCTCGGCTGCTCGACCGCGTCGACGACGCCGGCGGACCGGCCGGCCTCGTCACCCACTGCCAGCAGTTCCTCGCCGATCCCGTGCTCGACCGACTCGACCTCGGCGACCGCTTCGACGCGGTGATCTGTTGTACCGACGAGACGGGCTGGAAGCCCGACCCGGACCCGATCGAACTGGCGATGGCGGACCTCGGCGTCGACCCCCGAGCCGACCGCGGCTACTACGTCGGCGACGGCGAGAGCGACGTGGGCGCCGCGTGGAACGCGGGGCTCGACGCGGTCCACGTCGAACGCGTGGGCCACGAGGACCGCGGGCGGTGCGTGCTCGGGGACCGGCGCGTCAGCCGCCTCGACGAACTGCTCGGCCCGACCTGAGACGGCCGCTACGAGCCGGCCGTGCCCCGTATGCGCTCTTTACCGCACTTCGCGCAACACTCAACGACCTCGTCGGGATTGACCACGACCGCTCGGCGCTCGTATCGGTGTCGGCACACCAGGCGTTCGATCGTCGCGCGCATATCCCCTCGTTCGTGACTCTCCACTATTGAATGTTCTGTGACCACACAATTATACACATTATACACTTCAATCGATTACAATCTGTCTCTCTAGTCAACGTCCTTCCAGTAGAAACCGACAGACTACATTAATCGTGTTTTTTCGCATTCGGCGATCGCGAGCCGGGGCCGCCCCCCTCACCCGCGACCGAAACGGTCGTGAGGCGCCGGGCGGAACCGGGCGTATGACGAAGTGGCTCCACAGCGGCCGCCGCCGCGACCTGTGTGCGCTGCTGTACGACGCCGGCGAACTGCGGGCGCAGTCGCTGAAGAGCCGGCTCGAATCGCACTACGACGAGCGGATCGATCCGCGATCGTTCTACGCCACGCTGCGGTCGCTCGTGGAGTCGGGGTTCCTCGACCGGCGGACGGAGGGGCTCGCCGACGTGTACGCGCTCACCGACGCCGGCGAGCGCGCCCTCCTCGGTCACTACGAGTGGCTCTCGGCGCGGATCGACGGCGCTCCGGCCGACGAACCGCCGGTCGATGCCGAGGCCAGCGGCGGCGACGCCCCCGAAGGGAGCGACCCCAACCTCAAAGATTAACAACATCGGTGCGTTCAGTTAATACATGACTGTCGTCAGCGTCTCGATGCCGGAGGAGCTGTTGGAACGGATCGACGGATTCGCGGACGAACACGGCTACACCGGGCGCAGCGAGGTCGTCCGCGAGGCCTCCCGAAACCTCCTCGGCGAGTTCGAGGACGCGAAGCTGGAGGAGAGAGACCTCATGGCGGTCGTGACCGTGCTCTTCGACTACGAGACCACGACCGTCGAGGAGCGGATGATGCGGCTCCGCCACGAGCACGAGGGGCTCGTCGCCTCCAACTTCCACAGTCACGTCGGCCCGCGGTACTGCATGGAGCTGTTCGTGCTCGAAGGGCGCTTGGAGGACATCTCGGCGTTCGTCGGGAAGGTTCGCGCGACGAAGGACACCCTCACGGTCGACTACAGCGTCACGCCGGTCGACGAGTTCGACGCCGACGGTCTCACGACTGCGGACGTCCGGGAACACGGCGACGGACACGGCCACAGCGACGGGCACGGTCACGACGACGACTGAGCAAAGCCGTCGTCGTTCCGTCTCACCGGTCGCCGCCGTCCGCGAGCACGCCGGCGAACGGCACCGCGAACCCGACGACGTAGCCGGCGAGGTGCGCGAACACGTTGCTGCCGAAGGGGACGAGCACCAGCGAGCCGATCACGCCGGCGGCCGCGACGCTCGCGCCGGTGACGTACAGCAGCTCCCGCTCCGGCGCCAGGTCGAGCCCCGCGATCCGCGGACGGCCGACCGCGCCGTACAGCGCGGCCGCGGCGGCGGCCGCTCCGACCGCGAACAGCGAGCCCACGCTCGGAAGCGGCGGGAAGTAGCCGGCGCCGCTCGGCGCGAGGTACGCGACCGCGAGCGAGGCGAAGACGGCGACGAGCGACCAGCGCGGGTCGACGCCGGCGGGGCCCTCGTCGCGGACCCGGTCGCTCTCGGCCGCCAGCGCGGCGAACCAGACGGCGACGAGGTAGCCGAGGAGGGCGCTGTTCACGTCCGAGAAGCCGGCGGTCGGCGCGTCGGTCACGCCGCCGAGCGCGACGACGGTCGCCCACGCCGAGACGAGCGGGACGACCGCGAGGTAGACGGCGACGGACCCGAGAAGCCGCCGGCGCCAGCCGGCGACGACCGAGAGGGGATACGCGACCGCGACGAGCAGCCAGTAGTTGACCACGTTGTCTGCGAGGTGGGCATGGTCCGCGTGCACGAAGCTCGACGCGAACGCGGTCCACAGCGTCCACCGGTTCTCGAACACCCCCTCCGTCGCCAGCGAGAAGCGCCACGCGTCGACGCCGGGGAGCAGGCTGACCCCGACGAGCAGGGCCGGCAGCGGGAGCGCGACGAGCGCCAGCTCCGCCGGTGGCCGCGAGCGAACGGCGGTGAGCACGGACGCGATCAGCCCGCGAAGGGTGGGCGACGCGGACGCGTCGCCGCCGTCTGGGTCCATTCTCACCGCCTACGGCGTCGCCGGGCGCACGCTTTCGAGCGCCGCCGCGAAGTCGTCGGGGGTGATACCGATCTCGTCGGCGTGGTCGTTGGCCGCCTCGCCGTGCTCGTCGGCGACGCGTTCGATGGCGGTCAGGGCGGCCTCCCGGCACAGCGACGCGATCTCCGCGCCGGAGTACCCCTCGGTCTCGTCGGCGAGGTGGTCGAGGTCGACCCCGTCGGCGAGCGGCTTCGTGCGAGTGTGCACGTCGAGGATCTTCCGGCGCGCGTCGCGGTCGGGCTCGGGGACCTCGATGTGGGTCTCCAACCGCCCGGGGCGGAGCAGCGCGGGGTCGAGCGCGTTCCGTCGGTTCGTCGCCGCGAGGACGACGAGGTTCGGGTTGTCGCTCGCGCGGTCCAGCTCGGTGAGCAGCTGCGAGACGACGCGCTCGCCCACCCCGGAGCCGTCCCCGCCCGCGCCGTCGCGGTCGGCCGCGATCGCGTCGATCTCGTCGAAGAAGACGATCGCGGGCGCCGCCTGCCGGGCGCGGTCGAACAGCTCCCGGACCGCCTTCTCGGACTCGCCCACGTACCGGTCGAGCAGCTCGGGACCGGCCACCTGGATGAAGTTCACGCCGCTCTCGCCCGCGATCGCCCGCGCGAGCAGGGTCTTCCCGGTGCCCGGCGGCCCGTGGAGCAGGACGCCGGTCGGCGGGTCGGCGTCGGCGGCCTCGAACAGCGGCCCGTACGTCAGCGGCCACGTGACGGCGCGCTCCAGCCGCTCTTTCGCCTCCCGGAGGCCGCCCACGTCGGCGAAGTCGGTGGTCGGCTGCTCGGCGACGTACTCGCGCATCGCGCTCGGCTCGACGTTCGCGTGGGCGGCCTCGAAGTCCGCCTTCCCGACGGTCACGTCGTCGAGGGCCGCGGCGTCGGACTCGCGGGCGCGCCGCAGCGCGGTCATCGCCGCCTCCTGCGTGAGCCCCTCGATGTCGGCGCCGACGAACCCGTGGGTCCGCGACGCGATGCGGTCCAGGTCCACGCCGTCGGCGAGGGGCATCCGGCGCGTGTGCACGTCGAGGATCTGCCGGCGTCCCGCCTCGCCGGGGACGCCGATCTCGATCTCGCGGTCGAACCGACCGCCGCGTCTGAGCGCGGGGTCGAGGGTGTCGACGCGGTTGGTCGCGCCGATGACGATCACGTCGCCGCGGGCGTCGAGCCCGTCCATCAGCGAGAGGAGCTGCCCGACGACGCGGTTCTCCACGTCGCCGCCGTCGTCGCGCTTCCCCGCGATCGAGTCGATCTCGTCGAAGAAGATGATGGCGGGCGCGTCCTCGCTGGCCCGCTCGAACACGTCCCGCAGACGCTCCTCCGACTCGCCCTTGTACTTCGACATGATCTCGGGGCCGTCGACCGTGATGAACGTCGCGTCGACCTCGTTGGCGACGGCGCGGGCGATCAGCGTCTTCCCGGTGCCCGGCGGCCCGTGGAGCAGGACGCCCTTCGGCGGGTCGATCCCGAGCCGGGTGAACACGCCGGGCTCCGAGAGGGGGAGCTCGATCGTCTCGCGCACCAGCTCCAGCTCCTCGTCGAGCCCCCCGATGTCCTCGTAGGTCGCGCCCGCGGTGTGCTCCGCCGGAGGTGTGGTCCTGCTCCCGCCGGACCGAGCGTCGGGTCCGGAGGTCCCGGTTCCCGAGCTGTCGCCCCCGGCGGAGCCGGCGGACCGGTCCGCGGGAGCGTCGTCCCCCGACCGCGCTGCGGGAGCGCTCCGGTCGTCGCGCCGGGCGCTCGTGTCGGACCCCGACTCCGCCTCGCCCCCGTACGTCACCGACACGTCGGTCAGGGTCGTGACGCGGACCGTGCCCGCCGGCTCCGTCTCGGCGACGACGAACCGGATTCCGCCGAGCCGCTCGACGTGGACGGCCTCGTCCTCGGTGACGGGGCGGTCGCGGAGGTCGCGGGCGAGCGCTCGCTCGACCACCTCGCGGCTCACGTCGACGTCGGCGAGCTCCGCGGGCGCGGTGAGGACCACGCGGTCGGCGTCCCCGACCTCGACGGGAGCGACCGTGACCGTGTCTCCGACCTTCACCCCGGCGTTCGCGCGCGTGTCGGCGTCGATGAGGACGGAGCCCTCTCGCGCGTCCGCGCCGCCGGGCCACACCTTCGCGACCGCGGTGCGCTCGCCGCGGATCTCGACGGTGTCGCCGCTGAGGAGGCCGAGTCGCTTCCGGGAGGATTCGGGGAGCCGAGCGATGCCCCGGCCCGCGTCCCGCTTCTCGGCGGCACGCACCGTGAGCCGGAGGCCGGCGGTGTCGTTCATACGCTCCGTTCCGGCCACTGACCCTTTACCCTTACCCGGCAGGGGCACCTCCGCCGTCGAACGTCCGCTCCCGTCGCCGACCGCAACCCCCTTACCCCGGCCGGACCCGTCGTTCGATATGCAACCGACAGGGCACCTGCGCGGCGACGCCGTTCACGTCGCCGGCGACGCCCGCCAGCGGTTCCACGACTCCGGCGGCTACGGTCGCCCGCTCGACGGCAACGAGATCGCGCTCTCGCGCGTCGAGGCCGCTCACCTGCTGTTCCGCGGGGACCTCTCGGGGGTCACGATCGACGCGGACGGCGACGAGGCCGGCTTCGAGCGCTTCTTCGTCGAGAGCGCCGCCGCGGCCGACCGCTTCGCGGTGCGCTACCTCGTCTACGCCGACCTGCGCGACCGCGGCTTCTACCTCTCGCCCGCCCGCGAGCCGTGGCCGGGCGGCGACATCGACGCGCCCGACGCGGTCGACTTCATCGCCTACGAGCGCGGCTCGACGCCCGACACGGGGAACGTCAAATACCCCGTGCAGGTCGTGGGCGAGCGCGAGTCGCTCCGGGCGGCCGGACTCGCGGGACGCACCCTCGCGGTCGTCGACGAGGAGTCGGACATCACGTACTTCGCGGCGACCGAGGGCGGCGTCTCTGGCGCGACCGACTACGAGCCGCCGAACCGCCTGCTGGGCGTCCTCCTCGCCGACCGCGTCGTCGTCTGGGACGCCCCCGAGGGGCTCTACGAGCGCGGCTTCTACGGCCAGCCGCTCACCGGCCGCGCCGCGGCGATCGAGGGCGCGGTCCAGCTCTCCCTCGTCGAGGCCGCGTCGCTCGCGGCCGACGGCGTGCTCTCGCTGTCGGCGTCGGTGGACGCGGCGGGCCACTCCGCCGGCGAGGCCGCCACAGAGGCGGACGGCCCCGCGGCCGCGGTCGTCGCCCGCGGTCGCGACGTGGAGGGCGAGCGCTTCGACCGCCGGCTCGCGGTGTACAGGCGCCTCCGGGAGGCCGACGCCGTCCCGAAGACCGGCTTCAAGTTCGGCGCGGACTTCCGGACCTACCTCGACGTGGAGACGGTCGAGAACCTGCCGCACTCCGAGCACCTCGTTCGCGTCGTCGAAGCCGATCACCGGTTCTCGCCGCGCGAGCTCTCGCTCGACGTGCGGCTCGCGGGCGGCGTCCGCAAGGAGATGGTATTCGCGCTGACCGCGGTGGGCGACGACGGCCGCGGCGGGACCGCAGATGAGGGCGGGGTCCGCGACGCCGACGTGGAGTGGGCCTCGATCGGCCGGCTGACGCCGTAGCCGACTGGATATCCGGCCTGCGAACGGTTCACGACACCGTCACGGTGTCGTCGAACAGCGCGGAGAACAGCTTGCTTTCGGCCGCGCGGAGGTGCTGTGTGAACGTCGTCTGAGAGATGTCCATCATCGACGCCACCTCCTCGCCGGTGTGGTCGCGGGGCCACTCGAAGAACCCGGCGAAGTGCGCGGTGCGCGCCGCTTCGCGCTGTCGGTCCGTCAGCGCTCCGGCCAGCTGCTTCCGGAAGCCGGCCTCGGTCTGGATGTCTCGCTCGCGCTCGCGCTGCGCGATGAGCGTCAGCCCGTCGTACGCCGTCTGGAGGGCGTCGACGACCGACCGGATGTCGTTCGAACTGGCGACGTGGGCGACCAGCGTCCCGCTCGTCCCGGCGACCGAGAGAGCGTCGATGCCCGCCCCGTACTGCGCCAGCGTCGCGACGATCGACCGCTCGTCGATCGAGACCCGGAACAGAGAGCGCCCCTCGTGGGTGTAGACGTGCTGTGCCGCGTCGATGCGGTCGGTCTCGGCGACGTACTCGGCGACGGCCTCCGGCTCGGCGTCCGCGACGGTGACGTACTGGACGCGATCGCCTTCGCTGCCGCCGACGTACTCGACGCCGACCGTGCAGTCGAGCCGCGCCGCCATGTTCGCCAACGGCTCGTCGATCCCGGTCAGCTGGAACTCCAGTTCGGTGACGCTGTCCGCGGCGAGCGTCCGCTTGGTCTCGACGGCGCTGATCGCGTCCGCGACGGTGCGACCCAGTTCGGCGAAGATGTCGCGTTCGATCAGGTCGAACGCGTCGGCGTTGCGGGTCATCACGACGAGCACGCCGTACTCCGCGCCGCGGTACGCGAGCGGTACCACGACGCAGTGCGCCTCGCCGGGCGTCCCGGCGAGGTCGTCCGTCTCGGTGAACACCGGACGAGAGCTGTCGAGCGCCGCTTCGATCGGCGTCGGATCGGTGTCACACAGCCCCTCGATATGGCCGTCGAGCGAGTCGATGTCGGTCCCCGCACACGAGCGCGGACTGACGGTGCCGTCGACGAGCCCGCGGCCGCCGGTCCACGCCACGTCGAAGAGCTCGGCGGACGCGAACTGCTCGCACACCTCGGATTCGATCTCCTCTCTCGTCGACGCGGCGACGAGCTCCCGATTGACGTCACGGAGCACCTCGTTGGTGTTGTTCAGGAGGGTCAACCGCTCGTTCTGGTCTTCGATGCGCAGCTCGCGCTCCTTCCGTTCGGTGACGTCGCGCTCGATCGCGACGTAGCGCTCCACCTCCCCGTCTTCGGTGATCGGCGCGATCGTCGCGTCGATCCAGCAGAGCTCCCCCGATTTCCGGCGGTTCGTCAGCTCCCCCTCCCAGACCGAGCCGGATTCGATCTGTTCCCAGAGCCCTTGGTAGAACTCGTCGTCGTGTTTCCCCGACTGCCAGAGTCGCGGGTTCTCGCCGATCACCTCGTCCGGTTCGTATCCCGTGACCGTCTCGACGGCCGGGTTCGCGTACTCGATCGTCCCCTCCGGATCGGTGAGGAAGATCGCGTGACCGGCGTGTTCGATGGCTTTCCGGAACCCTCGGAGCCGCTCGTTCGCGCTCTGTAACTGCGCTTTGACGGCGTCCTCCTCGTCGATGTATTCGGAGAGGTAGTACACCGTCAGCAGGGTGAGCCCGCTCACGATGAGCCCGGGGAGCTCCTCGATCCCCGTTGTCGCCGTTCGGACGGTGAGCAGCTGCCGCAGCGTCATGAAGGCCAAAAGCAGCGTCAGGAAGCCGAACCGCCGATCGCGGGTGCTCGCGAGCAGCATGATCGAGTACCCGACGCCGAGCAGCCGAAGCCCGATCGAGAGCGCGATGATCCAGTTCATGCGCTCCGTCGCCCCCCTCGGCGGACGGTCGTCGCCGCTCCGCCGACCGTTCGTCTCGGTCGGTACGATTCGTTCATAATCGGGAGGTGTCAGTTCTCGTTGATAATGTCGGCGGTCGGCGGCGCGCGGCGCGAAGCGAACCCGTTCGGGGGAGCGACCCCCCGATCCAAACAGTATTGGTACCCGGAGTATGGGGTATCTCTTCGGGAGTCACCCGGGGCAAACTGTATTGGTATCACCCTTTCCACCGGGCTCTGTGTACGTTTACGTGTATGAGTTCCCGGACCAACCCGCCGGCGCGGCCCCGACCGCTCGGCGACGAGACGACTGGCAACGGGTGGTGGCGATGAGCACCGCTGACGACGGGGACACCCTCCCCGGTATCCCGAACGTCGGGAAGGCCGACCTCGACGCGATGGTGGAGAACGAACGGCCCGACCCGCGGGAGGAGCTCGCGGACGTCGAGGCGGACACCGACCTCGGCGTTTCGATGGCCGAAGACGCGCAGCGCGTCGCCCGGGGTGAGATCTCCGGCGACGAGTACTGGGAGAAGTACGACGAGGCCGCCGCCGAGGAGTTCGGCGACGCGTACCGCGAGACGCCGAACCCGGCGGTCGACGCCGGCGACCAGACCGTCTCGACCGAGACGGCCGAGTCGCTGAGCTGCGCCGTCGGATCGATGGACACGGTCTCGACGGAGACGGCGCAGGTCGACGACGGCGAGGGGGGGATCGGCACGGGCGGCGAGAAGTGGGGGATGGTGATCGACCTCCAGAAATGCGTCGGCTGTGACTCGTGTACGGTCGCGTGCAAGTCCGAGAACCGGACCCCGCCCGGGGTCTCGTACAACGTCGTGATGGAGGAGGAACACGGCGAGTTCCCGAACGTCACGCGGACGAACGTCCCGCGCCCGTGTATGCAGTGTGACAACCCGCCGTGCGTCCAGGTGTGTCCCGTCTCGGCGACGTACAAGATGGACGACGGCGTGGTCAACATCGACTACGACCGGTGTATCGGCTGCCGGTACTGTAACATCGCCTGCCCGTACGGCGCGCGGTACTTCGACTTCGGCGAGAACTACGACGACGAGGTCGAGGGAGCGGGCGAGATCACGAGCCCGGAGTACGGCGTCGACCGCGGGTCACGCGAGGAGGGGAAGTCGCCGATCGGCAACATCCGCAAGTGTAGCTTCTGTACGCATCGGCTGGAGCGAGGCGAGGAGCCGGCCTGCGTCGAGACGTGCGTCGGCGACGCCCGGAACATGGGCGATCTCGAGAACCCCGACAGCGACGTCGCACAGATGGCCGACTCGTCGCGCGCGTTCCAACTGAAAGAGGACGAGGGGACCGACCCCAACGTCTACTACCTCAAGTGACCCATGTCAACACAACGCTCACGCTTCGAGTTCGATCCGGGGTTCGAGGACGACAGGTTACGCGTCGCCTGGTACGCGGTCGTCGGCGTTCTCGTCGCCGTCGGCGCGTACGCGACGTACCTCCGGCTCACGGGCGGCATGGCGAGTACCAACCTCACGAGCATCGTCCCGTGGGGCGCGTGGGTCGCCTTCTACATCTACTTCGTCGGCCTCTCCGCCGGGGCGTTCCTCGTGAGCACGATGGCCAACGTCTTCGAGGTCGAGGGGATGCACAGGATCGACCGCGAGGCGCTGTTCGCGGCCATAATCAGCATGGCGGTGGCGCTGCTGTTCGTCTGGATCGACCTCGGGCGGATGGACCGGATGTACTTCCCGTTCATCTGGCGCCAGCTGACCTCGGCGCTCTCGTGGGAGGTCCACGCCTACGTGGCCTACATCGGGATTCTGGTCACGGAGCTGTACTTCTCGATGCGGATCGACCTCGCGCGGGTCGCCGAGCGCACCTCCGGGCTCAGAGAGCGGTTCTACGCGGCGCTCGCGCTCGGCCGACTCGACACGAGCGAGGAGTCGCAGGCGTTCGACCAGCGCTGGCTCAAGCGGGCCGGCATCGTCGGCATCCCGCTGGCGATCTTCATGGTCCACGGCGGCACCGGCGTGCTGTTCGCCGTCTCGAAGGCCCGTCCGTACTGGAACAGCGGACTGTTCCCGGTGATCTTCGTCGTCTCGGCGCTGCTCAGCGGGACCGCGCTCGTGATGATGATCTACGTGCTTCGGACCCGACTGTTCGACGGCGATTCGGTCGATCCGGACCTGCTCGATCGGCTCGCACAGCTGCTGATCGGGTTCATCATCGTCGACGCCGCCCTGACCGCCATCGAGACGTTCATCGCGATCGCCAGCCTCCACCCTCACGAGATCGAGACCTGGCAGGTGATCATGTACGGCCCGATGTCGTGGTCGTTCTGGTGGTTCATGATCGGCTTCAGCTGGGTGTTCCCGATGGTGCTGTTAAGCAAGCGGTCCTGGCGGCGCACGCCGTCGGTGATGGTGCTGGCCGGACTGAGCGTCGTCATCGGAATCATCGCGGTGCGGTTCAACATCGTCGTTCCGGCGCAGGTCATGCCGGTGATGGAGGGGCTCCCCCACGGGTCCTACTTCCCGACCCTCGTCGAGTGGGGGACGAGCGTCGGCATGATCGGCGTCGGCCTGCTGTTGTACACGCTGGGTGCGGAGACGCTTCCGCTGACCCCGCTCTCTGGAGGTGACCACGAATGAGTACTGACGATTCCGGCGAGGACGGCGCGGGCATTTCGCGCCGCGACTTCGTCAAGGCGGCCGGGAGTATCGGAGTCATCGCGGCGGCGAGCAACGCCGCGGTCGAGGTCGACGTCGACGACCTGTGGACGGACGACGAGCACCACTACGTCGGCGACGAGTACGGCGAGTACGGCGCGAGCGACGTGATACACACCACCTGCGGCCAGTGTAACACGTTCTGTCCGGTCAAGGTACAGCTCGCGGACGGGAGCGGCACCGGCGAGTACAGCTCGCTCGTCCGGAAGCTCGCCGGGAACCCGTACTCGTTCCTCAACACGCAGCCGTTCTCGCAGGTGCCCTACGACAGCGATCCGGAGGACGTGGCGATGGGCGACGTCGAGGGGAGCGGCGACGTCGACACCGATCGGTGGTCGCTCTCGGGCGGCCGGATCTGTCTGAAGGGACAGGCGGGCATCCAGACCGCTTTCGACAGCTACCGCGTCCGGCAGCCGATGAAGCGCGTCGGCCCGCGCGGCTCGGGCGAGTGGAAGACCGTCTCGTGGGAGCAGGCGATTCAGGACATCGTCGAGGGCGACGACGATCTCGGCCACCCCGGACTCGAAGACATCTGGGGATACGCCCCGCAGGAGGCGGTGATGAGCGACTGGGAGGCCGTCCAGAACGGCGAGCTGTCCAAGTCGGCGTTCGACGAGCGGTACGCCGACGACCTCATCGACACCGACCACCCCGATCTGGGACCGAAGTCCAACCAGATCGTCGACGTCGGCGGGTTCCGGCGCAACTTCATTCGAAACCGGCTCTGGCACCAGGGGCTCGGATCGATAAACAGCATCCACCACGCCGGGACCTGCGGGGTCTCGAGCGTGATGGGCAACGTCCGCTCCCACGGCGCCAAGAAGAAGCGGCAGTACCCCGACATCGAGAACTGCGAGTACCTCATCGCGTGGGGGACCAACCCCATGGTCGCCAACAAGGGGCCGACGTGGCTCGCGCCGAAGCTGACGAACGCCATCGAGGACGGCATGCGGATGGACGTCGTCGACCCGCGGCTGTCGAAGACCGCGGAGAAGGCCGACACGTGGGTGCCGGTCGAACCCGGCGCGGACGGCGCGCTCGCGCTCGGGATGGCGCGGTGGATCATCGAGAACGACCGCCACGACCTGACGTACCTCCAGAACCCGTCGCAGTCGGCCGCGAGCGACGACGACGAGCCCACGTGGAGCGACGCGACGCACCTCGTCCTCGTCGACGAGCCCGCGGGACCGAAGGCGCGCGCCGGCGACCTCGGGCTCGTTCCGGAGGACGCCGACACCGCCGACGACTTCGTCGCCGTCGACGCGGCGACGGGCGAGCCGCGCCCCGCGAGCGAGGTCGACACGGCGGTCCTCGACGTCGACGTGACGGTCGACGGGAGGGCGGTTCGAAGCGTCTGGAGCCAGTACCGCGAGCGCGTCTTCGAACACACCGTCGAGGAGTACGCCGAGATGGCCGGCGTGCCCGCCGACCAGATCGCCGAGATCGCGGACGAGTTCACCAGTCACGGCAAGCGCGCGGCGATCATGGCCTACCGCGGCCCGGCGAAGCACACCAACGGCTTCTACAACACGCGGGCGATCGCCACCCTCCAACACCTCATCGGGAACTACGACTGGAAGGGCGGCCAGATCACGCCCTACGCGGGCTACGACACCATGTCCGGGCGGTACGAACTCGGCTCCGTCCCGGACGGGCACTCGCCGTGGGGGATCCCCCTGCTCCGGGGCGGCGTCAACTACGAGGACACCTCGCTGTTCGACCGCGACGACGGCTACCCGGCGAAGCGGCCGTGGTTCCCCGTCGCGCCGCCGCAGGCGACCCAAGAGCTCTACGGCAGCGCCGCCGACGAGTACCCGTACGGGGTCGAGGCGCTGTTCATCCGACCCTACTCGAACAACCACGTGATGGCGGTCGCCGGCGGCGACGAGATCCCGGCGATCCTCAAAGACACCGAGACGATCCCGCTGATCGTCGCCTCGGACACGGTCATCGGCGAGACGAGCCGGTACGCCGACTACATCCTGCCGGAGCCGACCTACCTCGAACGGTGGGAGAACTTCGGGACGTACCCGAACAAGCGGCTGGCCGACGAGAAGATCAGTCAGCCGGCGGTGTCGGTCGTCCCCAACGCGCGTCCGTTCGAGGACGTGCTCATCGAGCTGTGGTCGGAGCTCGACCTGCCCGGCGTCGGTGAGGGCGCCATCCCCGACGCGGACGGCGACCTGTGGCCGCTCGAACGGGCCGAGGACTTCTACCTGAAGCTGGCCGCCAACATCGCGTATAGCCGCGACCCGGTCGAAGACGCGAGCGAGGACGAGCGACGGGTGTTCCGGGAGAGCCACGAGAGCGGCCTCGGCGAGGGGTTCGACCTCGACCGCTGGAAGGCAGCGGTCACCGACGAGGAGTGGCCGAAGGTCGTCACCGTGTTGAACCGGGGCGGCCGCTTCGAGGAGCCGACCGAGGGCTACGACGAGGCGTTCGCCGAGCACGGTCACGGCTACGACTACGCCGAGCGCGGGGACGACTCGAACGCCTACGACGGCGATCACATGCGGTACAAACTCGGGTCGCGGGTCGACTTCTACAGCGAGGTCGTCCCGAACGGGAAACACTCCTTCACCGGCGAGCGGTTCGACCCGCTTCCGAAGGTCGACGACGTCGAGCACTACGACGGCACCGTACAGGCCGCGGTGAGCGGCGACGACGACCGGGAGCGGCCGTTCCGGCTGATCAACTGGAAGCCGCGGACCCAGGGGATGCACCGCACCCAGAACAGCCCGTGGCTCCGGGAGACGCGTCCCGAGAACCCGCTGTGGATCAACGCTCAGGACGCCGAGGAGCGGGGCATCGAGAACGGCGACGAGATCGCCATCGACGCCGGTCGCAGGACCGTCGACGGCGTCGCGATGGTCACGGGCGGCATCCGTCCGGGCGTCGTCGGCGCGATGTGGGGCTGGGGCCGGACCGGTGACGGGGCGACGGCCGAGACGATCGACGGCGAAACGCAGCCGGCGGTCGAGGCCGACGGCCACAGCGACTACCAGTTCGACGAGCCGATGAGCGAGGAGGCCGGGTACGCGAAGGGCCGCGACGCCGGCTTCGCGATCAACCACATCCAGCCGTTAGACGAGAGGCTCGGCGACACCGGCCTCTCGGACCTGGTCGGCGGGAGCAACGCGCAGTACGACGCCTTCGTCGACGTGGAGCGGCGGTGATCCGCATGTCCGGACCCACTCCCGACACCCTCGACGAGGCGGCGATTGCGACGGCCCGCGCGCGGCTGTACGGCCTGCTGGCCGCGACCTTCGACGGCGAGGCCGAGACGATCGCTGCCGCGCTCGAAGGGGAAGCGTTCGCGACCGTCGCCGAGGCGTTCCCGATCGACATCGCGACGGCGAACCTCCGCGGCGACGGCCACGACGCGGAGTCGCTGAAGATCGGGTACGACAACCTGTTCGTCGTGCCGGGACGCCACTACGTTCCGCCGTTCGCGTCCGCCCACGCGGTCGACCCGAGCGAGGAATTCGAGTCGGACTCCCGGTACCACACCGCCGGGGAGGCCGGCGAACTGCTCGGCGATCCGGCCGCCGACATGGCGCAGCTGTACGCCGCCGCCGGCTTCTCGCCCGAGCGGGGCGACGACATCCCCGACCACGTCGCCGCCTCCTTCGAGTTCATGCGCGCGCTCTGCGAGCGGGAGGCGGCGCTCCTCGAGGGCGGCGGACGCGAGGGGAGCCTCGACGCGGTCCGCGACCTCCAGGCCCGGACGCTCTCCCGGCTGGGGTGGATCGACCGGTTCGAAGACGCCGTCGCGGACCGCGACACCGTCGAAGGCGTCTTCGCCGCGATCGCTCGCCTCGCGCGGACGTTCACCGCCTGGGACGCACAGGAAGTCGTCGACGCCGACGACCGGCCGTCCGAAACCACACCCGCGTAACCACACGACCAATGACAACCACCGACATTTCAGACGCAGACCTCCGCGATCGCCTCCGCGCCGTCGACGACCCGGCGCTCGGTACAGACATCGTCAGCGCCGGCCTCGTCACCGACGTTGCCGTCGAGGACGGGACCGCCGCCGTCGAGCTCGCGCTCGGCGCGCCGCACGCGCCGGACGAGGCCGCCATCGCGGAGCGCGTCCGCGAGGTCGCCGACGGCGCGGGGATCGACACCGAGCTCTCGGCGAGCGTGCCGCTGTTCGACGCCGCCGAGTCGTCGGTCCTGCCGGGCGTCAAGAACGTGATCGCCGTCGCCTCCGGCAAGGGGGGCGTCGGGAAAAGCACCGTCGCCGTCAACCTCGCCGCCGGCCTCGCCGACCGCGGGGCGAACGTCGGGCTGTTCGACGCCGACGTGTACGGCCCGAACGTTCCCCAGATGCTCGGCGCCGACGCCGACCCGGACGTGGCGACCGTCGACGGCGAGGACCGGATCGAACCGCCGACCGCTCACGGGCTCAAACTGATGAGCGTCGGCCTGCTGATCGACGAGGACGATCCGGTCGTCTGGCGCGGACCGGTCGCACAGAACACGCTCACCGACCTCTTCGAGGACGTGTCGTGGGGGTCGCTGGACTACCTCGTCGTGGACCTGCCGCCGGGGACCGGCGACGTCCAGTTGACGGTGCTGCAGAACCTCCCCGTCACGGGGACGGTCGTCGTCACGACGCCGCAGTCCGTCGCCGTGGGCGACACCCGCCGCGGCGTTCAGATGTTCGGGGAGTACCAGACGAACGTGTTGGGCGTCGTCGAGAACATGAGCGGGTTCGTCTGCCCCGGTTGCGGGGACACACACGACATCTTCGGCGAGGACGGCGGCCGGACGCTCGCCGATTCGGTCGATGTCCCGTACCTCGGATCGCTACCGCTGGATCCGGCCGTCCGCGCGGGAGCCGACGACGGCGAGCCGATCGTGACCAGTGACGGCGGCGACGCCGCGGCGGCGTTCCGCGACCTGTCGGCCGCGGTGGCGAACAAAGTCGGAGTCCTCCGCCGCCACCACCGACAGCAGCAGAGCGAGGAACCGAACTAAGCCGAGAGGCGCACCGGGGTCGACCCCGTCGTGCGCGGTAGAGCGGAACCGAACTGCTACGCCGCGCCGCAGACGCGGAGCCCCTCGATCGGTCGGCTGACGCCGTCGTTCACTCCTCGATCCGGAAGGGGATGACGTAGGTCCGGTCGTTCGCCCGGAGCGAGAAGACGTACTCGCCCGGCCGGTCGAGCACCGCGTCGCGGCGGTCGGACGCGTCCGACGCGGTCGGATCGTAGCGGAGCTCCCACGTCTGCGTCTCGTCGGGTGCCAGTTCGATCACGGTCAGGTTGTGCGTTCCCGCCGGCGCGTTCGCCGCCGTCCGCCACTCGGGCGCGTCTGCTCCCGAGTCGGCGGCGTTCCGGAAGACTGCCCACCGGTCCGGGTTGACCGGGACTGCCTCCTCGTCCACGCTCGTGGCGGTGACGCGGACGGTCTCGCCGTCCCGCTCGAGGGACAGCGAGAGGCCGCCCGCCTGTTGGTCAGGGCACACCGGATCGTCGACCCGTTCGCCGTCCGGTCCTATCTCGGGGCAGGCCGGAGCCCCGCCCGACAGGCAGCCGGCGACGACGACGAGGCACCCGATCGCGACGAGCGCGAGTCGAGACATTACCGTCACGACGGCGCGCCGGCGAAAAAGGGGTGCCGAAGGCTACGGCGATCGCTTGAGCCACCGCGTCCGGGCGCGGGCGCCGTCGGGAGAGCGGGAGGTTTTTCCGGCGGTGACGCGCTTCGACACCCATGACCGATCCCTCCAGGTCCCCGTCCGCGCCGAGCGCGTACGACATCTCCACGGTCGACCTCGACGGCGACCGATACGAGGTGACGCAGTCGATGGTCCGAAACAAGTACACCGTCCACGACGGCGCCGGCGACATCGTCTTGCGCGGGAAACAGAAGCTGTTCAAACTGAAAGAGGAGTTCCCCTTCGTCACCGGCGACGGCGACGACGCGTTCTCGGTGAAGGCGGGCGGTATCATGGACATCGCGGGGAACTACGCGATCACCGACGCGGGCACCGGCGAGGAGGTCGTCGTCCTCGACGAGGACTACTCGCTGTTCATGGAAAACTGGACGATCCGCGACCCCGAGACCGGGGAGGCGCTGGCGACGATTCGGTCGAAGAACAAGCTCTTGGCGGCGCTCCGGCACCTCGTCGGCGCCGCGAACCTCGTCCCGAACAAGTACGAGATATTCGACGCCGACGGCGACCACGTCGGCGACATCGAGGGGAAGTTCTCCCTGCGCGACGCCTACACCGTCACCATCGACGACGCCAGCGACGTGCCGAAGGAGGCGGTCATCGCCTCCGCGTGTATCCTCGACGCGCTCGAAAACAAGTAGCGGCGGTGACGAGTTCGGCGGAGGACGCCTACTCGCCGCCCAGCTTCGACTCGCCGACCGCGTCGTGGCCCTCGATGACCTCCGTGCCGCCCATGTACGGGCGCAGCGCCTCGGGAACGGTGACGGTGCCGTCGTCGTTCTGGTAGTACTCCAGGATGGCGACGACGATCCGCGGGACCGCGAGCCCCGACCCGTTCAGCGTGTGCAGGAACTCCGCGGACTCGTGGTGCTCCTCGCGGTACCGGATCCCCGCGCGGCGCGCCTGGAAGTCACCGAAGTTCGAGACCGAGGAGACCTCCAGCCAGCGGCCGCCCCGTGCGGGGCCCTCGTCCATGTCGTCGGCCGGCGCCCACACTTCGATGTCGTACTTCTTCGCCTGCGTGAACCCCAGATCGCCGGTGCACATCTCCAGGATCCGGTACGGGAGCTCAAGGCGTCGGAGCACCTCCTCGGCCTCGTCGACGAGCCCCTCGAAGCGCTCGTCGCTCTCGTCGGGCCGCACGAAGTTCACCATCTCCACCTTGTTGAACTGGTGGACGCGGACGATGCCGCGCGTCTCGGTGCCGTGCTCGCCGGCCTCCTGCCGGAAGTTCGGCGTGTACGCCTGGTACTTCAGCGGGAGGTCCTCGCCCAGGAGGATCTCGTCGCGGTGGAGGTTGGTGACGGGCACCTCCGCGGTCGGGAGCAGCCAGAGGTCGTCGTCGTCGTACGCCTCCTCGTTGGTGCCCTCGACGCGGTAGGCGTCCTCGGTGAACTTCGGGAGCTGGCCGGTTCCCCGCATCGACGCGGAGTTGACCGGGATCGGCGGGAACACGTCTTCGTACCCCTGCTCGCGGTGCACGTCGAGCATGAACTGGATCAGCGCGTGCTCCAGCCGCGCGCCGTCCCCCTTCGCGACGTAGAAGCCGCCGCCGGCGACCTTCGCGCCGCGCTCGAAGTCGAGGATCTCGAGCTCCTCGCCCAGGTCGTAGTGCGGCTCCACGTCGGCCGGGAGCTCGCGGAGGTCGTCGAACCCCTCGCGGCGCCGCTCCCGGTTCTCAGACTCGTCGGCGCCGACCGGCACCGACTCGTCCGGAATCTGCGGGAGCTCGAGCAGGGACGCCTCCAGTTCGGCCTCCAGCTCGTCGGCGCGCTCCTCGATCTCCTGCAGCTCCGACTTGAGCTCCTGCGAGTGCTCGATCGCCTCCTGGGCCGCCTCCTCCTTCCCGTCGGCCTTCAGCTCGCCGATCTTCGAGGAGACCTCGTTGCGCTCGTGCCGGAGGTCGTCGCCGCGGCTCTTCAGGTCCCGCCACTCCTCGTCGACGTCGAGTATCCGGTCGAGGTCCACGTCGACGCCCTTGTCGGCGAGCGCCTCGCGGACGACTTCTGGGTTCTCCCGGACGAACTGTCGAGACAGCATTTGTCGGGGATTCCGCGGGACGACCCAAAACCGTATCGGAGCGTCGGCACCGGTTGGCACGGGGTCGACCGGTGATCGGTCGGGATCGGCGGTCAGGGGAAGATCGCTTGGCTCGTGAACAGCATGAGCAGCGCGAGGCCGGCGACGACGACGCCCATGATCCGCATCAGCAGGAGCCGCGTCCCGCTCGGCTCGAGCCGTTGCGTCGAGCCGTCGGGGGAGCGCAGCTGCCACGCGGTCATCCGCCGGGGGAACGCGGCCATCGCCAGCGCGCCCGCGGCGACGAGGAGGGGGACGACGACGAAGAACAGTCGGAGGGGTGCGGGGAACATGTCGACTGGTAGCCCGCTCGGGTCAACAAAGTGTTACGATACTGAACGCAGCCGGTACTGAATGCACCCGGTACTGAACGCGCCCGGACCGCCCCTGCGATCCGCCGTGCCGGCCCGGCCACGGTCGTTGTCAGTACCCGCCCGGTAGCGCGAGCCCAATCGACAGCGCGATCAGCGGCACCGCGGCGACGAGCGCGTACCACAGCCCGGCGGCGACGAGAAGCGCCCACGTCCCCGGCCCGTATCCGGTCGGGTCCCAGTCGACGCCGAGCCGCGGGAGCCCGAGCACGGCGAGCGCCGGGACGCCGGCCCCGACGCCGATCCCGCCGAACAGCGCGGTGTCGATGAACCCCTCGCTCCAGCCGGGGCCCGCCGAGTCGACGAGTCCGACGGTGAGCAGGATCCCGGCGAGGTACGGGACCGAGAGGGCCAGCGCGACGCCGACGTACGATGGCACGAGCCGGTCCGCCGGCGGGAGCGCGACGAACAGCGCCCGGAACCGCGCCGCGAGCAGGAAAGGGGTCCAACACACGGCGGCGACGACGCCGGGGAGCGCGACCAGCACGAGCGTGAAGAGCCAGCCGATCGCCGTGTCGATGACCGCCGGGACGGCCGCGGCGACCGGAGCGAGGTCGCCGACGGGGACGGCGTCAAGGCCGGACCGAACGGTGTGAGGGTCGGGGCGAACGGGAACCGCGGAGAGCGCGGAAAGCGGGGGGAGGGCCATACCGCAACTGGGTCTCGCGCCCGACAAACGCTTTGTGGTGGGCCGCGCGTCGTCCTCACGGATCCGCCGAGGTCTCGACCGCCGCGACCGAGGCGTCCGAACCACACGGTTTAAGCGGCGCGCCGCGAGCGCGTACCCATGCTCATCACGGGTGCGGAGCTGGCCGACGGGCGGGTCCGCGACGTTCGGGTTCGCGACGGGACGGTGGACGCGGTCGAACCGACGAATGCCGGCCTCGACGCCGACGCGGGCGAGCGCGTCGTCGACGCGCGGGGGCGCCATCTCCTGCCCGGCGCGGTCGACGTGCACGTCCACTTCCGCGAGCCGGGTGCGAGCCACAAGGAGACGTGGACCTCGGGCTCGCGGGGCGCGGCCGCCGGCGGCGTCACGACCGTCGTCGACCAGCCGAACACCTCGCCGCCGACCGTCGACGGCGACGCCTTCGACGAGAAGGCCGACCTCGCCGCGCCCGCGCTCGTCGATTACGGGATCAACGGCGGCGTCACCGCCGACTGGGACCCCGAGAGCCTCTTCGAGCGCCCCCTGTTCGCGCTCGGCGAGGTGTTCCTCGCCGACTCGACCGGCGAGATGGGGATCGCGCTGGACCTGTTCGCGGAGGCGCTCGCCGAGGCCGCCGCCCGCGACGTGCCCGTCACGGTCCACGCGGAGGACGAGACCCTGTTCGACGAGGGCGCGCTCGACGGCGACCTCGGGGGCGTCGGCACCGCCGCGAACGCCGACGCGTGGTCGGCCTACCGGACCGCCGAGGCCGAGGCCGCGGCGGTCGAGCGCGCGCTGGAGGCCGGCGCGGAGAGCGACGCGCAGGTCCACATCGCGCACACGTCGACGCCCGAGGGGGTCGACGCGGTGACCGACGCGGGCGCGACCTGCGAGGTGACGCCGCACCACCTCTTCCTGTCGCGCGAGGACGCGGGGCGGCTCGGGACGTTCGGGCGGATGAACCCGCCGCTCCGCTCCGAGGAGCGGCGAGCCGGCGTCTTCGAGCGGCTCCGCGACGGCGACATCGACGTGGTCGCCACCGACCACGCGCCCCACACGGTCGCCGAGAAGCGGCAGGGGCTCGCCGACGCGCCGAGCGGCGTGCCGGGCGTGGAGACGCTTTATCCGCTCCTCTTGGAGTCGGTGCGGAAGGGCAACCTCTCGCTGGAGCGCGTCCGCGACGTGGTCGCCGCCAACCCGGCGTCGATCTTCGGGATCGAGAGCAAGGGTCGGATCGAGCCGGGCGCCGACGCCGACCTCGTGTTGGTCGACCTGACGAACCCCCGCGAGATCGAGGCCGGCGCGCTCCACGGCGCGGCCGGCTGGACCCCCTTCGAGGGGTTGCTGGGCGTGTTCCCGGAGCTGACGACGGTCCGGGGCGAGGTCGTCTACGAGCGGGACCCGGTCACCGGCGCGGAGTCGTTCGGCGAGCCGGTCGGCCGGAACGTGCGGGAGCCGTAGGCCGTCGAGGGCGGTCGGAACGTGCGCGAGCGACGGCGGTCGAGGAGAATCGGAGGCGTCCAGAGGTAGTCGGAGAGACGCCGACACGGCGTTTCGGCGGAACGCATATCCCGCTTCCATCCTAATCCGAGATACATCTATGTCAATGGGTGCCACTCGCATGGTCTCTCCGGCTGGTCGGCGTGCGCCCAGATCGGAGCGGTGCGTTCCCGGGCCGAGCCTAGCGGCTCGGCCCGCGACCCACGGTGTGGACGACGAGCGACGCCGATGACTGATCCGGGGGAGACGGGGCCGCTGGGGCCGGGTGTCGACGGCGACGACGGTGGTGACAGCGATAGCGGCGTCGGCAGCGCCGATGACGACGGCGCCGCGGACGCCGGAAACGCCGCGATGGAGCCCGCGGCGGTGGCCGCCCTCGCCGAGCGCGTCGCCGACAACGTCGAGGAGGTGATCGTCGGGAAGCGGGAGGCGGTCGACCACGTCGTGGTCACCCTGCTCGCCCGGGGCCACCTCCTCGTCGAGGACGTTCCCGGCGTCGGGAAGACGACCCTCGCGAAGGCGGTCGCGCGCTCGATCGACGGCTCGTTCAAGCGCGTCCAGTTCACCCCGGATCTGCTCCCCTCGGACGTGACGGGCGTCAACGTGTTCGACCAGCGCACCGACGAGTTCCAGTTCCAGCCGGGGCCGGTGTTCGCGAACGTCGTGCTCGGCGACGAGATCAACCGCGCGCCGCCGAAGACGCAGTCGGCCCTCCTCGAAGCGATGGAAGAGCGGCAGGTGACGACCGACGGGGACACCCGCGAGCTGCCGGACCCGTTCTGCGTGATCGCGACCCAAAACGACGTGGAGCCCGGCCAGACGTACGACCTGCCGGTCGCCGAGGTCGACCGGTTCACCAAGAAGATCCGGCTCGGCTACCCCGACACGGACGAGGAGGCGGAGATCATCGGCCGGATGGCCGGCGACCACCCGGTCGAGGCGGTCGAGCCGGTGGCGACGATCGGAGACGTTCGGCGCGCCCGGGCCGCGGTGGCCGCGATCGAGGCGACCGAGGCGCTGCGCCGGTACGTGGCGCGGCTGGCGGTCCACACCCGGCGGAACGCCCGCCTCGGCGTCAGCCCCCGCGGGAGCCTCGCGCTGCTGCGAGCCGCTCAGGCGCGCGCCGCCCTCGACGGGCG
This sequence comes from Halorubrum sp. FL23, assembly GCF_052439115.2. Taxonomy (NCBI): domain Archaea; kingdom Methanobacteriati; phylum Methanobacteriota; class Halobacteria; order Halobacteriales; family Haloferacaceae; genus Halorubrum; species Halorubrum sp. FL23. Next base: position 386,647 of record NZ_JBQVRO020000002.1, read on the forward strand.
CGACTACGTGATCCCCGACGACGTACAGGCCGAGGCGCCGACGGTGTTCGCCCACCGGATCCGGTCCGACTCCGGCGACGCCGACGGCGCGGAGATCGTCGCCGACGCGCTCGACCGGGTCTCCGTGGAGTGAGCCGATGCCGAAGGCGACCCTCACCCGGCGCGGTCGCGTCGTCGGCGCGGCCTGCGTGATCGGCGGGCTCCTGGGGCTGGCGGCGGGCGGACGCGCGCTCGACGCGGTCGTCCTCCCGGGGGTCGTCGCGCTCGTCGCCGGGTACGTCCAGCTGGCGAGAGTGGAGGACCCCGAGGTGCGCCGGGTCCCGCCTCGGGACGGGTTCGTCGGGGAGCGCCGCGAGGCCCGGATCGAGCTCCGACCGGCGACCGCCGGCGCCGCCGGGACGTATCTGGCGGCGATCGACGACGAGACGGACGACGGGCTGGAGGGCCCCGAGGGGCCGATCCGCGCGTCGATCGGGGAGGGGCCGGTGACGTATCGGGTCCGGTATCTGAAACGGGGGGAGCGCCGGCTGGGGCCGGTCAGGGTGACCGCGACGGACGTGTTCGGGCTCTTCGACCGCGAGGTGGTCGTCGACGACACGGACGCGGCGACCGCGTATCCGGTCTGCCACCCGATCCCCGCGCGGTTCCGGCGGGAGCTGTACGCCGACGACGCGGTCGGCGCGAGCCGGCAGCGCGAGGAGTTCGACCGGCTGCGGGAGTACGCGCGCGGCGACGCGCTCCGCGACGTGCACTGGCCAACGACGGCGAAGCGCGACGAGATCGTGGTCAAGGAGTTCGCCGCGGAGACGCGGCGCGGGCGGGTGGCGATCGCGGGCGAGACCGCCGGCGAGCGCGGGGGGGCCGACGCCCTCGCGAGCGCGGCCGCGAGCCTCGCGCTCGCCCTGCTCGACGACGGGGTCCCGGTGGACCTGACGCTGCCGGCCGGGAGCGTGTCGGTCCGGCCGGGACCGCAGGGGCGACGCGCCGTGCTCGAGCTGGCGGCGGTGACCGGTCCGGGCGCGGTCGCGGTCGACGACGCCGACGTAGCGGTGCTCGCCGACGCGGACGGCGCGCGGTATCGGACCGGGGGGCGGACCGTCGCCGTCGACGACCTCCGAGCGGCGGCGGACGGTGAATCCGATGCGGAGCGTTCGAGAGCGGCGGCGGCCGCTCCGACCGAGACGGAGGTGCGCGGGCGATGAGCGGTCGCGCGTCCGGGGATCGGGGGCGGGCCGAGGCCGCGAGACGGCGCGCGTCGGGAGCGCTTCCGGACCTCGGCGGGGCGGCGGCCGACGAGCCGGCGGACGACTGGAGCGGCTTCGCGGACCCCGCGGTCGTCGGCGTCGCGCTCGTCACCGCGGCGTACCTCGCCGTGTTCCTCGGGGCGACCGACGTGGTCGGCGGGACGGCGCGCACCGCCGCGGCCGTCTCGGTCGCGGGGGCCGCCGGCGCGGTCCTCGCCCGGGTCGTCACCGAGCGCACCGCCGTGCGGTTGACGGCGGCGCTGTTCGCGGCGGCGCTCGCGGGGTACTACTTCGCGGTCCCCGCGAGCCGGCGGGCGCTCTTCTCGGTCGAGAGCGTCGCGATCGACGTGGTGTCGCTTCTGACCGGGCTCTCCATCCTCCGGCTCGCGCTCGCGGACGTGTGGATCCTCGCCGTCGCGCCGGCGCCGACGTTCCTCGTCGTGTACCTCGTCGGGCGGGGGCGCCACGTCGAGGCGACCGCCGTGGCCGGCGGAACCCTCGGGTTCCTCGTCTGCACCGGCGACGCTGGAGGGCTGGCCGCGCTGGTCGGCGTCGTCGGCGCCGCGCTCGCGGCCGGGCTCTCGACGCTGTCGACGCCCGACGCGCTCCGGAGCCACGGCGACCAGCTCGCCGCGGTGTTGGCGGCGATGATCCTCGTGAGCGCGACGGTGACCGTGCTGCCGGCGGCCACGGCGCAGCCGTGGACGGGCGACCGCAGCCAGACGCTGGAGTCGTCGCTCGGCGCCGGCGACGAGGTTGAGGTGGTCGGCCCGACGCGGCTCTCCCCCGAGGTGCGGTACGAGATCGAGAGCCCGGTCGCGTCGAACTGGCACGTCGCGGCCTACGACACCTACACCGGCGACGGCTGGGTGCGGTCGGGCGATCGGTCGACGCTGGACGGCTCGCTCGACGGGCCGCCCGGCGAGACGACGGCGGCGAACGTCACGGTCACCGCGCGGGTGGAGTCGACCGCGGTCCCCGCGCCGTGGCAGGCCGTGGACGTGCGCGGCGCGGGCGCCTCGGCCGTGCAGGTCGACGAGCGCGGCACGCTCCGGCTCGGCGCCGCGCTACGGCCGGGCGAGTCGACGACCGTCGAGAGCCGGGTGCTCGACGCGGAGCCGGCGGCGCTCCGGAACGCCAGCGCGGCGTACGACCCCGCGATCGAGGACCGCTACACGCAGCTTCCGGAGAGCACGCCGGACCGGGTCGGCGAGCGCACCGAGTCGATCGTCGAGGCGGCGGACGCGGAGAACCCCTACGATCGGGCGGCCGCGATCGAGCGGTACCTGATCGAGGAGTACGACTACTCGCTCGCCGTCGAGAAACCCGAGGGCGACGTGGCCGACGCGTTCCTCTTCGAGATGGACGCCGGCTACTGCACGTACTTCGCGACGACAATGGTCGCGATGCTTCGTTCGCAGGGGATCCCGGCGCAGTTCGCGACCGGCTACTCCGAGGGCGATCGGGTCGGCGACGACCGGTACGTCGTCCGCGGGCAGGACGCCCACGCGTGGGTGCAGGTGTACTTCCCGGACCACGGCTGGGTCGCGTTCGACCCGACCCCGCCGAGCGAGCGCGCCGAGGCCCGGAACGAACGGCTCGCCGAGGCCCGCCAGAGCGACGAAGCGGGGGTCGACACCGCGGCGTCGGAGCCGAGCGGCGGCCCGACGCCGGACCCGGGGGACGACGCGCCCGCCGGCGCGGAAGGCGAGCCGTCCCGGGAGGCGAACGGGAGCAACGGGGCCGGCGGCGACGAGGCGGGCGACGCCAACGGGACCGGCGCCTCGCTCGCCGAGGGGGGGTTCCCACAGGAGCGGCTCATCCAAGAGGGAACGCCCGCCGGCGTCGGCGGCCCGGGCGCTGGCGAGGGCGACGAGGACGGGCTGCCGGTCCCGTCGCGGGAGGCGGTCGCGTACTGGCTGTTCGTCGTGACGATCGGCGTCGCCGGCGCGCGGCGGCTCGGCCTCGGTGGGCGCGCGCGCCGCGCCGTCCGGATCCGGACGCCTTGGGGGCGCGGGGAGCCGACCGAGGACGCGAAGCGGGCGTTCGCCGATTTGGAACACCTGCTGGCCCGGCGCTACCGGGAGCGGCGACCCGGGGAGACGCCGCGAGCGTACCTCGACGACCTCCCGCTCCGCGACGGCTCCGTCGACGAGCGCGCGGGAGCGGTCCGCGAGACCTACGAGCGGGCGACGTACGCCGGAGCGGTGACGCGCGCGGAGGCGGACGAGGCGCGGCGAACGGTCCGCCGGCTCGCGCTGGAGCGGACGCCCGTGATCGGCCGGCTGTTCACCCGGGAGTGACCGCGGCGCGGGTGAGCGGTCGCCGCACTCGGCGTGTGCGACGGCCGCACTCCCGACACTATTTAATACGGGCACCATGTAGATTCAGCCGTAATGTCGGAAGTCTGCTCGACGTGCGGACTGCCCCAGGAACTCTGCGTCTGCGAGGACGTCGCGAAGGAGTCCCAGCAGATCAGCATCCGCATCGACGAGCGCAGGTACGGTAAGGAGGTAACGGTCATCGAAGGATTCGACCCGAAGGACGTGGACATGAGCTCCCTCTCGTCGGACCTCAAGTCCAAGTTCGCCTGCGGCGGCACCGTCGAGGACGGGGCCATCGAGCTGCAGGGGAACCACTCGGGTCGCGTGGAGGACTTCCTCCGCGACAAGGGCTTCAACGTCGCGTGACCGTCACCTGACCGTCCGCCGTCGAGCGAGCGACGTATCGCTGATTTTTGCCGATCTCGTTGGAAGAGCGACAGCGGTAGCGATCGCACGGAATCGTCGGCGATCGCACGACGGCGTCGGCGACCGCACGTTGTCGGCCAACGCGCACGCTCGTTTCCGTCTCCGTTTCAAACCAACAACGCGGCCCGGCCGACGACGAACGCGACCGCCGCGAGGAACGTCCCGTACTTGAATCGCTGCTGGGCCGCCGTCGGGTCGGCGAACGCCTCGTAGCAGGCGTACAGCATGACCGCGTCGGCGACCCCGACGAGGACGAGGTAGGCGCCGCCGAACGTCTCGGTGAGGTACGGGAGCGGGCTGGCGGCGACGGCGACGGAGAGCGACCCCGCCGCGATCCACAGCGACCGGCGCTCGCCGATCGCGACGGGAAGCGTCCGGAGCCCCTCCTCGCGGTCGCCGACCACGTCTTCGACGTCTTTGATCACCTCGCGGGCGAACGTCGAGAGCGCCGCGAGCAGCGCGAGGACGACGACCGCCCCGGGGCGGCCGACGGCGGCGCCGCCGAACAGGAAGGTCGACCCCACGAGATACGAGACGAGGACGTTGCCGAGCCCCGGCGTCCCCTTGAACACCGTCGTGTAGGTGACGAGGGCGACGAGGTTGACGGCGGCGATGGCGAGCGCCAGCCGCGGGAGCGCCAGCGCGAGGACGACGGCGGCCGCGAACCAGACGGCGGAGATCCCGAGCGCGCCCCGCGGCGACACCGCACCGCGCGGAATCGGACGGTCGGGCTGGTTGATCACGTCGATCTCGCGGTCGAAGTAGTCGTTGATCGCGTTGCCGGCGGCGACCGCGAACGCGGTGGTGACCGCGGCGATCGCCGCGGGGGCGAGCGCGTCGCCGGCGCCGGCGACGAACGCCCCGGTCGCGGTGAGGACCGCGGCGGCGACGCAGTTGCCGAGGCGTGCCAGTTCGAGGGCTCCGCGTGCTGTCTCGCGCACGTCATCTCCGTTCACCGCGGCGCGGCACATAAACGGCGCGGGATCTGACGGGGGCAGGAGCGGGGCCGGACTCCCGTCAGCCGCGTTCGACTACCACGCGCTCGGGCCGGCCACGCGCGGGCCGACGCCCGTCGCACGCGTTCTCGGACACTGGGGATCCGCCGAGCCGCTAAGCCGCCGGGCGGTCAAGTAACTCCATGGCCGAAGTCGCAGGGGACGAGCGTCGACTCCGCGTCGACCTCGACATCGATCCGAGCGACGACTGGGACTGCCCGATCGTCTCCGAGACCCCCGACGCCAGCGACGTGGCCGTCAACGCGGTGGGCCACGAGTGCACCGCCGACGTGCAGCCGGTCGACGGCGACGGGCCGGTGCGCGCCCGCGGCGAGGTCTCCGACGACTGCCTCTGCCGGACCTTCCAGCGGTTCGGCTGCGTGCCGCAGGTCCAGCGGGTCGAAGGCGGGACGATGCTCGTGACCACCTACGTCGACGACCGGGACACGGTTCGCGACGTGGTCGGCGCGCTCAGGGAGACGCTCGACTACGTTCGGCTGGTCCGGCTCGCGGTCGTCGAGGGGCCCGAGGCGACCGAGCAGGCGACGTTCGACCTCTCCGAACTCACGCCGAAACAGCGGGAGGGGCTCGAACTCGCCGTCGTCCGCGGCTACTTCGACGACGACGGCGACGTGGCGCTCGGGGACCTGGCCGCCGAGCTCGACATCAGCAAGTCCGCGCTCTCACAGCGCCTGCGGACCGCGCAGGCGAAGCTCGTCACCGACGTGTTCGACGGGATCGAGCGATGAGGTGCGCGGCGCTCGTCGGTCCGACGGGCGCTGCTCTCAGACGTGCGGCACCGCCGAGGAGCCTCCGGAGAGGCGCGGTCGGGCGTCGACCACTCCCGACGGCGACCGACCGGGGCCTCAGTCCGCGTCGGCCGCGGAGCCGCCCTCGATCCGGCTCATCGCCGCGTTCCCGTCGCGCTCGACCTCGGTGAGGTAACACTTCGGGTCGGGCGCGAAGGGGTCGCCGTGGGCCGCCAGCGCGCGGAGCCGCGAGCCGCCGCGGCAGATCCCCCGATAGGCGCACTCCGCGCACTTCCCGGAGAGGTGGTCCTCGCGCTCGCGGAGCCCCGCGAGCAGCGGGTTCGACTCGTCCGACCAGATCGCGCCGAACGACCGGTCCCGGACGTTTCCGGGCGAGTACCCCTGCCAGAACTGGGTGAGGTGGACGTTGCCGACCGGGTCCACGTCGGCGACGCGCTCGCCGGTCGGATCGCCGCCGTTGCGTTGGAGGTACCGGTGGATGAGCCGCGCCCGGTCGGTCCCCATCTCGCGGTCGGCGTACTCGACGAGGTGGCCCGCGTCGGCGTAGTTGCCGACGAGCAGCGTCTCGATCTCCTCGCCGGAGTCGTGGTACTCGCGGGTGAGGTCACACAGGTCGGTGACCGCCTTCCGCGTCGCCTCGGGGCTCAGGTCCACGTCGGCGATGTCGGCGCCGCGACCGCCGTAGTCGAGGTGGTAGAAGCAGAACCGGTCGACGCCAACGTCGACGAGGAGATCGACGACGCCGGCGAGGTCGTCGACGTTGTGCTCGGTGATCGTGTACCGAAGCCCCGTTTTGAGCCCCACGTCGAGACACGCCTCGATCCCCCGAACGGCGGCGTCGAACGCGCCCTCCTCGCCCCGGATGCGGTCGTTGCGCTCGGGGAGCCCGTCGACCGAGACGCCCGCGTACTTGAGTCCCGCCTCCTTCAGCTCGCGGGCGTTCTCGCGAGTGAGGAGGGTGCCGTTCGTCGAGAGGACGGGACGAACGCCGCTGTCGGCGGCGTGTGCGACCAGCTCCGGAAGGTCCTCGCGGACGAGGGGTTCGCCGCCGGAGAACAGGAGCACCGGCACCCCGAAGTCGGCGAGGTCGTCGATGAGCGCCTTCCCCTCCGCGGTGGAGAGCTCGTTCGGCGCGCCCGCTTGGTCGGCCGCCGCGTAGCAGTGCTCGCAGTAGAGGTTACACCGCTTCGTGGTGTTCCACACGACCACCGGGCGCTGCTGTTTGTCGTCGGTGATCTGGGGTTTCTTCGATCCGTCGGCGGCGTCGTACCGGAGCCCGTCGCTCTCGGCGTCGAGGTCGCAGAGGAGTTTGCTGACGGAGATCATCGGGACCCCTCCGTGTCGTCGACAGGCGCCCCGCCGCACGAGACCGTCGGGGCTCCCTCGGTCTCCTCGTAGACGCGCGGTTCGTCGGGATCGCGTCCCGCCGCGTCGGGGTCGCCGGATTCCCCGTCGCCGCCCGCCTCGGCCGCCGACTCCTCGTCCGCGAGCGATTCGGCGGAGTACCGGTGCGTTTCGTCGGCGGGACACACCCACACGTCGCGGGCGTACCACGCGAAGAGCTTGCTCGCCTCCTCGTGGGCGGCGTCGGGCGTCGGCGCCGCGACGGTGCCGACGTGACGGAGCGGGTCCGCCTCCTCCTCGCGGACGAACACTTCGAAGCGCCGGCCGTCCGCGGAGCGCGCCCCGTCCGATCCGCCGGTTCGGTCCGTCTTCTCGACCATACCCGGAGTACGCACGACTCACCGAACCCGCTTTCGAGGGTTCCCACGGCCGCGAAACGCGCCCGAACACGTTCGGATACGGAACTCATAAACCGTTCTTCGGTATATCGAATCGTCATTGTGGAGTTGCGAATACCATCAATCCTATGCACGGGTCGGCGGCTGAACGCGGCGTGACTAGCGGATCAAGAACCGAG